>DATBRU010000100.1:0-6031 GCA_036560105.1 Candidatus Limnocylindria bacterium | reverse complement strand
GAGGCGACCGTCCGGGGCCTTGCCCGGATCGGGGTCACGGCCGCGTCCGAGGACGGCCCGTTCGACGTGCCCGACCTGCAGCGCGTCCTGACGGCGTCGGCGTACCTCGACGCCGGGTTCACGCTCGAGCAGTTGGAGTCGGCGATCGCCAACCGGGTCCTGAGCTTCGAGATCGCCGATGCCTTCCACCAGGCTCCGATCGAGCCATCGGGTCGCACCTTCAGCGAGTTCGCCACCTCGATCGGCGAGCCGATGGACCGCCTGCGCGCGATCTACGGGGCGTTCGGCCTGCCGCTGCCCGAGGCGTGGACGCGGACGCGGAAGGTCGAGGAGGAGCTGGTCGAGGCATTCGTGACGATCTGGCGCGTCGCGGACGGCGAGGACGCGACGATCCGCGCAGCGCGGATCGTCGGCGACAGCGCGAGGCGCGTGTCGGAGGGTTGGGTCGACCTGTTCGTCGAGCAGGTCTCCATGCCGGGCATGAGCCGCCACGACACGTACGAGGACTACGTGGCCGCGACGGTCACGCCCGCCGCGCAGCTCGTGGAGCTGGCTCCGAAGCTGCTCGTGTGGCTCCAGCAGCGGCACAGCGTCCACGCCATGCAATCGGTCAACGTCGAGCTCTTCGAGCACGATCTCGTCGCGCGCCAGGTGATCCCCGAGCGTCCGCATCAGCCGCCCGTGATTGCCTTCGCGGATCTCGT
The DNA here is from genome assembly GCA_036560105.1 of Candidatus Limnocylindria bacterium. Taxonomy (GTDB): domain Bacteria; phylum Chloroflexota; class Limnocylindria; order QHBO01; family QHBO01; genus JACDBZ01. The sequence goes on along the minus strand of DATBRU010000100.1, from coordinate 5,327 downwards.
CGGGTACACGCGGATGACCGATGTGGAGGGCGACGAACGGGCCGTCGACGCGGCCGGCCACCTCCAGGAGCTGGCCGAGGGAGCGGCCCGCGTCCACGGCGGCCGGGTCGTGAAGCTCCTCGGCGACGGGGCGATGTTCCGCTTCGACGAGGCGGCCACGGCCGCCATCGCCATGCTCGATCTGGCTGTCGGCATCCCGGCCTCCGGCCTCGGTCCCGCCCACCTCGGGCTCGAGCTTGGGTCGGTGATCGAGCGGGACGGCGACTACTTCGGACGGACCGTCAACCTCGCAGCGCGAATCGCGTCCAGTGCCGGCGCGGGCGAGGTCCTCGCGGGGCCGGGCGCGGCGGTGCTGCTGGCATCGGACGGTCGTTTCGACCTGGTTCCGGCCGGCGAGCGGACGCTCAAGGGGTTCGCTGATGCCGTATCGGTCTGGCGCGTTCAGTCGGCTGCCGGGGCGGGCTCGTAGCTGCCGTCGGCGTCGTGGGTCTCGTGGCCCGTCAGCGCCGGGCTGAAGACGCAGACGAGCCGCAATGGCTCGAGCGTCCGAATCGTGTGGCGGTCGTGCTGCGGGGCGTAGGCGTCGCCGGGACCGATGCGGTGGACGGCGCCGGTCTCGCGTTCGGTGATCTCGGCCGCCCCTTCGATCACGTAGCACGCCTCCTGGTGGTGCTTGTACCAGATCTGCAGCTCACGGCCGGCCTCGACGGTCGTCTCTGAAAGCGAGAAGCCGAGGCGGTCATCGCGCACGAAATGACGGCGCGCCCGCCAGCCATCGCCGCGGACGTCGCGCTCGGTATCGGTGATGTCATCGAGGGTTCGAACCTTCATCGTCGGGTACCTCGTCCGGTCTTCAAGTCTCTTGAAGACTACGGTGCTCGGACCTCCGAACGGCGCCTCTCTTCGCCCGCGGCTATCATCGGCCGATGGCGATCTACCTCGACCACGCGGCCACCAGCCCGCTTCGCCCCGAGGTGCTCGAGGCCATGCTCCCGTACCTGACGGAGCACCACGGCAACCCGTCGAGCATCCACGCCTCAGGCCGCCGCGCGCGCCAGGGGCTCGATGAGGCCCGAGAAGCCGTCGCGCATGCCATGGGCGCAAGGCCGCGCGAGATCGTCTTCACGTCCGGGGGCACCGAGGCCGACAACCTCGCCCTCAAGGGCGTTGCCTGGGGTGCCAGCGCGCGCGGACGGCACGTCATCACCAGCGCCGTCGAGCACAAGGCGGTGCTCAACGGGGCAGCAGTGCTCGAGCGCCAGGGATTCGAGGTGACGTACCTCGGCGTGGACCGATTCGGCCGGGTCGATCCCGCCGAGGTGGCGGCCGCGATCACCGACCGGACGACGCTCGTCAGCATCCAGGCGGCCAACAACGAGGTCGGCACGATCCAGCCGGTCGAGGAGATCGGCGCGATCTGTCGCGACCGCGGCGTGCCCTTCCACGTCGACGCGGTCCAGTCTGCCGCCTCCGCGCCACCGAACCCTGATGCCTGGCAGGCCAGCCTGGTCAGCCTCTCGGCGCACAAGCTCGGTGGCCCGAAGGGAGTCGGCGCGCTGTACGTCCGCCAGGGAACGCCGATGCTCCCGCAGCTGTCCGGCGGGTCGCAGGAGCGCCAGCGCCGCGCGGGAACCGAGAACGTGGCGGGCATCGTGGGGTTCGGCGTGGCGATGCGCCTTGCTTACCCGGCGGCCGACCTCGCGATCCTGCGGGACCGGTTGCTCACCGGGATGACCGCGATCGAGGGCGTGACGCTGACCGGCCACCCCACCGAGCGACTGCCGAACAGCGCCTCGGTGGTCATCGAGGGCATCGAGGGCGGCGACCTCGTGGCTGCGCTGGACCTGGAAGGGATCGAGGCCAGCACGGGCAGCGCCTGTACAACCGGAAGCGTCGAGCCGTCCGGCGTCCTGCTGGCGATGGGGATCGACCCAGCGCTGGCGCATGGTTCGCTGCGGCTGACGCTTGGCGCGGAAACGGCGGCCGGAGAGATCGAGCGCACCCTCGAGGTCGTGGAGGCCTGCGTGGGGCGGCTTCGGGCTTCGGTCCGGGTCGCGGCGACGGCGTGACCCGCATTGTGGCCGCCATGAGTGGCGGCGTGGATTCCTCGGTCGCGGCTGCGCTGCTCACGCGCGAGCGAACCGATGACGAAGTGATTGCGGTCTGGATGCGCACCCACGGCGACATGCCAGAGGGCTACGAGCTCAGCCGGTCCTGCTGCTCGCCCGACGCCGCCGATGACGCGCGACGCGTGGCCCAGCTGCTCGACGTTCCCTTCTTCATCCTCAACGTCGAGCGGGAGTTCGGTGCGCGGGTGATCGACGCGTTCGTCGACTCCTATCTCGAGGGTGCGACGCCGAATCCCTGCCAGGCCTGCAACCAGTACATCAAGTTCGACGAGCTTCTGCGTCGCGGCCTGGCCGCCTACGGCGCCGATGCCGTGGCCACGGGTCACTACGCCCGACTCGAGCACCGTGACGGACGATGGCGCCTCCTTCGAGCCGCCGATGCGGACAAGGACCAGACGTACTTCCTGTGGGTCCTCGACCAGGATCAGCTGTCGCGCACCCGGTTTCCGCTCGGGGACCTGACCAAGCCCGAGGTTCGCCGCATCGCCGAAGCGCTGAGGCTGCCGACCGCTCACAAGCCCGAATCCCAGGAGATCTGCTTCGTGCCCCTCGGAGACTACCGAGAGCTGTTGGAGGAGCGCCGCGGATACGCGGGCGACCCAGGCCCGATCGTCGATGCCGACGGCACGCGCGTCGGGACGCACACCGGATACGCGCATTACACCGTGGGGCAGCGCCACGGCCTGGGCGTCGCGCTGGGCGAAGCGGTCTACGTGCGCGAGGTCATGCCGGCAACGAACACCGTGGTCATCGGCCGGCGCGAGGAGGTGGCGCAGCGATCCTTCACCGTCGACGGCGCGAGGTTCACCGCCGGTGCGGCGCCACGGGAGCGCTTCGAGGCATCGGTGCGCATCCGCCATCGTGCGCCTGACGTGCCCGCCGAGGTCACCATGGTCGGCCGCGATCGGTACGTGGTCGAGACCGCGGAGCCGGTCTGGGCCCCGGCTCCCGGCCAGGCGGCCGTGCTGTATGACGGCGACGAATGCATCGGTGGGGGGCGCATCGCCCGCGCGTCGGCCTGACGCCGAATGCCACCCTGGCTGATCTGGGTCCCGCTCCTGGCGCTCATCAACCTGCTCGTCTTCGTGGCCATCCGGGGTCGGTGGGGCAGGGTGGTGCTGGTGCTGGCCGTCGCGTCCGCCCTGGGCGTGATCATCGGGGATGCCGTCGCCGCCGCGACGGGCCTCGAGGTGCTCCGAATCGGCGACATGCACGTCATCGCCGCATCGGTGGGAGCGCAGGTGTGCATGCTCGCCGTGACGCTCCTCGCGTCCCTGGGACCCGTTCGGATCGAGGAGTAGGTGTACAGTCGCCGACCATGGACGTGGCACTCGCCATCTTCAACATCGGCGCTGGCCTCGGCGTGCTGGCGGCCGGCGGTGCGCTGGTCTACCTGGCATGGCAGGCGACGCCGCTCATTCGCGAGGCGCGCGCGCTCACGGCCGACCTGCGCCGCCTGACCAGGACCGCCGATGCCGAGCTGCGACCGCTGCTGGCGCAGACGCGGGAGCTGACCGGCAACATCGAGGTCCTCAGCGAGGACGTCGCCGTCAAGCTCGAGCGGCTCACCGACCTGATGAGCTCGCTCGAAGAAGGGATCGAGACCGGACGCGTCAGCGTGGCGGTGGGACGCTCCGAACCGAGGCCGGTAGAATCATGGGAAACGCGAGAGGACGGACGCGAATCATGAAGGACTCCGGATTCGGCAGCTTCCTGGCGGGCGTCGTGATCGGCGGCCTGATCGGGGTTGCCCTGGGCCTCATCCTCGCGCCGCAGACGGGCGAGGACTTCCGCGAGACCGTCGGCGAGTTCGTGGACGGGAAGAAGGCGGAGTGGGACGAGGCGATCGAAGAGGGTCGGGCCGCTGCCGAGCAGGCCCGCGCCGAGATGGTCTCGGGGATCGACGCCGCGACCGAGGGCCAGTCCCTGTAGTCACTCCCACCCACCCGAGCAGGAGGACGAGAGCCGGTGGGCGTCAACCCCGGCTCTCTTCATGATCCACGGATGGACCAACCGATGCAGCCGATGAGCGCGGCCGACATCCGCGAGCGCTTCCAGAGCTTCTTCGAGGCGCGCGGCCACACCCGCGTGCCATCCGCGCCGCTGCTCGCTCGCGACGATCCGACGCTGCTGTTCGTCAACTCCGGCATGGCACCGTTCAAGCGCGTCCTGACCGGCGAGGAGCGTCGCGACTATGTGCGCGCGGTCGACTCGCAGGTGTGCCTGCGAGTGGCCGGCAAGCACAACGACTTCGAGGAGGTCGGCCGCACGCCTCGTCACCAGACGTTGTTCGAGATGCTCGGCAACTGGAGCTTCGGTGACTACTTCAAGCGCGAGGCGATCCACTGGCACTGGGAGCTCCTCACCGGGGAGCTCGGGATCCCCGCGGACCGCCTGGCGGCGACCGTCTACACCGATGACGACGAGGCCTACACGGTCTGGTCGGACGAGATCGGCCTGCCGAGGGACCGCATCGTGCGCTGGGGGAACATCGCCGCCGGCGACGAGAAGAACTTCTGGCGCATGGGCGATACCGGCCCCTGCGGCCCGTGCAGCGAGATTCACTACGACCGCGGCGCTGACCTGTCGGAGGGCCCGGAGTGCATCCCCGACCACTCGGAGCACTGCCCGCGCTGGCTCGAGGTCGGCAACCTCGTCTTCATGCAGTTCGACCGCGCCGCCGACGGATCTCTGACCGCGCTGCCCTTCAAGAGCGTCGACACCGGTACCGGGCTCGAGCGGCTGGCTTCGGTCGTCCAGGGAGTCGACTCGAACTACCGGACCGACTTGTTCGCGCCGATCATCGAGCGGCTTGCCGCCTTCATCGGCCATGACCCGGAGACCGTCGAGAGCGAGCGGTTCAGCTACCAGGTCGTCGCCGATCACTCGCGGGCAATGACCTTTCTGCTGGCCGAGGGCGTCGAGCCATCCAACGAGGGACCGGGATACGTCCTGCGCCGCATCATCCGTCGCGCCGTGCGCCATGGGCGCCTGCTCGGCATCAACGGGCCGTTCCTGCGCGAGACATGCGCTGTCGTGATCGAGCTCATGGGCGATGCATACCCCCAGCTCGTCGAGCGCCGCGGGGCGGTCCTCGGCGGCATCGAGGCCGAGGAAGAGAAGTTCGCGCGCACCCTGGAGGCCGGCTCCGCACGCCTGGAGGAGCTTGTCGCGGCGGGAGGCGAGATCTCCGGAGCC
>DATBRU010000099.1:0-2517 GCA_036560105.1 Candidatus Limnocylindria bacterium | reverse complement strand
GGACGTCCTTCTCGTCCGGCGTGGACGGCTCGTCGGGGTAGTCCGGGACGGCGACGCCCTGGGCCTGCAGCTCGGCGACGGCGGCCTTGAGCTGTGGTACCGAGGCGGAGACGTTGGGCAGCTTGATGATGTTGGCCTCGGGCGTCGTCGCCAGCTCGCCCAGCTCGGCGAGGGAGTCGCTCTCGGCCTGGTCGGCGGGCAGAAGATCGCCGAAGGCCGCGACGATGCGGCCGGCGAGCGAGATGTCGCGGGTCTCGACCTCGACGCCCGCCGCGGACGCATACGCCTGGACGACCGGGAGGAACGAGTAGGTCGCGAGGAGCGGGGCCTCGTCGGTGAGCGTGTAGATGATCCGGGCCATGAGGCATCCTATCGTTATCTTGACATCAAGATAGTTGGCTCCCGTGACGGGCAGTCGTGCTCCGCTAGATTTTCGGCATGACGACACCGTCGCTCCGCAAGCGCCTCGGCGCCGAGCTGCTCGGGACCTTCTGGCTGGTGTTCGGCGGCTGCGGGACGGCGATCTTCGGGGCGTCCTTCCTCACGACCCCGAGCCTCAGCGCGCCCTCGTCCCAGCTGGGGGTGGGGCTGCTCGGCGTCTCGCTCGCGTTCGGCCTCACGGTCGTCACGATGGCGTACGCGGTGGGTCACGTCTCGGGGGCGCACTTCAACCCCGCGGTGACCATCGGCCTCTGGGCGGCCCGCCGGTTCGACAACGTCCGCGACGCCGGCGCCTACATCGTGGCGCAGATCGTCGGTGGCCTGCTGGCCGGAGCCGTTCTCTGGGGCCTGGCCAAGAGCGTGCGCGGTGCGGCCGGCGTCTCGGGGGGCCTTGCGGCCAACGGCTACGGCGAGCACTCCCCCGGCGGCTTCTCGCTCGTGGCGGTGCTGCTCGTCGAGATCCTCCTGACCGCATTCTTCGTGTTCGTGATCCTCGGCGTGACCACGGCGCACGCCCCGACCGGGTTCGCACCGCTCGCGATCGGGCTGACCCTGACCCTCATCCACCTGATCTCGATCCCCATCGACAACACGTCGGTGAACCCGGCCCGCTCGCTCGGAGTGGCCTTCTTCAACGGCAACGGCGCTCCCGGCCAGGTGTGGCTGTTCATCGTCGCGCCGATCGTGGGGGCGGTCATCGCGGGGTGGACGTTCGAGGCGATCACGGGCATCGACCGCAGCAACCTCGACATCGGCGGCGCGGTCAACCCCGGCGAGGTCATGACCGAGCCGGCACCTGCCACCCAGGCCGCCGCCGAGGCGGTCGGGGTGCCGGTGGCCGAGGCGGAGAAGGCGTAACCGGTCGAGGGCGGCGAGCCGAGACGCATACCGGCTGGTCAGTCCCGCGTTCATCCCCCTGACCGCTCCCGCTTGACTGCCAGTCCAGCGACTCGGATGGGCGTATGCGGTCAGCCAACTGACTCGACTGGCAGTCGAGCGATCGATGTACCCGGGACTGCGGTGATCGCTTCGCGGTCGAGGGCGGCGAGCCGAGACGCATACCGGCTGGTAGCGTCATCGGGCGTGAGCAACGACGCCAGCCCCGCCACCCGCACCCCCGTCAAGGTCGCCGTGACCGGCGCTGCGGGACAGATCGGCTACAGCCTGCTCTTCCGGCTCGCGAACGGTGACCTGCTCGGTAAGGACACCCCGATCGAGCTGCGACTGCTGGAGATCACGCCCGCCCTGACGACGCTCCAGGGCGTCGTCATGGAGCTCGACGACTGCGCGTTCCCCACGCTGGCCAAGGTGGAGATCGGCGACGACCCGCGGGTCATCTTCGACGGCGTCAGCCACGCGCTGCTGGTCGGGGCGCGTCCGCGTGGCCCCGGCATGGAGCGCGGAGACCTGCTCGAGGCCAACGGCGGAATCTTCGCTCCGCAGGGTAAGGCCCTCAACGAGGTGGCCGCCGACGACGTGCAGATCTCGGTCACCGGCAACCCCGCGAACACCAACGCGCTCATCGCGATGTCCAACGCACCGGACATCCCCAAGGAGCGGTTCGCCGCCCTCACCCGGCTGGACCACAACCGGGCGATCTCCCAGCTGGCCGCCAAGCTCGGCGTGCCCGTGACCGAGATCCGCCGGATGACGATCTGGGGCAACCACTCGGCGACGCAGTACCCCGACATCTTCCACGCCGAGGTGAACGGCCAGAACGCCGCCGAGCTGGTCGACGACGAGCAGTGGCTGGCCGACACCTTCATCCCGACCGTGGCCAAACGCGGCGCCGCGATCATCGACGCGCGCGGCTCCTCGTCGGCGGCGAGCGCCGCGTCGGCCACGATCGACAGCGCCCGCACCTGGCGCGACGGGACGCCCGAGGACGACTGGGTGTCGATGGCGGTGTGCTCCGACGGTTCCTACGGGGTGCCGGAGGGCCTGATGTCCTCCTTCCCGGTGACCATCTCCGGCGGGCGGTGGTCGATCGTCCAGGGCCTGGACATCAACGAGTTCTCGCAGGCGCGGATCGACAAGACCGTCGCCGAGCTCGAGGAGGAGCGCGAGGCCGTCAAG
>DATBRU010000098.1:0-1702 GCA_036560105.1 Candidatus Limnocylindria bacterium | reverse complement strand
GCGCTGGTCGGTGCGTCCGCGGCGATCGCGGCGGCCATCGGGCCGCTCCTCGGGGGGTTCGTCACCACCTTCCTGTCCTGGCGGGTCGGCTTCGGGCTCGAGGTCCTCATCATCGCGATCGTGCTGAGCCAGATCCGGTTGGTTCGTGACGTGCCGTATACGGGCTCCCGCAAGGTCGACGTGGTCGGCGCCCTGCTGTCGGTCGTGGGTATGGGTGGCGTGGTCCTCGGGATCCTGGTCTGGCAGGAAGGGGGCGAGTTCGTTCTCCTGCTCATGGCCGTCGGCGCGGTCGCCCTGGGTTCCCTGGTCTGGTGGCTCAACCGGCAGCAGCGCACCCAGAGGGTGACGTTGCTCGACCCGCGCCTGTTCCGCCACCCGAACTTCACGACCGGCGTCCTCGGTCAGATGCTCCAGCAGATCGCCCTCGGCGGAACGATGATCACGCTGCCGATCTATCTGCAGATGGTCCTGGAGTACAACGCAATGCAGGCCGGCCTGTCGCTGGCACCGCTCTCGCTCACGATGTTCGCAGCGGCGATGGTCGCCGGCCGGCGGGCCGGCAGACGTCGTCCGGCCGTGATCATTCGCGCCGGGTTCGTGCTGACGAGCCTCGGGACGGCGTCGATCATCCCGCTCGTACCGCGGATCGAGAGCGGTTGGCTTCTCGTGATCCCGCTCATCATCACGGGCGCCGGCCTGGGCCTGCTGGTGTCCCAGCTGAACAACTACACCCTCGCCCCGGTGGAGGAGGAGCGGATCAGCGAGGCGGCCGGGGTGAACTCGGCTGCGGGCTCCTTCGGCCTCTCCTTCGGCCTGGCGATGGCGGGCGGGATCCTGCTGGCCGCCTTGTCGCTGAGCTTCACACGGATGACCGAGAGCAGCGATGTGATCCCTGCGGCGCAGCAGCAACAGATCGCCGCCGCGCTCGAGACCGACGCCGAGGTCATGAGCGACACCGAACTCGACAAGCGCATCACCGGCCAGCCGCCGGAGGTCGAGCAGGAGATCCTGTCCATCAACAACGACGCACGGAACCGGTCCCTTCAGGTGGCCCTCCTCGTGCCGCTCCTGGCCGGCCTGGGTGGCTTGGCGAACGCCTTCCGCATGGTGCGACTGCCGGACGTGAAGCCGGCCGCCCCCCTCGAGGGGATGGACCTCGGATGACCGCTGAGCCCCTTGCGGTCCCACCCGCTACGGGTGATGCCGTGGCCCTCCCCGATGCCCGACAGTAGGAGCGACCGAGAACTTCGGCGTGCTGTTGTGCTGCGCCCAATCGGCGGCCCCCGCCGCCCCTGAAAATAAGGAGCCCCGGAGTGTTCGACGCTAACGGTTCGTTCTTGCTGGCAATGTTCGAGTTCTTCATCTTCCTCGCGTACTTCATGGCCCTGTGGTGGATCTTCGGCGACCTGTTCCGCAGTGCCGACCTCGGCGGGGTGGCGAAGACGTTCTGGTTCCTGTTCATCATCATCCTGCCGTTCCTCGGCTCGCTGATCTATCTGATCGCCCGCGGTAGCGGCATGACGGAGCGGTCGCTCGAGGCCCAACGGAAGATGCAGGCGGCGCAGGCCGACTACATCCGATCGGTCGCCAGCAAAGAGCCTGCCGCCGGGGCTGGCGCGGCGGACCAGATCGCATCGGCCAAGTCGTTGCTGGACTCGGGCACCATCAACCAGGCCGAGTTCGACCAGCTGAAGGCTAAGGC
>DATBRU010000097.1:0-13576 GCA_036560105.1 Candidatus Limnocylindria bacterium | reverse complement strand
GCCAGCGATGGTGCCTCGATCACCTGCCACCAGACGAGGCTGCCCGACACGATCGCGAAGGCGAGCATGAAGTAGAGGCCGAGGCGCCGGACGTTCGTGGCGATCACGATGCCGGCTCATCGGTGCGAGGCGTGCTTCGATGGCTGATCGACAGCAGCAGCCCGATCATGATGAAGCTGGCGAGGATGCTGGACCCGCCGTAGCTCACGAACGGCAGGGTGATCCCGGTCAACGGCACGAGCTTCGTGTTGCCGCCGATGATGATCAGGGTCTGAAGGCCGAGGCTCGCCGTGAGGCCGACGGCCAGGAGGCCGCTGAAATCGTCGCGCGCCAGCGCCGCGATCCGCAGGCCACGGAACACGATGAAGGCCGCGAAGCCGAGCAGCGCGAAGGCACCGACCAGGCCGAGCTCCTCGGCGACGGCGGTGAAGATGAAGTCGGTCTGCACATAGGGGATCGTCAGCGACCCCCCCAGGGTGATCAGGCCCTGGCCTAGTCCCTCGCCGAAGACCCCTCCGCGTCCCAGCGCATACAGCGCGCGCACCGGCTGGAATCCGGCGCCGAGCGGATCCGCGAACGGGTCGAGCCAGACGTCGATCCGCGCCTGGACGTGGTCGAACAGCTGGTAGGCGACGAACGATGCGATGACGAACAGGACGAGCCCGATGAGCACGTAGCTGCGCCGGCCCGTGGCCACGAACAGCATGGTCAGGAAGATGCCGAAGAAGAGGAGAGCGGTCCCCAGGTCGTTCAGGCGAACCACGATGAGCATGACCACCGCGAGCAACGCGAGCATCGGCAGGAAGTACGGCAGCGGCGGAACCGAGAGAAACCCGATGCGCAGCCGTGCGCTCGTCAGCAGCGTTCGCGTCTCGGCCAGGTAACCGGCGATGAAGATCACGAGCACGATCTTGAGGAACTCGCCCGGCTGGATGCTCACCGGGCCGAGGTCGATCCACAGCCGGGCGCCATTGACCTCGTAGCCGATGAGGAGCGTGGTGGCCAGCAGGCCGATGCCCACCGCCGCCCACGAGTACTTGTAGTGCCGCAGGATCCCGTCGTCACGCAGGCCGATGGCGATGGCGAGCATCGCCACGGTGCCGATGCCCATCCAGAGGACCTGCGTTGCGGCCATCCCCAGCTCGATGCCGAGGATGCTCGTGCCGGCCAGGTCCTGCGGAAGGCGGTTGAGCATGACGATGCCGATGGCGCCCATCGCCCCCACAGCCGGCAGAAGCAGCTGGTCGCCACGGTTGCCGGCCGCGGTGAGGACGAGGTGCGCCCCGACCAGGATCGCGACGTAGATGCCGGCCAGCACGAACGAACCGGTGTCGGCCGTACCGCCGAGCGCGATGTAGGTGACGACGAATCCGAGTGGAACGAGGACGGCGAGCGGGAGGAGGAGTCGGAGCTCGACTCGGCGCAAGGCGATGCCCATCGCGCCTCGCTAGCGATCGAGCCGCATGCGAACCCGCCCGATCGTCAGCTCGTCGCCAAAGCTGAGCGCCACGGGGCGGTCGATGCGGTGACCGTTGATGTACGTGCCGTTCGTGCTGCCCTGGTCCTCGACGAACCAGCTGTGCCCTCGGAAGGTGAGCATGGCGTGGGTCGTGCTCACGAAGTCATCCTCGATGTAGATCGTGTTGTTCACGTTGCGCCCGATCGAGTTGATCGGGCCGAGGGAGATGCTCGTGCCGGTGGGAGGCTCATCGCCGGCCGAGTCGAGCACCCACAGGCTGCCGATCCCCGACCGTGACGCGACCTGGGCCTGCTCGGCGCTTCGCAGGTCGCGGAGCAGCGCCCCGGCGAATCTCGCCAGCACGACATAGAGGATGGCCACGAATCCAAGCTGCAGCACGAGCAGGAGGATGCGCAGGATGTCGCCCGTCACGGGCGGACCCCGAACTCGAGCTCCGTGTCGCCGATCCGGATCAGGTCCCCGGGACCGAGGGCGACCTGGCTGACCGGCTCTCCGTTGATGGTCGAGCCGTTGCGACTCCCGAGGTCGGTGAAGCTGTAGGCCCCATGCTGGAGCTTGAGCTGGCAGTGGTGGCGGCTCACCATCGGGTCGTCGACGATGACATCGTTGTCGCTGGCCCGGCCGATGCCGATGAGTGCGCCGCCGAGGTCGAAGTGGACCGGGATGCTCCCCCGCGTGCTCACCATCAGGAAGGCTCGGCGCGCCGATTCCGGCGCCTGGATCGACTCCGGCCTGGCCAGCACCATCGTGTCGGAGCCGGCCCGGAGTGGCTCGGCCTCGCGCGGCACCCCGCCCCGCTCGTCGATGACGTTGGCGGCCACCCGGATCTCGCCCCTCCGCGTCGCCTCGTCCGAGACGATCTCGACACGCGGCCGCGCGACAAGGGTGTAGCGCTCATGACGCGCACGCGCCAGGACACCGTGGGCCAGGTCGTCCTCGAGCGCGTTGCGGTACGAGGCGAAGCCGGCGAAGTCGGACGGGTTGAGGTGGAGCGCGTAGTGATTCGGCACAATGACCCCGGCATCGCCGTAGGTCTTGTTCGTGTCCATGGCGCGCTCGATCCGCTTCGAGAGGCTGATCGGTTGGATCGAGGCTCCCAGGCGACCGGCAGGCGCCTCGAGGAACCGCTCGAGGAACGCCTCGACGCGCGACAGGATGCCCATGCCGCCGGATGCTAGCACGCGGGGTACGAACGGCCATTTGGCGACAGCCGATCGGCGGATAGGGCTCTGACGGATCGCCTCGGTATACTTCGTCCCCCTGATTCGACCTGAGACGAGACCAATTGGCTGAGACCCTTACCGAGTCCTTTTGCGAGCGGTGCGGGACGCGCTACGAGTTCAGTGCGCCGACCCGCCTGAACCCCCTGCGCAAGACACGGGGCCTGTTCGGGGGCTTGAAGACCTACCTCACCAGCCAGGAAGCGCTGTCCGATTCGATCGGCGACGCGATGCGTGTCGAGCAGGGTGCGCTGGCATCGGCGCAGCTCGACGCGTTCCACGAGTCCTTCAACTTCTGCATCGATTGCCGCCAGTACACCTGCGTCAACTGCTGGAATGACGACTCGGGCCGATGCCGCACCTGCGCCCCCGTCGCCGGGGCCGACGACATCGGCGATCGCGTTGCCGCGACCCTGGCCGCTGGCGGCGTGGCCGTCGACGCTGAGCCGCTGATCGGTGATGGTGCGTCCCCCGCCCCTCTCGGCCTCGAGGCGTGGCCGACCACCGACCTGCCGGAAATCGCCACCACCGACGCCCCGCCGGCCGACGCCTGGCCGACAGCCGATCCGTTGGCCGCTGTCGCCGCGTCGTCCGTCATGGCGGATGCCGAGGAGGGCATTCGGGGGCCGGATGGCTTCGTCTACGACTCGCCGCGAATCGACCCCGAGCCCGATGCGGCCGACGTGCGCGCGGAGCTCGCGTGGGAGCCGGAGCCGATGGTGGCCGAGGTCGAGGTCGGGCCCGAGCCGGAGCCGATGGTGGCCGAGGTCGAGCCCGAGCCGGAGCCGATGGTGGCCGAGGTCGAGCCCGAGCCGGAGCCGATGGTGGCCGAGGTCGAGCCCGAGCCCGAGCCCATGGCTGCAGAGCTGCCTCCGCTTCGCGTCCTTTCCTGGGACGACGACGCGGCCTACGAGCCGGAGCCGATTTTGGCCGAGGTGGAGCCGGAGCCCGTCGTGGCCGCGGTCGAGCCGGAGCCGGAGCCGATTTTGGCCGAGGTCGAGCCGGAGCCCGTCGTGGCCGCGGTCGAGCCGGAGCCCGTCGTGGCCGAGGTCGAGCCGGAGCCCGTCGTGGCCGAGGTCGAGCCGGAGCCCGTCGTGGCCGAGGTCGAGCCGGAGCCGGAGCCGATTTTGGCCGAGGTGGAGCCGGAGCCCGTCGTGGCCGAGGTCGAGCCGGAGCACGTCGTGGCCGAGGTCGAGCCGGAGCCCGAGCCTCGCGTCCCGGCGGCTCCGATCAATGAAACGATCCTCCGATTCCCGCAGCGTCGGACGACGCCGCCACCGCCGGCCGAGAGGCTTGCGGCCGAGAACGACGCCCCCGAGGTCGCCGCGCGCCGCGCGCAGCTCGAGGGACTCGGTCTGGGCGACCCGGGCGAGGGACCCGTGCTGCCCGAGCCGCCCGCCATCGTTCCGTACCGTTCTCGCGGCGCGGCCGTTCCCCAGGGTGAGCTCGCCGCCCGCGCAGCCGCCCAGGGCGTCTCGTTCTGGGAGGCGTCGGCACGCGAGGTGGCGAGCGCCGCCGCGACGGTCGGCATCCAGAACTGCGGTGGGTGCGGCCTATCCCTCTCGGCGAACGCACGCTTCTGCCGCCGATGCGGCGCGCCGCAGAGTCAGTCGGCCTGAGCCACTCGCGCGCGGCACATGCCGCCGCGTGCCGTCATTCCTTCGACGTATCGGTGCCCTTGGAACGATCGCCGCCTTTCGAGCCATGGGAGCCCTTGGATGCATCGGTGCCCTTCGAGGACTCGCCTGATGCTTGGGTCGAGCCCGACGTTGGCTTCGACGTTGGCTTCGCTTCGGAGGTGGACTCGGTTGACGACGAGTCGCCACCGTTGCGCGAGTCGGTCCGGTAAAAGCCGGATCCCTTGAAGATGATGCCCGTCGGGTAGATCATCCGGCGGAGCGGCCCGCCGCACTGCTCGCAGACCGTGGGCCCCTCCGCGAGCATGGAGTGGATCACCTCGGTGATTGAGCCGCATGAGCGGCACTGGTAGTCGTAGGTCGGCACGGCGCGCGCATCATGGCAAAGCGCCGGGTGCGCCGCAACCGCGGCGATGGCTCAGGCCTGCGAGGTGCGAGCTCCGAAGCGGGCCCACCAGCGCCGAGCATTCGGCTCCGGCTCACCGGGCGTCATGCCGTCCGGCTGCGAGATCAGGCGTGCGACCGCGTGCATGTTGTTGGCAATCTCCTCGCGCGGGTACTTGAGCACGACGGGCTTCCCCTCGTTCGAGGCGATGACGGCCTTCGGACCGTTGCTCACCACCGTTGCGGAGATCGGGAGGCCAAGCGCCGAGGACATGTCCTGCACGCGGATCCCATGGTTGGCGCGGTTGACGATGACGCGGATCGTGTTTCCGAGGCCGAGCTCGCGCGCCAGCTCGAGGAACTGCGAGCTGTTGCGGAGCGCTCCGACCTCCGGGGTCACGACGAGGAAGATCTCATTGGCGACGGCGAGCATCGCCATCGTGCGATCGTCGTAGCCCGGGTGGTTGTCTACGATCACGTACGAGTGGTGATTGCGCGCCCAACGCAGGGCGGCGAGCAGCAGGTCGACCGTGACCCGCTCGGACTGGGCGGGATCGTTGCCCCAGCTCATGACCTTCACGCCGCTCTCGGCGTGGACCACGGCGATCTGTTCGAAGGCGACGTCGGTCCATTCTTCGGGCGGGCTGTCGGCCAGGTCGGCCAGGCCCATCCGATAGGGAACGTCGAGCACCGAGGTCACGTTGCCGACGCCGACATCGGCATCGAAGAGCAGCACCTCGGCGCGCGTCTGCTGGCGCAGGGCGACTGACATGTTCACTGCGATTGTCGTCTTGCCCACGCCGCCCTTCGGGGCGAAGACGCTGACGACGTGGCCCTCGCCGACGATCTGCGCGGCGTACACGGACGCGTCCGACGCCCACGAGGCAGCGTCGTCGGGCAGTGTCCGGCCGGTGCGAATGAGGAGTGCCTGCAGCCGATAGACCAGCGCGTCGGCTGGAACCGGCTTCAGAGCAAGCGCGACCTCGTCTCCAGCTGCGCCGACCCCGTCCGGGAGCTCGGCTCCCTCGCCCACGAGGAGCAGCACCGGGGTCGACCTGCCCGTGTGGAGATGGCGGTAGGCCAGGGCCACGGCTTCGGCAGGCAGATCGCAGTCGAGCACGGCGAGGTCAACCGGGGGGACGGCATCGATCTGGGCGGGATCGACCGTGAACGGCTCGAAGCCGGCACGCTCGAGCGCCGCGACGTATGCGTCGCTGTTGCCGTGAACGGCAAGCAAGATGGTCGGTCGGTCCATTGCCCTTCCTACCGAGTGGTCTGCGGTCCGGTGACGAAGGTCACCATCGTCGGGCCCGGGCATGCCGGCGGCAATGGGACTCGGGCTCGTCGCGGGCCACCCCGAAAGTACCGGTCGCGGCCGATCAGCCCCTGAGCATTCGCATGCCGCACTTCGGGCAGTAGAACGCGCTCGCGTTGCCGGCCTCGAAGCCGCAGTGCGCGCACGTCAGGCCCGACCGAAGGCCGATGGAGGGCAGGCGCGCCTGCTCCGCCTCGCCCAGGCTGTAGCCAGAGGCGAGGATCTGCTGGTACAGGTTGCTCACCATCTTGGCGCCGACGCGCTCGGTGCCGCCGCGCAGGCCCTTCCCTCCCCAGCCGATCACGGCCCGCACGATCAGCTCGCCGGAGAGCTCGTCCCAGTGAGAGGCCAGTCCACCCACGATCGCGTTGTATTCGGGGTAGCCACCGGTATCGGTGTCACCGTGGAGGAGGCCGCACACGAACGTATCGACCGTCATGTCAAGGGCATCGGTCATCTCGAGGACGTAGAGGCCGTGACGTCCGATCGGCGTGACATCGCGTCGGGCCAGGACCCACTGCTGGACCTCGTTGAACCGCTCGATCGCCGGTGAGGCGTCCGAGTAGTCGAGGGGGAGCGGCGAGATGGTCTCGACCTTCGTCTGGCTGAGGGGCTCGACGATCGTGGCCAACGACGCGGCCACCTGCGGATCGGCGGGGAGCCGGAGCCCGTCACTGCTGCGGGCTACCAGCGCGATGCGCAGCTGGTACTCCTGGGCAATGACCTCCTCCTGCATCGGAGTCGGAGGCGGCGGCGGCGTGTCTTCGGTCTTCTTGCGCCTGAGGAACGACATATGCCGGGGGTTCCCTGATGTGAGAGCGCCGCGATTCTAGCAGCCTGCCTGCGGGTGCCGGACGTCCGCGTCAGCCCGCGGCGAGCTGTCTTCGCTGTTCCTCAAGGCCGGCGAGGCGCTCTCGTTCGCGTGCGACCACGTCCGGCGGTGCCTTCCCGACGAACGCCTCGTTGGCCAGGAGGTCGCGCACCCGGTCGATGTTGCGATCAACTTCGTCAAGCTGCGCCGAACGCCGGCGGGCGTCGTCGTCGGATGGTGCGCCAACCTCGAGCCACGCCGGTCCCAAGGGGCTCGGCGCGACGGTCTCGGGGCGATCCGCATCGGCCCGGACGGTCAGCGGTCGTGCCCGGGCAAGGGCCTCGACGTATCGGGACTCGGACCGGAGGGCCTCCGCCGCGGCGGCGTCGGTCGGTGCGATCGCGACCGGGACCCATGCCCCGGCGGGTGTCCCGGCACCGGTCCGGAGATTGCGAATGCCGCGGATGACCGCGGCGAGATCGCCGAAGGCGCGTTCGGATGCAGGGTCGCGACCAGCAGCCCCGGGCCAGGCTGCCCTGATGAGCAGCGGCTCGCCGGCGGTGACCTCCGGCGCAACCTCGCCGAGGGCGTCCCAGATCTCCTCGGTGACGAACGGCATGAGCGGATGGAGCAGCCGCAGAATCAGGGCCAGTCCTTCCGCGGCTGCGAGCCATGTCCCGGCTCTGTCGGCGTCGGTGGCATCGGCTCGACGGAGGTCCACCTTGGCCAGCTCCAGGAACCAGTCGCAATAATCGTTCCAGGCGGCCTCGTGCACCGTGCCCGCGTAGCCCCCGATGTCATAGCTGTCGAGCTGCGCTGTGGCGCGCTCGGTGGCCTCGGCCAGGCGCGAGCGGATCCAGCGGACCGGCAGTGAGGCCTCCACGGGCGCGCGTTCGGCGGCTGGGCGACTGCCGAGGACGAAGCGGGCGGCGTTCCACAGCTTGTTCGTGAAGTTCCGGCCGCCGGTCAGCTTGGAGTCGCTCAGACGCTGGTCCACGCCCGGGGCGTTGCCCGAGACGAGCGCGGCGCGCAGCGCGTCGGCGCCGATGTCCGAGATCATCTCAAGCGGGTCGACGACATTGCCCTTCGTCTTGCTCATCTTCTGTCCGTATGGGTCGCGCACGATCCCGTGCAGATAGACGGTGTGGAACGGCTCTCGATCGGTGAAGAAGAGCCCGAGCATCATCATCCGGGCCACCCAGAAGAAGAGGATCTCGTACGCGGTCTCCATCACCTGCGTCGGATAGAACCGCGCGAGGTCCGGTGTGGCATCCGGCCATCCGAGCGTGCTGAACGGCCACAGGCCCGAGCTGAACCAGGTGTCGAAGATGTCGGTCTCCTGGGTCAGCTCGTCGGCGGGCCGGCCGCACGTGTCGCAGTGCTCCGGGCCGTCGACCAGGTCCGTGACGGTGATATGCCCGTCCGGGCAGTACCAGGCCGGGATGCGGTGGCCCCACCACAGCTGCCGTCCGACGGCCCAGTCATGGATGTTCTCCATCCAGTGGGCGTACACCTTCTCGAAATGCGCCGGCATGATCCGGGTGCGGCCCTCGCGAACGCTGGCGAGGGCGCGCGCCGCCAGTGGCGATACGCGGATGAACCACTGGACCGACAGGCGAGGCTCGACGATCGTGCCGCAACGATCGCAGCGGCCGATGAGCATCTCGTGCGGCTGCTCGCCCTCGAGGTCCCCCGCCTCCGCCAGCTGCTCGAGGACCCGCGCCCGGGCATCGAACCGGTCCATCCCGGCGAACGCTCCGGCCGCATCGGTGAGCCGCGCCTCGTCGTCGAGGATGGACACCATCGGCAGGTCGTGGCGCTTCGCGACCTCGTGGTCGTCGAAGTCGTGGGCGGGCGTGATCTTCACGGCACCGGTGCCGAACGTCCGCTCCACGTACGTGTCGGCGATGATCGGCAGCCGACGGCCGAGGAAGGGCAGGACAGCCTCGCGACCCACCAGGGCCCGGTAGCGGTCGTCGTCCGGGTGCACGGCGACGGCGGTGTCACCGAAGATCGTTTCGGGCCGGGTGGTCGCCACGCTGATCCATGCGTCGGGGTCCGGTGTGCCGTCCGGGCGCGCGAGGTGGTAGCGGATCGTCCACAGCGTGCCCGACTCCGGGCGCTTCACGTTCTCGAGGTCGCTGATCGTCGTGCGGCAGCGCGGGCACCAATTGACGAGCGCCTCGCCCCGATACGCGAGATCCGCGTCCCACAGCTTCTTGAAGGCGACGCGCACAGACCGAGCGCTGTCGGCGTCCATGGTGAACCGGAGCCGCGTCCAGTCGAGGCTCGCTCCGAGGCGCCGATGCTGCTCGCCGATGATGTCGCGCGTCTCGTCCATGAAGCGCCACATGCGCTCCAGGTAGCGATCGCGGCCGAGCGACTCTCGGGTCTCGCCCTCCTCGGCGAGGATGCGGTCCAGCACGAACTGCGCGCCGATGCTCGCGTGGTCGACGCCGGGCAGCCACAGCGTGTCGTCGCCTCGCATGCGGTGATATCTGACGAGGATGTCCTCGACGAAAGCCGTCAGCGCATGCCCCAGGTGGAGCGCGCCGGTCACGTTCGGCGGCGGCTGGATGATGACGAACGGCTCCGCACCCGGTGGCGGCTCGTCAGCCGGCCGAAAGGCATCGGCTTCCATCCAGCGGGCGTAGATCGCCGGCTCGACGGCGGCCGCGTCGTAGCGCGGTGCCAGCTCGCGTCGCCTCGTCGTCGTCATCGGCTCGACCGTTCCCTCGTCAGGATGCAGAAACCCGCTCGTCGAAGGACGAGCGGGTCGTGGTACCACCTTCGTTCGCGACGGCGCGGGGCCGTCACCTCACTTCCGCGTTATCGGGCGGACCCGTCAGGCTCGCGTGCAACGTTCTCCCGCTCGTTCCGCGGCAAGCTCGCAGCCTGTGGCTCGCCTCTCTGATGCGGCCGGTGGTGGGGTACTCCTCACGGTCGGCGCCGAGGGGCGAGTGTATCACCCCGCGCCGTGGGCTCCGAGGAGCTTCGCTAGCGAGCGCGCTCGAGAGTGACGCGCAGGCCTCCCTCGGGCCGGGTCTCGATCTTCGCACCCTCGCCCTCGAGCGCGACGATCGCGGCCTTCACGTCGAAGCCGACTCCGTGCGTGGCACGGAACACGAACTCGCCGGTCTGACCGAGGCTGAGGGCGACGCTGTCGATGCCATCGACGCCGGAGAGAGACTGGCGGAATCCGGTGATCGCGCCGAAGCTACCCAGCCCCTTCACGACGACCTCGGTGACCGTCGGCTCGACGCCAGCGGTCGGGGCCGCCGACTCGGGCTGCGCATCGGGCGCCGCCTGCTCCGGGGCCTTCGCCTCGGCGGCTGGAGCCGCCGGAGCCTCCTCGGCCGCGGCCTCGGGTGCCGGGGTCGCCTCGGCGTCCGCTGAAGGTTCGCCTTCGGGCAGCGCCGCGTCGAGCTCGGCCATCCGGGATGCCAGGACCTCGGTGCTCGGCGCGTCGGACTCGCCTTCGGCCGGCACGCCATTCGTCGAAGGGGATTCCGCGGGCGACGGCACGGCCGCGTCGGGTGTCGGCGTCTCAGTCGCGTCGGGAGGGGTGGACGCTGCTGCCGCGCTCCCCCCGAGCGCCGGCGGCTTCGGCAGGCGCTTCGCGGCAGCAGCGAAGGCCGCAGGGTCATTGATCTCGCCGAGCTGGGCGTGATAGGCCTCGAGCTCGCGCTCGTAGTCCGCGAGGCGCTCGCGGACGGCCTTGGTCTCGGCCTCGGTGCGGACGGCGTCGGCTGCGAGCTCCTGGTCGAGTCGGGCGCGGCGTGCGACGACGCGCTGCTCCGCCTCCTTCTTGATGCGCTCGGCTTCCGTCGCCGCCCACTCCCCGACGCCCGCGACGTCCACATCGGCGAGCCGGCGAAGGTCGGTCTTGCGCAGCTCCGCCTCGGCCTCGAGAGTCAGGACCTGCTCGTCGGTGCGTGCCTTCAGCTCGGTGACACCGGTCTGACGAGCCTCTTCTGCCACAGCGCGCATGGCGGCGACCAGGTCGCGCATGAACTCATCCCCGCCCTCCGGGGTGGCGACGGCCTCGGGCGCATCGGCCTCCGGGGCGGCGTCTGCAGCGGCCTTGGCCGGCGCGGCCTCGGCCACGGGGGCCTTCGCCGCCGGCTCGGCCGCAGGGGCCTCGGCCGCAGGGGCCTCGGCCGCCGGGTCGCCGCCAGCGGGCTGCTCGGCAGCCTCGGGGGCGCCCTGAGCCTGGGCCACATCCTTGGCGGACTGAGTCGTCTCTCCCTCGATCATTGATCCATCCTCGTCTGACGACCACGGGAGGCGGAAGCCCGGGCGGCGCTGGTTTGCGGTCATGGTGGGCGGAGACTCCTTCGTTGCCTCTTGCGGCCACCGCGTCGGCGGTGGTGCGGCGAGTCCACATCCTAGCGCCGGGATCGGCCTGAACAGCAGCGGCCTAAGGTAACCCCACCGACCGGGACTCCGGTACTCCCCCGGCCGCTTCAACCAGGTCCTCGGACGGGCCGAGGCAGCCGGCGCTGGGCTGTGCCAGCGAGCTTCGAAAGCGGGGTCTCAGCGCGTTCGAGCGCATTCGCGAGGGGACGGATCCAGACCCGAACGGCCTAGGCGGACTCTTCCTCGGGCTGCGTCTCACGCGCCGCGCGCGAGCCCCGACCACGACGGCGGGGCTCGGCGTCCTCGGTCTCGGTGACGAGCATCGGCGGCTGTCCATGCTCGATGGTCTCCGCGGTGATGACGACCTTCGTGACGTCGGTCCGCTCGGGGATGTCGTACATCACGTCGAGGAGTGCTTCCTCCACGATCGTGCGCAGCGCACGAGCCCCGGTCTTGCGGTCCAGGGCCAGCTTGGCCGTCGCCTCGAGCGCATCGGGCGTGAAGACGAGCTCGACCTTGTCGAGGCTGAGGAACTTCGTGAACTGGCGGGTGACCGCGTTCTTCGGCTCGGTCAGGACCTTGACCAGGTCCTCCTGAGCGAGCGCCGCGAGGCTGACGACCACGGGCAGGCGGCCGAC
This sequence comes from Candidatus Limnocylindria bacterium, assembly GCA_036560105.1. Taxonomy (GTDB): domain Bacteria; phylum Chloroflexota; class Limnocylindria; order QHBO01; family QHBO01; genus JACDBZ01. The sequence goes on along the minus strand of DATBRU010000097.1, from coordinate 1,732 downwards.
GAACTCGGGGATGAGGCCGTACTTGAGCAGGTCCTCCGGCATGAGCTTGTCGAGCAGGAGCATGCGTCGCTCCTCCTTCGACTGCTGGGCCGTCGAGCCGAAGCCGATCCCCCGCTTCCCGACCCGTTCCTCGATCATCTTCTCGAGGCCCTCGAACGCGCCGCCGCAGATGAAGAGGATGTTCGTCGTGTCGATCTGGATGAAGTCCTGGTGCGGGTGCTTGCGACCGCCCTGCGGCGGGACGTTGGCGACCGTGCCTTCCAGGATCTTCAGCAGCGCCTGCTGCACCCCCTCTCCCGACACGTCACGGGTGATCGAGGGGTTATCGGTCTTGCGTGCGATCTTGTCGATCTCGTCGATGTAGATGATCCCGCGCTGGGCGCGCTGCACGTCGAAGTCGGCGGCCTGGATCAGTCGCAGGAGGATGTTCTCGACGTCCTCGCCGACGTAGCCCGCCTCGGTCAGGCTGGTCGCATCGGCGATGCAGAAGGGCACGTCGAGGACCTTGGCCAGGGTCTGCGCCAGGAGCGTCTTGCCGGAGCCCGTCGGGCCAACTAAGAGGACGTTCGACTTGCCCAGCTCGACGTCGTCGACCGTGTGGCCGGCGTTCACGCGCTTGTAGTGGTTGTAGACGGCCACCGACAGGACCTTCTTGGCCTGCTCCTGGCTGATGACGTACGCGTCGAGCTGGTCCTTGATCTTGCGAGGGCTCGGGAGGGGCGCGGTCGATGCCTTCGACGCGCGCGGCGCCTCGAGCATCTCCTCCTCGATGATCTCCTGGCAGAGGTTGATGCACTCGTCGCAGATATACACGCCCTGGCCCGCGATCAGCTTGCGGACCTGCTCCTGGCTCTTGCCGCAGAAGCTGCAGCGGTACGGGACCTTGCTCTTCGTGGTCATTCGGTGGCCGATGGTAGCACGGGCCTGCCAGCGATCCGCTATCGGACGATGGTCGTAGGATGCACGAATGCCCCCGCTGCGCTTCGGGCGCGTCGAGTCCCCGCTCGGCCCGATGTGGATCGCCATGACCGATGCGGGCGTCGCCGCCATCAGTCGGTCAGCCTCCCTCGAGTCCTTTCTCGCGCCGCTTCGACGGCGATTTCCCGACCTCGAGCCGATCCCCGCCGAGATCGACCTGGGCTGGCTGCGTGACGAGGTGCGGCCCGCGCTCGATCTTCGTGGACTCCCGGCCTTCGACGTGCGCGTCTACGACGTCGTGCGCTCGATCCCCGCCGGGTCGAGGCTGACCTACGGCGAGGTCGCCGCGCAGATCGGCTCGCCGGGCGCGGCACGAGCGGTCGGTGGCGCCATGTCACGCTGCCCGCTCTTCCCCGCCGTTCCATGCCACCGGGTGGTCCGCGCCGCAGATGGCTGGTCAGGCTGGGGCGGCGATCCGCTTTTCAAGCGTCGGCTCCTGGCTTCCGAGGCTCGTCGCTGCGCATCAGATGGTGCGTCACGCTGAACCGGCCTGTTCGACCACAGACGTTCGCGCCGTTTCTTCACCGGGTGACTGTCGCGGGGTCTGAAGCCCACCGAACCGTCGTTCTGGCCTTCTGGCGTTCAGCCGGTGAAGATTCGGTCTGTTCGTCGCGCAGAATGGCGCGTATCGGTCAGGCGGTGAAGATTCGGCATCCTCATCGCGGCAGCCATCGGCTCATCTCGAGGGGTGCGACGGAGTGAAGAGGCTCAGTACGATTGCGATGATGCGTGCTCTCCAAGGGGCGTTCTGGAT
>DATBRU010000096.1:0-9525 GCA_036560105.1 Candidatus Limnocylindria bacterium | reverse complement strand
ACTGGAGCCTCGGATCGTTCCCGGCCGGCGAGATCCACCTCGACGGCAACCAGGCCCTCGCATACTCGCGGGCTCGGTTCACGAGCGTCGTGGCCGAGTCGACCGACTTCGCGCGGTCGATCCGCCAGGCCCGTGTCCTGTCGGCCCTGCGCACGGAGCTCGGCAGCGGCGGCTTCGGCTCGATCGTTCCGGGACTGACGATGATGGATGCCATGGAGGAGCGCGTGCTGACCGACCTCTCGGTCATCGACCTCTTCCTGCTGTCGTCACACTTCAACAGCGACCGGCGCATCGATGTGAGTGACGGCACGATCCTCACGGCCACGACGAACACGATCGGCCAGTACATCCTCATCCCGGTCGACTGGACTGGTCCGGGCGCATACGGCGGGTTCCGTGCCTTCCTGGCCGATGAGCTCGCCCGCCCGATCGAGGAGCCCGCGGCAACCGATGCGCCGTAGGCGACGCCTGCGCCTGGCCGATATCCCCCGGCTCCTGGCGCTGGTAGTCGTCCAGCTCGCGCACCTGTTCGGCGGCCGCTATCGACGCACGGAGGGCGCGCACGTCCTGGTCGTCGACGACGCCGGGCGGGTCCTCGTGGTGCGGACGACCTACTCGGGGCGCGGATGGATGCTGCCGGGCGGGCGCGTCGAGCGCGGCGAGACTCCCCACCGCGCCGCCGCTCGGGAGACCCGGGAAGAGACCGGGCTCGAGGTCGTCATCGAACGTCTGCGCCTCGTCGATGCGCACCACGCGCGCGACGTGAGCTTCGTCTTTGGTGCGCGGGTCGTCGCCGGCATCCTGGACCCCCAGCTGGGCGAGATCGCCGAGGTGGGTTGGGTGGATCGGGCGGAGATAGCGGCGACGTCGCCGCGGCTGCAGCGGCTCCTCGAGCACCTGGACGAGGGCGGTGGCGAGGTCGTCTACCTGGGCATTCCGCCGGCGTCGGGCTGACGTTCAGCCCGCGCATTCCGCCCGGGAATCGCGGGAGCAGCCGACGTGCGTCACCGGTTATGACGTTAGTGACATATCCGCTGACAGCGCGCAGACCCGGCCGCCCGGTCTCGGGCAACAACGTCCTGAAGCATCACACTTAGAATCGAACGCATGAGCCCCCAGCGCGCCCTGCCAGACACGCTGCGCGCCGTCCTGCGCCGGCTGCCGACCAGCCCTGGTGTGTATCTCATGAAGAACGCCGACGGGCGCGTGCTCTACGTGGGCAAGGCCGATTCGTTGCGGGGCCGGGTGAACTCGTACTTCGGCTCGCGCGGACCCGAGGATGCGCGGATCGCGCACATGACCCAGGACGTGGCCAATGTCGAGTACATCGTCACCGACACGGTCTCGGAGGCGTATCTCCTCGAGTCGAACCTCATTAAGGAGCATCGGCCGCGCTTCAACATCCGGCTGAGGGACGACAAGAGCTACCCGTTCGTGAAGATCACGCTGGGAGAGGACTTCCCCCGCATCGTGCGGACGCGCAAGCTCGCGCGTGACGGAAGTCGCTACTTCGGGCCGTACGCATCGGCCTCGAGCGTGGACGAAACGCTGAAGCTGCTGCGCAAGATCTTCCCGTTCCGCACCTGCGACCTGGACATCCCCGAGGGCAAGCGCGTGCTCGAGCGACCCTGCCTGCTCTACTTCATCAACCGATGCCAGGGCCCGTGCATCCAGGCGATCGAGAAGGCGCCGTACCGCGAGACGATCGGCCAGATCGTCGACTTCCTGGACGGTCGCCAGGAGCCGATCGCGGCACAGCTGCGCGGCGAGATGGAAGGGCACTCGGACGCGCTCCGCTTCGAGCAGGCGGCGGCGGCCCGCGACAAGCTGCGCGCCGTCGAACGGACGATGGAGCAGCAGAAGATGGCGGCCTTCAGCCGAGCCGAGCACGACGTCATCGGGCTGGCTCGCGAGGAGGATGCCGCCTGCGTCCAGGTCATGCAGGTCCGCCGCGGCAAGCTGATCGGCCGGGAGCACTTCATCGTCGAGGGCGCCCGCGACGCGACCGATGCCGAGGCCCTTGGCTCGTTCCTCCAGCAGTACTACGCCAACACCGAAGCCGTGCCGCGCGCCATCCTGGCGCCGCTCATGCCGGCCGACTCCGAGGACCTGGCCGTGTACCTCGCCGATCGGCGCGGCGTGCGGGTCACGATCAGCGTGCCGGAGCGCGGCGAGAAGCGCCGTCTTGTGGGCCTCGCCACCCAGAACGCGGTCGAGGCGCTCGCGCGCGAACGCGCGGAATGGATGGCCGATACCGCCAGGCGGGACGAGGCGCTGACAGACCTCGCCGCGGCACTCGAGCTCCAGCGCCCACCGCAGCGGATCGAGTGCTACGACATGAGCAACATCCAGGGCACCGCCGCCGTGGGAAGCATGGTCGTGTTCATCGACGGCCGGCCCGAGCCCAAGGAGTACCGGCGGTTCCGGATCCGCTCCGGCGACACGCCTGACGACTTCCGGATGATGGCCGAGGTGCTCCGCCGCCGATTCAGCCGGCTCGCCAGGCTGCGCGCCGAGACGGGCGCGCTCTCCCTGGCGGCGGTGGGTGCCGACGAGGCGCCGCAGGGAGACACCGAGCTCCCGCCCGACCTCGAGCCGGGCGCCGGGCCGGTCGAATCGAACGGGGACGCTGGGCCGCGCGAGCCCGGGTGGGCCGTGCCGGACCTCGTGATCGTGGACGGCGGGAAGGGTCAGCTTTCGGCCGCGCTGGGCGCGCTGCGTGAGCTGGGGATCACCGACCTCCCGCTGGCCGGCCTCGCCAAGCGATTCGAGGAGCTGCACGTCCCCGGGCAGGCGGCGCCGATCGTGCTGCCGCGGCGCTCTCAGGCGCTGTACCTGGTCCAGCGCATTCGCGATGAGGCGCACCGATTCGCGATCACCTACCACCGGGAGGTCCGGGGCAAGCGTGCCCTGCGGAGCGAGCTTGACGGGGTCGCGGGCATCGGGCCCGGCCGCAAGCGGGCGCTCCTGAAGCGCTTCGGGTCGGTGCGGCGAATCCGCGAGGCATCGGTCGAGGAGGTGGCTTCCACACCGGGCATCAGCCGGGACCTGGCGGAGCGCCTGAAGGCGCAGCTCGCCCGCGAGGGGATGCTGGCGTAGACGCACCTGGAGCCCCGGCGCCGATGCGCGGCCGAGCGGCTATACTGGCGCCCGCCCGCCGCTGATCGCAGCGGCGCGTTTCGTGTCACGGGCGCATTCGCCGCCAGCACGAGCAATCCCAGCACGAGGAACGAGCGGCTCTGGCATGACGTGGCGTCGTATGGCTCCGTGGGTGATCGGCATCATCGCTGTGGTGGCGATCTTCATCGCCGTCCCGCGCTCCATCGCTCCCTGGCTGCCTGACGAGATCCTCGGCGTCGAGTTCAAGACCGTTCTCGGTCTCGACCTCCAGGGCGGCCTGCGCGTGACACTCGTGGCCGAGTCGTCCGGGGACGAGCCGATCACCGACGAGCAGATGGAGCTGGCCCGCAACATCATCGAGCGCCGCGTCGCCGGCATCGGGGTCAGTGAGCCCCAGGTGCGAACGGAGACGGCAGGGGACGGGTCGCGAAGGATCGTGGTCGAGGTTCCCGGCGTCAGCGATCAGCAGCAGATCCGTGACCTCGTGGGTTCGACCGGACAGCTCCAGTTCATCGACCCACAGGGCTACGTCGACGCGGATGGCCAGGGCCTGCAGCGGGGCCAGGACATCTCAGGCCTCCTCGAGGCCGGGGTCGTGTCGGTCCTGTTCGACGGCGGCGAGATCGATCCCGCGAGCGTCGCCCCGGCGGCCGACAACGGGAACAACATCGGCGTGGAGTTCTCGCTCAGCGACGAGGCGTCCGCCACATGGTGCACGTTCACGACGGCAAACGTTGGACAGCCGGGCCCGATCGCCCTGGACGCCGAGGTGATCACGACCCCGACGATCGAGAGCGCGATCTGCGGCGGTCAGACGATCATCACCGTCGGCCCGACGACCGCCGAGAACGAGGTGGAGCGCACGAACCTCTACAACACGCTCCGCTTCGGCGCGCTCCCGATTTCGCTGACCGAGCAGGGGGTCGACGCCGTCGACCCGACCCTCGGCGCCGACTTCCTGAACCAGGCACTGCTGGCAGGTGCCATCGGCCTGGCGCTGATCATCTTCTTCATGGTCGCGCACTACCGCCTGCCCGGCGTCCTTGCGGCCATCGCGCTGATCTTCTACACACTCGTCGTGTACGCCATCTTCCGCGTCATCCATGTGACGCTGACGCTGGCCGGCGTGGCGGCCTTCATCCTCTCCATCGGCATGGCGGTCGACGCCAACGTCCTCATCTTCGAACGGATGAAGGAGGAGATCCGGGCCGGGAAGACCCTCGGACCGGCGATCGAGGCGGGCTTCAACCGCGCCTGGTCGAGCATCCTCGACTCGAACGTCTCGTCGCTGCTCGTCGCGAGCTGGCTGTACTGGCAGGGCACCACGGTGGTTCGCGGATTCGCACTGGTGCTCATCATCGGCGTGCTCGTCAGCATGTTCAGCGCGGTCACCGTGACGCGAACGCTGCTGCGCTACGTGACCCGCACGAGCTGGGGCCGGCGCATCGAGCTCTACCACGTGGAGCGTTAGATGTACGACGTCGTCGGCAAGCGCAACCTGTGGTACGCGATCAGCGTGCTTCTCACCGTGCCTGGGCTGCTGTTCATCTTCCTCGGCGGCCTGAAGCCCTCGATCGACTTCACCGGCGGCACCGAGTGGGAAGTGCGCTACGAGAGCGAGCCGACCGTCGACGAGATGACCGAGGCGCTGACCGAGCTCGGCTACGACGAGGTCCTCGTGGTGGCCCTGGACGACGGCTACCTCAGGATCCGGACGGAGCCGATCGACCTCGCGCCCCCGCCGACGCCGATCCCGAGCCCCAGCCCGACTCCCACGGCGACCGCCACCGCCACGGCGGCTCCGACTCCGACCGCGGCCCCTTCATCGGGGGCCAGTGCGGGTGCTTCGGAAGCGGCGACGCCAACGGCCAGCCCGACGCCCACGCCGAGCCCGACGCCGACCGCCACGGGCTCGCCCACGCCGAGCCCATCAGCCACGCCGGTGCCGGTCGCGGCGGACACACCGTTCGGTGAGCTGCACGCCGAGCTCGTGGACCGATTCGGGCCTGGTCAACCGCGCCTGGCACGCACGGTCGGCCCGGTCATCGGCGCGGACCTCATTCGGAGCTCGGTGATCCTCATCATCATCGGCGAGCTCTTCATCCTCGGCTACCTGTGGATCCGATTCGGGTTCCGGTTCGGCACGGCGGCGATCATCGCCCTGCTCCACGACGTGATCATCGTGGTGGGTGTGTTCGCGATCCTCGGCTGGTTCATCGGCCTCGAGTTCGACGCGCTGTTCGTGACGGCGCTGCTGACCATCATCGGCTTCAGCGTCCACGACACGATCGTCGTCTTTGACCGAATCCGCGAGAACCGCGTGCGCCACGCGGGTGAGACGTTCGGGGCCATCGTGAATCACTCGATCCTCCAGACGGCCGGACGATCGATCATCACCTCGCTGACGGTCATCGTTCCGCTCACGGCGCTGCTCCTGCTCGGGCCGCCGACGATCAGCACGTTCACCCTGGCGCTGCTGCTCGGCATCCTTGCCGGCACATACTCGTCGATCTTCAACGCGGCCCAGATCCTCGTCTCGTGGAACGACTGGGACGCGCGGCGGAAGGGTCGAGCGGCCCGGTAACCGATCGGTAAGCGGCGGCCACGAGCCGGCGGCTACCATGGGCCGGTGATCGTCCCGAGCCTCGAGTGGCTGTTGCCGGAGCCTGTTCTCGACCCTCCGGCATTCGCGGGATTCGGTCGACCGGTCTCGACGCTGCTTGCCCGTCGCGGGTTCACGGACGACGAGCAGCTCCGCGGCTTCCTGGCCGCAGGCACCGGAGCTCTGCACGACCTCTCGCGCATGGCCGACGCGGATCGCGCGCTCGATCGCATTGATTCAGCCCTTGAAGCCGGCGAGCGGATCGCCATCTGGGGCGACTACGACGCCGATGGGATGACCGCCATCGTCGTCTGGGTCTCGGCCCTGCGTCGCCTCGGAGCCGACCCGGTCCGCTACGTGCCATCACGCCTGGCCGAGGGGTACGGGCTGTCCGAGACGGGCCTGCGTTCGCTCGCCGCCGATGGTGTCTCGCTGGTCATCACCTGCGACTGTGGAGTCTCGAACGCCGTTGAGGTCGAGATCGCAACCGGGCTCGGCCTCGACGTTGTGATCACCGATCACCACCTGCCGCCGTCCGAGCTGCCGCGCGCGGTTGCGGTCGTCGATCCCCATCGGGCTGACTGCGCCTATCCCGATCCGGACCTGACCGGGGCTGGCCTCTCGTACAAGCTCGCCGCGGCGCTGCTCGCACGACACGGAGTCGCCGATGCGGGCCTCGCCGCCATCGCCGCCATCGGCACCATCGCCGACCTCGCACCGATGACCGGTGAGAGCCGTGCGATCGTGCGCCTCGGGCTCGCCGAGCTCGGTGCCACGGAGCATGCCGGCCTGCGTGCGCTCCTGGCGCGGGCCGCCGACGCTCCCGGTCAGCCGACCGCGCGCGATCTGGCCTTTGGCGTCGTGCCCCGCATCAACGCCGCGGGTCGAATTGCCGATGCGGAGCTCGCCATCCAGCTGCTGCTCGAGGACGACCCGGAGCGCGCGGAGGCCCTCGTCACCGAGCTCGAGGAGGTTCACGAACGCCGACGTGAGATGACGAAGGTCGCGGTCGACGCGGCGAGGCCGCTGGCAGACCGCCACCCGGGCAGCTCGCCGCTGCTCATCCGTGACGACTCCTGGGCGCCGGGCCTCGTCGGCCTCGTTGCCGGCCGCATGGCGGACGCGTTGGCGCGGCCGATCGGGGCCGCGACGCTCATCGGCGAAGAGGTGCGGGGATCCGTCCGGGCTCCCGCCGACTTCAACGTGGCCGCGGCGCTCGAAGCCTGCGGGGCGCTTCTCACCAAGCGTGGTGGTCACGCGGCGGCGGGCGGGTTCAGCCTTCTGCCCTCGTCGTGGGACGCCTTTGTCGACGCCTTCGCCGCGCTGCCGCGTCCGTTCCCATTGAACGCCGCGCCGGAGGCGGCGCGACCCGGCCGGCAGGTGATCGACCTCGTGCTGCCAGCGCGGCACCTCGACTGGGCCCTGGCCGACGAGCTCGAGCGCTTGGCACCGTATGGACCCGGCCACCTGGAGCCGGTCCTCGCCGTCACCGGACTCGTCCTCGCCGAGGCACGACGGGTCGGCCCGCGCGAGCAGCACGCGCTGTTCCGGCTGCGCCGCGGGATCGAGACGTTCGACGCGATCGCGTTCGGGCTCGACGCCGAGCGAGCGCTGCCGGCGCCAGGCGATGCGGTGGACCTCGTCGGAACGCTGGAGCGCGACGACTTCGGCGGCCTGCCTCGCCTCCGCCTCCGGCTGCTCGACTTCGCCGACTCCAGTGCAAGCCCGCTCATGGCGCGCCGCGTGGCACCCGTCCTGGCACGGGCCGGATGAGCGCGGCCGTGCTGGATCGGCTGCGCGCTCGTCGCGCGGTGGTTGGGGTGCCGCTCTGCCTCGGCGTGGACCCCCATCCCGACCAGCTTCCCGAGGGCCTCGCCACGGATGTGGGCGGGATCGAGACCTTCGCCCGCGGGCTCATCGAGTCGGTTGGCAACGACGTCGTGGCCGTGAAGATCAACGTGGCGTTCTTCGAGGCGTTCGGTACGGCCGGGTGGGCCGCACTGGAGCGCGTGCGTGCGGACGTGCCCGCCGAGCTGGTGTGCGTGCTCGACGCGAAGCGAGGGGACATCGGGAGCACCGCCGAGCGTTACGCCGCCGGCCTCATGGGCAACCTGGGGGCCGATGCTGTCACGCTCTCGCCCTATCTCGGCGAGGACGCGATCGAGCCCTTCCTCGCGTACGGCGACCGGATGGCCTATATCCTCGCCCGCACGACGAACGGATCGGCAGGCCGCTTCCAGGATCTCCGGGCGGATGGCGCGGCAGTCCATCTCCACGTCGCGCGGTGGGTGGCCGAGCGCTGGCCGGACGGCAGGGTCGGCCTCGTCGTGGGAGCCACGGCGCCCGGCGAGCTGGACGCCGTTCGTGCGGCGGTTCCGGGGCCTTCCTTCCTCGTGCCGGGCGTGGGAGCGCAGGGCGGCGACCTCGAGGCAGCCATCCGATCGGCCGATGGTGCCTGGGCTCCCGGGCTGATCAGCGTTTCGCGGGGGATCGCGGGTGCGTCGCGTGGCGCTGACTGGCGCGAGGCCGCGGCCGCGGCCGCATCGGCGCTCAGGGCTCGCATGGGCGATGCGGTGCTACACTCGGGATCCAGCACCGCACGTGCGGCAATTTCGGAGGTTTGAGATCAGATGCCGGTTCCCGGACCGATGGAGCTCATCCTGCTGCTGGTGATCGTCCTGATCATCTTTGGCCCCGGCAAGCTGCCTGACATCGGCAACGCGGTCGGGAAGGGGATTCGCGAGTTCCGCAAGGCTTCGAGCGAGTTGGAGGACTCTGTCCGTGGCGAGACGAAGCGCCCGGACGAGCCGAAGCCGGCCGACGGCTCCGATCGCAGTCACTGACGGCGATTCTCCGACGCGCTCATCGTCCCGCATGACGTGACGCCCGGCCGCTGATGACCGACGACGCGGCCACGATGTCCCTCGTGGAGCACCTCGAGGAGCTCCGCAGCCGGATCATCGTCATCGCCGTCGCCATCCTGGTTGCCGGGGTCGCAGGATTCTTCCTCGCCGATTCGATCATCGTGCTGCTCCGCGCGCCGCTGCCCCAGGGCGGTGCCGAGCTCATCCAGACCACGGTGGGCGAGGCGTTCGGGGTGCGGATCCAGCTCGCCCTCATGAGCGGCGTTGCGCTGGCGATGCCCGTCATCCTGTTCGAGATCTGGGCCTTCGTCACTCCCGGGCTGACGCAGGGTGAGCGGCGTCTCGTCTGGCCGCTGCTCATCGTGGCCGTCGTCCTGTTCGCTGCCGGGCTCCTGCTTGGCTACGTCCTCATTCCGCTGGCGATCAATTTCCTGCTCGACTTCTCGCTGCCGGGTGTCGAGCCGCTCCTGGGCCTCGCAGACTACGTCAGCTTCGTGACGACCTTCCTCCTGGCCTTCGGACTGGCGCTGGAGTTCCCGGTGGTCATGTATCTGCTGGCGCGCATCGGGATCCTCTCGTACGCGTTCCTCTCGCGACGACGGCGTTCCGCGATCATCCTCATCGCGCTGTTCGCGATCGTCATCACCCCGGGCGACATCGTGATCGGCTCGGCCACGCTCGCGATCGTCATGTACGGCCTGTTCGAGGTGACCCTGCAGCTCATTCGCATGCTGGGCCGATAGGGCGGCGCGGTCGATGCCGGGTCCGGTCTGGCTCCTCACCGATGCCGGCATGGACCGGCACACGGCCGCTGGTCATCCCGAGCGCCCGGAGCGTCGCGACGCGGCGGCCGCTGGGGTTCTCGACGCATCGGGCGATGCGGTCGTCGTATCGGACGTCGACGCGGCGACAAACGAGGAGCTGCGCCTCGTTCACGAC
>DATBRU010000095.1:0-4632 GCA_036560105.1 Candidatus Limnocylindria bacterium | reverse complement strand
CACGAGCAGCGCGAGAGCGGCCAGCGCCGAAGCGCCGTGCGCCGCGCGGCGGATGCGCATCACGCCCGGCGGCGAGCCACTGACATGCCGAGCGCCACGAGGCCGGCGACGAGGCCCGCTCCGCCGAGCACGAGTGCGACCGTGGCCGTGGTCGAGGCCGCGGCACCCGCCTCGGCGTCGCGCACGATGTCGGCCGTTGGCGGATACGCGACCGGAAACTGCCCGGCGGTCGCGTCGCGGACATCACCGAACGTGTCCGGGCCCGAGGTGAAGGACTCGTCGATGGCCGTGCCCTCGATGTCGCCGGTGATGTGGAACCTGTACGAGCCGGCAGCCGTCGGGAAAAACACCGAGCGGTAGGCTCCGGGCTCTCCGAAGACCGCCGAGATCTCGAGCTCGCGGGTTTCATCACCGAAGGTCACTTCCGCCGAGAGCGTCTCCTCCAGGCCTTCGACGGGCTCTTCGCTCTCGTGGTGGGCCACGAAAAGCTCCAGCCCGCTCTTGTCACCGGTGTAGACCGGTTCCTCCAGAAAGCCGACTTCGATCGAGTACTCGCCGACTTCGCGATGCTCGTGCGCGGAGACGGCGCCGATGCCGACGAGAAGCGTCAGCACCGCACCCAGGGCGGCTGCCCGCCCGATGCGATTGAACACGGTTGGATATTCCTCTTCGTGAATGCTCGTGGAGCGCTGTCAGGCTGCGAGCATTCCCGGCGGTGCGCGAGAGGCTCCCAAGCTCGAGAGGACAGATCGCCGTCGGCGCTCGATGACGGACGGACGGACGGGTCCGCGCCGCGACCGGCGCGCGAGCCGCGCGAGTGCGGCGGCGATCGCCGCGACCAGCTCCCGCTCGGTGCGCCAGACCAGCGCCGCGACGAACGCGGCCACCCCCGTGATCACGGCGATGACCGGCAGGGCGAGCGGATACTCGGGACTCAGCAGGGCGCCCAGGCCGATGGCGTGGCTATGCGCGATGACGTGCTCGACGTTCTCCTGGATCACGAATCCGGCAGCCACGACCGCGAAGAGCGGGCCCCACGTGCCCGCAACGCGCCTCGCATTGCCGGCGGGTGGCCGCGGCCGCGCCCGGAGCGAGGCGGCGCGGTGGCGCAGGGCCCGAAGCCGCGCGACGGTGATGGCGGCAGCGATCGTCGCGGCGACGATGAGGCCGAGGCTGGCGGCTGCCCAGTAGTCGTGGCCCGCGGTGCGCAGTGCGCGGACGAACCCTTCGCCCGGCCCCATCTGGACGAGGAAGATCGCGTCGTGGCTCACCAGCAGCGCCAGCCCGGCGAGGGCCAGGAACGCCAGCGGCGCCGGAGCTCGGATGACGCGCAGGCGACGAGTCATCGGGGCAAGCCGATCAGGCCGACTCGCCGTGGGCGTGCGGGTGCTCGACGAGCCGCATCGCGAGCGGCGGGAGCGGCCGCGGATCCGGGTCGGGCTCGTACTCGTCCGTTTCGGGACTTACGTTGTATGTCCACCTAGGGCCATCGGCGACGATCGCGCGAAGCGCATCGGCGAACGCGTCGACATCGGCCGTCGTGGAGCCGAGCCCGAGGCTCATGCGCGCGGCGCCGGGGAGGCGCTCGTGGTGGCCGGCCCGCATCTCGTCGGTGAGTCGATGGGCCTCCGCATCATCGACCTTGAGCAGCCGCATCATCAGTGGATGCGCGCAGAAGCAACCGTGGCGGATGCCGATGCCGTGCTCAGCCGACAGCACCGCCGCAAGCAGGTCGTAGGGCATGTCTCCAAGGTTGAACGTCAGGAGGCCGACGCGGGCGTGATCGGCAGCCCAGACCCGGTAATGCTCGAATCCCGGCACGTCACCCAGGCGCTCGCGAGCGTACGTGAGCAGGATCGCCTCCTCCGAGGCGATGTTCGCCATGCCCGCCTCCGCGAGGGTGTCGCACGCCACGCCGAGCGCGACCGCTCCGATGACGTTCGGTGACCCAGCCTCCTGGCGGTCGGGAAGGTCGGCCCATACCGTGTCGTCGACCGTGACGATCTTCACCGCCCCACCGCCTCGCAGGAACGGGTCGCCGGACCCGAGCCAGTCGCGCCGCCCGATGAGCGCGCCCGCGCCATACGGGGCGTACAGCTTGTGCCCGGAGAACGCCAGGTAGTCGATTCCGTCCCGCGCCATGTCGACCGGGGCGTGCGGCGCCAGCTGGGCGGCATCGACGAGCAGCCGTGCGCCGTGTGCGTGGGCGATCTCAGCGATCTCGGCGAGCGGCCAGATCTCCCCGGTCACGTTGCTCGCGCCGGTGGCTGCCACGAGGTGCGGGTCGTCGCAGTGCGGCAGGTCGCGCAGGGTCGCGGCCAGTGCCTCGAGCATCTCGGCCGGCGAGTCGGGCACCGGGAGGTATCGCACCCCGATGCGCCGCCACGGCAGGAGATTTGCGTGGTGCTCACCGGCGAACGCCACGACGTGCGTCCCGGCCGGAAGCGTGCCCGCCAGCAGGTTGATCGAGTCGGTCGTGTTGCGCGTGATGATCACCGCATCGTCATCTCGGGCGTTGACGAAGCGGCGGATGGACTCGCGCGCCCCTTCGTAGGCGGCGGTGGCCGCGCGGGACTTGAAGCCGGCGCCTCGATGGACCGACGAGTACCACCCCAGGAGCTCCTCGACGGCGTCGTGCACGCGTTGCAGCGCCGGCGCCGAGGCCGCGTAGTCGAGGTTGATGTACCTGGTCGACTCGCCGTTGACGAGGGGAACCTCGGTCTCGGAGCCGACCAGACGCAGCGCGGCGCTGCCGTGGAGGTCGTGCATCGGCTCCCTGGTGGCCGTCATGGCGGCCATCCTACTCCGAGATCAGCCGGCGACGGCCGCGGGATCCTCTCGGCGCAGCAGGATCCCGAGGTACGTTTTCCAGGGACCGACCTCCGCGTCATGCGAGCCCGCCATGCCGGCGAAGATCTGCGACACGTGGTCGAGGTCGTGGACCGCCCACGTGGCGAGCAGCTCACGCAACGTGACCTCGCCGAGGCTCGGATGGAGGCCCCGGCGATCGAGGTCCTCCTCGGTCACGAGCTCCGCAAGGCGTGCCAGGTTCTCGGCCCGGAGCCGCGCGAAGTGCTCGACAAGGTCGTCGAGGGTCGCGTCGGTGTCGCGCTCGTCATGCGCGAATCGGTCGAACCTGTCGAAGGGGACGGCGGTGCCATGCTCGAGGATGCGCTGCGTGCGCTCGATCCAGTCGGTCAGCTCGCCGGTGATGAGGTGGCCAATGACGTCCTTCGGCCGCCACCCGTCCTTCGGGACGTCGGCCGTGTCCGTCCAGGCCTCGGGGAGGCCGATCAGCAGGGCTCGCAGCAGCTCCGGCGTCCGCCGAAGGACGCTTATCGTCTCGCCGATGAAGTCGCTCATGGCCTGATGCTAGCCCAGGTCGCGATCGGCCTCGATGAACGCGGTGCCGAGGACGCGTGCGAGCGTGGGGAAGGCGTGGATCGTATCGGCGAGCGTGGCGAGGGGGATGTCGGCCCGGATGGCGAGGACGCACTCGTGGATTGCCTCCGACACGCCGAGGCCGGCCATGAAGGCCCCGACCAGTCGGCGCCTCTCGCGGTCGACGACGATCGAGACGTGGCCCCCGGTCTCGGTGGTGTAGCCCTTCGAGGACGTGGCGACGTCCACGGTGTACTCGGCCGCGTCGATCCCACGCTCGTTCGCCTGCTCGAGGAGCAGTCCGACCGAAGCCGTCTCCGGATCGGTGTACGTGGCGCGCGGGATGGCACCGAAGAACGGCCTGTAGTCGTCGCCGAGCGCGATCCGCGCCGCTGCCTCCCCGGTGTAGTGGCCCAGGTGCGTGTGCAGCTCGGGACCGGCAACGTCGCCGGCGACGTACACGTCATCGGCGATCCGCAGGCGGTCGTCGCGCTTCACCCGTCCGTCCGCGGGCGTCACGCCGATCGACTCGAGCCCCAGCCCGTCGAGCGGGATGTCGCGGCCGATGGCGAGCATGAGCTGGTGCCCCGATATCGGCTCGCGCCCCTCGAGCTCGACCACGTGCGCGCCATCGGACCCTTCGCCGGCGCGAACGCGCGTCGCGCGCGTGTTGAGCCGGAGGGTCACCCCGTCCGCCTCGAGGGACCTGCCGAGGTACTCCGACGACCTGCGGTGCTCGCGATCGTGGACGCGGTCACGCGGGTGCACCAGCGTGACCGGAACGCCATACCGGGCGTAGACCTGGGCCAGCTCGACGCCGGTCGGGCCGCCGCCCAGGATGACGAGTGAGCGCGGCAGCTCGCGGGTCGAGGTGCCTTCGACGTTGGTCCACGGCCGCGCATCCGCCAGGCCCGGGAGATCCGGCATGCGGCTCACGGATCCGACGGCCAGGACCACCGCAGCGGCCTCGACCAGCCGATCGCCGACACGCACCCGTCCGGGACCGTCAAAGGCCGCCGATCCCCGGATCACGGTGGCGCCCGCGCCCTCCAGCGACCTCACGTGGCCCGAGTCGTCCGGCTCATCGGTGTTCTCGCGGTTGATCATGTAGTCGCGGAAGTCCGACGCCTTCGACCACGGGTAGTCGCCACCGGCTCGATGGACGGATGCCGCATGGAGGAGCGCCTTGGATGGCATGCATGCCCAGAACGGGCACGACCCGCCGAAGAGTGCCCGATCGATGATCGCGAC
>DATBRU010000094.1:0-15974 GCA_036560105.1 Candidatus Limnocylindria bacterium | reverse complement strand
TGTTGTCGTGGTCGACGACATCCTCACCACCGGAGCATCGCTCGTCGAAACGATCGAGGCCGTGCGCGCCGCCGGCGTCGAGCCGGTCGCGGCGGCCGTCATGGTCGATCGGTCGGTAGTCCCGGTGGACCTCGGGATCCCGCTCCACGCGCTCGGCCGGATCGAGATCCCATCGTGGGACGCCGAGGGCTGCCCGCTCTGCGCCGATGGCGTCCCCCTCCGCAAGCCGGGGAGCAGCTAGCGTCCCCAGGGTCCTGCCGCGGCGGCACCTCGATCTCTGGAGGAACATTCACCCGAAGGCGCCGTCGCGCGTCATTCCCGCAACAACGTGAGGACGACCGCGCGTAAATGGCGCGCCGGGGCGCACCTCACGCGGACGGGTCCGCAATGGAGTGCGGGAATCGCCCCTCAAATACACGCCGTGTGAATCCGGCTCAACGGATCGCGACGGCGGCCCAGGCGCGTTGGTCGCAGGACGACCTCAGCCCTGCGCGCCCCCGGTGAAGTTCCACGAGGCGAGGTGCAGCGAGGGCACCACGTACGCGCCGAAGTCGAATGTCGTGCCCGAGACGAGCGTGAGATCCGAGCCGACGCCGCTCACCGCTCCCGGCGCGAGGGCCTCGAGGTAGGACTGGGTGAACCGCATGTTCGTCACCGGTCGCGAGATGCGGCCGCCCTCCACCAGCCAGACGCCGTTGCGGGTGAGCCCGGTGACGACCATCGTGCGCGGATCGAGGATGCGCGTGTACCAGAAGTCGGTGACCAGGAGGCCACGCTCGACTCCGTCCACGAGCGCATCGGCTCCGGTCGTGCCCGGCTCGAGCACGAGGTTCGCCGGCAGCGCCCCGAACGCGCCCGCGCCGGCCACGGCGTTGCCGGTCGACGTGGCGCCGTTCGCCTTCGCGGTGCGCCGATCGTGGACGAGGCCGGTCGTCACGCCACCGCGCACCAGCTCGACGCGGCCCTTCGGCGTTCCCTCCGCGTCGAAGCCGATGCCGATCGCCTCCGGATGGGTCACGTCGTCGGCGATAGTGATGACGGGATCGAACTGTGGCTCACCCAGCCGTGCGAACGATCGGCCCTCCTCGACGGCGCGCCCGTTGAACCCGTACAGGGCGAGGAAGGTGAGGACATTCACCACGCACGACGGCGAGAGCACGACTTCGTAGCGACCGGGGTCGATGTCCGCGGCACCGTCCGCGTCCCGCGCGCGCCGCGTTGCCTCCGCCCCGACGGTGGCGCCATCGAGATCGTCGACGTCGGCCGACGCGGCGCGGGCCGAGCCGTCCGCCGCACCGGTGCGGGCGATGCCGTCGAGCATCGCGACCGTGGCACGCCCCGAGGCGCGCTGGCCTGCCGAGTTCGCGAACGCGGTGTGGGTGCCCGCGGTCGAGCAGAAGCCGGCCGTCTCCAGTCCCCCCGCGGCCGCCACGAAGGCCCCAACGCGCGCCGCCCGCTCCGATGGGTCGGCGTGCGACGTCGGCTCGTCCCAGTGATCGACCGCCTGTGGCTCGGCCGGCGGGGCGAGGCCTGGCCAGCCCGGATCGACCGGCTGGAGCCGCGCAGCGTCGACGGTGGACTTGACCAGGCGCGCCAGCGAGTCGTCGTCGGCCTGGTTGGCGGTCGCCTCCGCCACGCGACCGTCGAGCGCCACCCGCAGATGGACCTGGCGCGCGTCGTCGGTCACGTTCTGGTGGATGAAGCTGGTCGCGAAGCGCGTCAGCGACTCCGTGCCGGCCGTGACGGTGACCTCGGCCTCGGCTTCGTTCCCGACCCTGGCCAGGACGCGCTCGCAGACCTCGAGCAGATCGGTCGCGCTCATCCCCGTACCCCAATCCGAACGCCATGGAAGCGGCAGGGCACCGATGGGTGGCCGGTGTGCCCGATCTGGCCGGGCTGGCCCTTGCCGCAATTCGGCGTGCCCCAGAACGTCCACTCGGACTCGTTGCCGAGCATGTCCAGGCTGGCCCAGAACCGCGGGCCGATGCCGGTGTAGGTCGGGTTGCGGACCATCCGGCCGCGCTTGCCGCCCTTGATCTCCCAGCCGATCTCGCACCCGAACTGGAAGTTCAGGCGCTTGTCGTCGATCGACCAGCTGCGGTTCGTGTCGACCAGGAGACCGTCGTCGGTCGCGGCGATCATCTCGTCGAGGCTGGATGCGCCGGGCAACAGGCCAACGTTCGTCATCCGCACCATCGGAAGGCGGTTGTAGCCGTCTCCGCGCACGGCGCCGCCCGACTCGGCAAGGCCGGCGAGCGCGGCCGAGTCCCGACCGGAGAGAACTCCGACCCAGATCCCGTCGCGGACGATGTCGACCGGGTGGGCGGGCGTGCCCTCGTCGTCGTACCCGAAGCTGCCCAGGGCGCCGGGGAGGGTCGCATCGGCGGTGACGTTCATGAGGTCGGACCCGAAGCGAAGGGAGCCGAGCTGCGTGAGGTCGAGCCAGGACGTACCGGCGAAGGCGGCCTCCCAGCCCAGGATCCGATCGAGCTCCACGGCGTGGCCGACCGACTCGTGAATCTGGAGCGCCATCTGCTCGGAGCCGATGATCAGATCGGTCGCGTCTCGACTGGGGCATTCGGGAGCGCTCAGCAGCGCGCGCGCCTCCTCCCCGATGCGAGGGGCGTTGCCCGGCAGGTCCAGCTCGCGCACGAGCTCCCAGCCGCGCGTGCCGAACTGGCCGCGAATGCCCGGATAGCTGCGACGCTGGGTCTCCGCTTCACCGTTGGCGGTGGCGTCCATCGCCGCCCCGCACTCGACGATGTGCTGGTCGATCCGATGGCCCTCGGAGCTGACGAGCCACTTCGTCGTCTCCCAGATGTTGTAGCTGGCGTTGGCGACGTCCGCGCCGGCCTCTCTCATCGTGCGTGTCGCCGAGACAAGCAGGTCGCCCTTCTCCGACAGCGGCACGGACAGGGGATCCTCGTCGACGGCGTTGGCCCAGGAGTCCTGTCGCGCCTCGACCGGCGTCAGCTCGAGGTCGGCTCCGGGGACCGATGCGCTGGCGCGCGCGATGGCCGATGCCTGCGCACCCGCGGCGCGGGCAGCATCGGTGGTGAGGTCGGCGGTGCTGAAGAAGCCCCAGCCGGAGCCGATGAGGGCGCGCACCCCGAGGCCTGTCGATGCCTCCTGGGTCAGCCCCTCGACCTCACCGTTGCGGGCCGACATCGACTCGTGGCGGCGATCCATGACCCGCGCGTCGGCGTAGCGGGCCCCCGCCGCCAACGCCGCTTCAACGGCGGCCTCGGCGTACTCGAACATGGGACGAATGTTAGCGTGGCTAAGGGTGCCGCGAGCAGGCGTTGGTCACCGTCGTAAGTGTTGACTTATATAACTTCATCCTTATAATCAAGCTTCATGCACGCGCTCGATATCCTCGGAGACCCTGTTCGGCGGCGCATCCTCGAAGTCCTCGCCGATGGCGCGGCGCCGGCGGGCGACGTCGGACGCGTCATTCAGCAGGAGTTCGGGATCACTCAGCCCGCGGTCTCGCAGCACCTCCGGGTCCTACGCGAGGCGGGATTCGCGACGGCGCGGCCGGAAGGTGCCCGCCGTGTCTACGTGCTCGAGCCGGCTCCCCTCTCCGTGGCGAACGCGTGGTTCGATCCATTCCGCCGGTTCTGGCAACCGCACCTGGACTCGCTCGGAACCGAGCTCGCCCGCGGCCGACGTGCGCGACGCCTCGCAGCAGCCGCCGACGACGCCATCGAGGACAACCCACATCCGGCGCCACCGCGCCGGTCAGCCGAGAAGGACGACAAGGAGCAGTGACCCATGGTGGATGTTGATGCCCAGATCGAGGCGGTCGAGCGAGCGGTTCAGACGCTGGACGTTGATGGGTCGCCATCACGCGTCCAGACTCTCACGCAGACCTACGCCTCGCCGATCGACGACGTGTGGGACGCCGTCACGAACGCGGAACGGATCGGCCGCTGGTTTCTTCCCCTCAGCGGTGACCTGCGCATTGGCGGCACCTACCAGCTCGAGGGAAACGCGAGCGGCTCGGTCCAAGCGTGCGAGCCCCCAAGCGAGACAGGCGGCCCGGCGCTCTACCGGGTGACGTGGGAGTACGGCGGCGGAGTCACCTGGCTGACCGTGCGCCTCGAGGCGATCGACCCCGGCCACACGAAGTTGGAGCTCGAGCACGTCGCCCGAGTCGCGGACGTGCCCGACGAGCTCTGGCGTCAGTTCGGGCCGGCCGGCACCGGCATCGGCTGGGACCAGGGGCTGCTTGGCCTCGGGTTGCATCTCGCGGCGCCCGACGCTCGCCCTGACAACATCGAGGTGTGGAACATGGGCGACGAGGGCAGGCGTTTCATGCGCCGATCCGCCGATGCGTGGGCCGCCGCCCAGGCAGACGATGGCATCGATCCAGAGGTCGCCGCGGCGGCGGCGGAGGCAACGTTCAGGATGTACACCGGCGAGGCGCCCGGCCCGATGGGGTGACCGAGGGGTGGGGGCGGCTCAGTCGGTGCGCCCCGGACCGGCGGGGATTCCCCCGCCGGGTCGGTTGGCCGCGTCCGGCCGCTCGATCGGCTCCTGCCACGTCACCTCGGTGATCCGCGCCGGAGGCCACTCGCCGTCGGGCGGGATGATCCCCTCCTCCGCCTCGAGCGGGATGCCGATCGGCGCCACGAGATAGCGTCCGGCGAGCCGCCGCGCCTCGCGGTCGAGGGCGAAGCCGGCCTTCGCGCGGTGGAAGGTCACCGTCACGTCGGCCGTCACGACCGGCGTCGAACGTCCTCCGCCAGTGAGATCGATGCGCGTCGGCGCGTCGACCGCCAGCACCGAGAAGGGGCGGCCGGCCGCGACCGCGTGAGCGCGCGTCGCGTTGACGAGGTCCACCGCGCTCGAGATCGGCTCACGCAGTGGCCCGGAAGCACCCGAGCCGAGCAGTGCGTCAACGAGGAGCGTCGCCTCGGCAATCCGCTCGCGGAGCCTCAGCAGGAGCTCGGGGCTGGGTGCCACGAAGAGCTCGATCGACCCGGCCGATGCCATCGCCTGGAGCACGTTCCTGTTGTGGGTGCTCGCCGGCCCGGCGTCGCGGGATGCATCGGCCACGAGGATGACGAGCACGCGTCGGCCGGAGGCAGCCAGGCGCCGCGCGACCACGAAGCCGTCGCCGCCGTTGTTGCCCGGCCCGCACAGCACGACGGTGAGCGGCGGTCGCGCCAGCGGCCCGGCGGGTCCGCGGACGGCATCGGCCACTCGCGTCAGCTCGGCAAGCGCCACCTCGGCGACCGCGGCGCCGGCCGACTCCATGAGCGCGTCGGGGGCAAGGCCGAGGCGCTGCGCCGCCTCGTCAATTCGCGCCATCTCGTCCGCGCCGATGAGGACGGGAACGCCACGCTCGGGGCGCGCGGCCGGATCGGTCACGCGCTACGGGAGCGTCTCGAGATACGCGACGATCGAGGCGATCTGCTCCGGGCTGAACTGCTCGGAGAAGACCGGCATCCCTCCACGATCGATCCCGTCGGTCGGGCCACCCGGCTCCCCGGCGATCCACAGCTCGGCCCAGTTGTCCGGGTGCTCGGCCGCGAGGTCCTGGAGGTTCTCGCTGACGGGTCCATCGGCGACGCCATGCAGGCTCGGGAAGCTGCCGGACCCCCCGAGGTCTGGGCCGTGGCAGCTGGCGCAGGCCGGCACAGCCGACTCGGTCAGCGCCTGGCCGATGTCGGGGTCGGGCGCTGCGCTCCCTGCGGGGCCTGAGCTCGCGCCCGGGATCCCCACCGGTGGATTCTCACCGACCAGGTTCGTGACGACAAAGGCGCCGGCCATCGCGAGGACCAGCACCGTGAGCACGAGCGCCCAGGGCGGAATGCCGGAGCTCCGGGACTCGATCGGAGTCTGGACCGTCATCGGGTCAATGCCCCGTTGCTGCCGCGGTCGCCTGGCCGGGCACGACATAGTCGGCCGGCTCGCCGGTGGTGTACGCCAGGAAGACGTTGACCAGCGCGGCCAGGCCGCCGAGCGCCACCAGGGCGAATCCGGCGAAGGCGACGAGCTGATAGCCATAGAGGCCGGCGGCGAGGGCCTCGGCGTCGGCGCCCTGCGCGCGGAACGAGCCCTCGGCCATCCCGGCGCCCATGAGGGCGATCCCGGCGATGGTCGCGCCGGCGAAGACGCACCACAGCTGGGCCGCGGACAGCCGGCTGCTGCCCCAGTCGCGGCGCAGCAGGCGCGGCAGCGCATGCGCGATGAACGCGAGCGCAGCCAGGGTCATCATCCCCAGGAGATTCCAGACCAGGACGCCGCGCCCCCAATCGGTGCCGCCGACGAAGGCGCGCACGGACGGGAGCGTCCCGATGGCATCGAGCATCCCGGACGCGATGAGGAAGGCCATGGCGACCGCGACAAAGGCGATCGGTCCGGTCCCGAAGAAGAGCGGCCAGCGTCCCCGCACGGTGAGCACCAGGTTCACGACGGTGAGGGCCGCGGGCAGGAGGAGCGCAATGGTCGCGGCACCGGCGAGGCTCGTGACGAAGTACGGGATGCGCGTGTCCACCACGAGGCTGAGCGAGGCAACCGGCGCCACCAGGAGCCATGAGACGAAGGCGAGGGCAGCCAGCCCCGCCGACTCGAGCGGCCGTCCGGCCACGAGCGGGACGAGGTAGTAGAGAACGGCGTATGCCATCGGCAGCAGCCACATCAGGATGACCGCCGTGCCGATGAAGAGGGAGCCGAGCGCCACGATCGCGTCATCGAGGCCGATGATGAAGTCGGCGAGGCCCATCGCCGCGCTCAACCCGGTGAGCCCAGCGAGTGACAGAAGCCCGATCCCGGCAAACCAGAGGCTGACGTACGCCGAGCGGATCGCCGGAGCGACGGTGGCCACGAACGCGAGTGCCACGATGAGCGCCCCGGTCGCCAGACCGCCCTGCACGAACCACGGGAAGGAGGTGAGCGCGCTGTTCGCACCCGAGTCGAACACGTACAGCGCCGCGATGCCGCCGAAGACCGTCGCGTTCCACAGCAGGACGGCGAGGACGAGGATCGGCTCCGCGACCAGCCGCCGGCCCGAGAGACGCGGAGCGATGAAGGTCGCGGCCGCGAACCCCGCGTTCGTGAGCCATCCGTAGACGATCGCATTCATGAAGGCCTGGTCGACCCGAGCCGGGTTGAGCTCGAGGTTGAGGCCGAAGAACCCGAGCGGGTAGATCACCTCGAACGGGGCGAAGCGGAGGTAGGCCGCCAGCATCCCGATCCCGGTGGCCAGCGCCAGCCAGAGGACGGCCGCCACGAGGAACCCGATGGCCGCGCTGTCGGGCGCGCTCGGAATGAGCGAGCGACGACGCTTTGGCGGCTGGTCGTACGGCCGCAGCTTCTTCGGATTCACCTTGGGGTTGACCGTCATCGGGCGCTCGACCCTCCTGAGGGATCGCTCGGGGCGGACTAGGCCGCCGCATTGTACCGAACCGTGGGGCGGCAACCGCCTCGCACGACGGCACCGAGATGCAGGCGCCTTCGGAGGGGGAACACGAAAGCCGCCCGGCGGGGGGCGGCTTCCGATCTCGTATGCGTGGTTGCGGGGGACGGATTCGAACCGCCGACCTTCGGGTTATGAGCCCGACGAGCTACCACTGCTCCACCCCGCGGCGGCCCATGGTAGTGGCGCGGGGAGGGTCGGTCAAACTTCGGTCAACCCTCGGTCAGCGGCGAGCCTTCACGATCGAACGGAGAACGAGCAGCGCCACGATCGCCACGACCTGGGCGCCGAGGACGATGCGATTGATGTCAAGCGCCGGCCGCCACTCGGCGTCGCCGTTGCGGATGACGTACATGCCCGCCGGCTTCGCGGTCAGGCCGAACCCTCCGCCGCCGTTGCCCTCCTTGTCACCACCGCCACCGCCGCCGCCACGGACCTTCGCGGCCGGCAGATAGACCACTCCATCACGCTCGATCGGCTCCCCGAAGACCTGCTTCGGGTGCATGCCGTCGACCGTCCGCTGCATCGTCTCCTGGATCACGCTCGTCATCGGACCTTCTCCTCTGGTGTGGCCTTCGAGGATAGGCCGATGCGCGCGCCGCTGCTTCCGAGCCGATGTGCACCCCGTCGCACGCCGCGCTTGGGCCTCAGGTTGGCCGATGGGCCCCCGGCTCCATCTCCTCGACCGCGTAGTGGATGCCCCTCTGCTTCATGACGGCGAGGTACGGATCGGGGTCGAAGGCCTCCGGGCCCAGCACCCCGGCCCCGGACCAGGCGCCGGTCGCGAGCAGCTCCATCGCGACCGTGGGATTGAAGCCGGTCTGCCAGCCTACGACCTGCAGCCCGAACTCACGCCAGATCTCCTCCGCGTCGCACATCTGGTAGGCGTACGTCTCGCGCGCCCTTCCGTCCTTGGTGCCCAGCACCCATGTGCCGACGACGGCGCGGCCGCGGAACTTGTCGCCCAGGCTGATGGGGTCGGGAGTGATGGCCGCAAGGACGTCGCGCGGTGCCACCTCGACGCCCTTCACCACGACCTTGTCGGTGCGGTCCATGCCGAGGGCGTGGATCGTCTTGAGCTTGTCAATGAAGTCGTCGCCGAGCGCATATTTGAACGTCGCGCGGTTCGTCGTGATCCAGCGCGGAACGAGGAGAACCTCCTCGTGCTCGACGTTGACGCACTCGACCGGGCCGATTCCCTCGGGGAACGGGAAGGCCTCGGGGCCGCTGAACGGTTCGGTCGTGTGCCAGTCTCCGTCCGCCCAGATGATCGGTGGGTTGAGGCACTCCTCGATCGTTGTCCAGATGCTGAACACCGGCGCGAACGCGAACCCCGGAATCGCCAGATCGCCGCCGTCGCGAACGTGGACCTCCGCCACCTCGTCGAAGTCGTGCTTTGCCGCGTGGGCCGCGAAGACGTCGGTGAGCCCAGGGTCCATGCCCATCCCGACGAGCGCCAGCTTGCCGCGGCTCTCCCACTCGCCGGCCATGGCGAACTGCGCATCGCCGAGCTTCTCGCCGGGAACCTCGAAGGGACGGTCCGGGTGTGGGTGGGACAGGCTCATCGCCATGTCCATGTAGTTCGCATCGGCGGCCAGGGCGCCGGTGAAGATCGGCATGACGAACTGCGGGTCGACGGCGTTCATGACGAGGTCCGCGCGGTGGGCACGGGCCGCATCGGTCACGGCCTCGGCGCTGCGCGCGTCGATCTGGATGGCCGGAAAACGCTCCGCGTCACCGAGGCTGTCGGCCAGGCTGCGGGCGCGTGCGACGTCGTAGTCGGCGAGAACCATGGCCTCGCACCAGTCACCGGACGCGGAGAGCCGCGCGATCGACTCGCCCACCGTGCCGACACCGATCAGCAGGACTCGCATGGGTCACCTGACGTGCGTGTTCCAAACCTAGGGCACGCGTCTGCGCAACAGGATCTCGAGTGCCGGGCTCTACCGATTCGGCAGGATCTGGGGCCGGTTCCTGCGGCCTCGGTGGCGCCGGCGCAATCCTAGCAGCGATTCCGCAGCAAGGGGCCTCGTCATCAAGAAGGCCGCCGATGAGAACGGGCGCACCGTGGCCGAGACGCTCGACATCGTCGACCGCACCGTCGCCAAGGATCGCGCCGACCACGCGTCCGACTACGCCTGACCGATTGTCCGCCGATCCCAACCTATCGCGGCGCCTTCACCGTACGGTGACTTCAGGTGCGATTCCCGCAACCGATGCAAGACGGCTACGCACGAGGCGCACCGGGGGGCGCGGTTCACGCTCAGAGAGCATCAATAGACTCCGGGCATCGCACCGGAATTCGTCTTCACGGCACTCTGGCTCTACCAATTGAGACGCCGCACGAGGTACGGCCGGACCGCACCCAGGCAAGAGCGACCCCGGTCCGCAGGAGCAAGCAGCCGTCAACGAACGACGGCGCGCGCCGCCATCTTGTGCGGATGGCTCCTCACTCAGGACGGCGGCGGCGAACCAGCGCGAGGGACAGCCCTCCGGCAGCGACACCCAAGACGGCGGTGACGCCTGCCTCGCGCACGACGAAGCTCGGGTACTGATCCGGCGGGTTCACCCGATAGACCATGGTCATCCCCGGCGGGATCTGGTCGCCCTGCTCCTCGGCGAACACGTCGGGGTAACGCTCGAACGCCTCTTCGAAGCCGATGATTTCGCCGGTCTCGTCCGAGCGGAAGCCGGACTCGTGGACGTAGTTGTACGACCACCCTCCCTGCTGCGGGTCGATCCAGGCCGCCTCGGCCCGCATCACCTCGTACCGCCCCACGTGGATGCCCACGAAGACCGCCGCCGTGACCAGACCGGTGAGAAGGATCGCTGGCAGGGACCGCCCGAGAATCGTTCCTATGGCGAAGCCGACCGCCAGGACCGTGAGGCCGCGCACTGCCAGGATCGGGCCGTGCATGCCGAGGTGCCGCGCGTCGATCTCACCGGGTGGTGTGGCGAGCAGCACCGCCTCGCTCGCCTGGCCCAGGGCCAGCAGCGCCAAGGCGACGATCCCCGCCACCGGCAGGATCCGACCCATGAGCCATCCACGTCGTGACGGGGCCAGCGACCAGGCAATGGGCGCGGTCCGGTGCTCGATCTCACGCGCCACGATCGGCGCGCCGAGGAAGACGCCCATCAAGAACGGAGCAACCGTCCCGAGCCCGGTCAGAAGCGTACCGACACCACTGAGCTGGATGACCCAGCCGTCGATTGCGCGACACGGCCAATCAGCAGCCCCGGAGTCCGGGGACGTCCTGTAGCAGGTCGCGAGCTCGGCGCCGGCATTGCCGAGCTGCCAGGCCACGAGCGCGCCGCCGATCGTCAGGGCCAGGCACGCTCCGACGAGGACGGTGAGCTCGAAGCGCTGCAGCCTCCAGGCGAGCCTCACCGCGCCCATCACACCGGTCGGCGGCGTCCAACGACGACCGCGGTGAGCCCCAGGGCGAGCAGCCCTACGCCCACGCTGGCGGCACCGACCGCCGCAACCACGCCGGCATAGCGCGCGCCGGGGATTGCGAACTCGACGTCGTAGCCAAGGAGGTTGCCGTCCTGCATGTCCTGCTCCGACGCAAAGAGCCGGCCCTGCTCATCGACGTAGCTGACCTCGAGCCCGCGCTCGTTGAGCTCGGACCAGGTGACGACCTCGCCACTCGCCAGCTCGAGCCCGGTGTTGATGACGAGCGCACCGGAGTCCAGGTAGGAGCCTGCCTCGCTGTAGTTCATCCGATGGGTCTCGGTCAGGCCCTCCTGCCACCGGTCCTGCGCGAAGCTGAGCCCGGTGAAGACGAGCGCCATGACGAGCGCCGCCGCCAGGATGGCCGGAAGCACGCGGCCGATGAGGGCGCCTACGAGCATCCCGAGCATGAGGGCTCCAAGGCCTCGAGCGACGATGAGCCAGCCCCGACGGCCGAACCACGCGAAATCGGACCCGAGGTTGCGTTCGGGCGCCAGCGCAGCCGCAAGGATCTCGCTGGTGACCGCGAGGACCCCAAGCGCCACCACGACGAAGAGCGCGATGAACGCAATCCGCCGCAGCAGCCACGAGACCCGCGAGCGACCGATGCTCCAGGCGAGCTGCGCCGTCCCGGCATCGATCTCGCGCGCAATGAGCGGCGCGCCGAGCAGCACCCCGATCCCGAACGGAGCGCCGAATGACAGCAGCAACATGTTGTCAGCCAGACCTTCGATCTGTGAGTACGCGTTCAGCGCGGCCTCGCACGACCCGAACTCGGCCGCCGCCGGAGGGACGCAGCCCGGGCTGGCGGCGCGCAGGCCGTTGAGCTGGCTGGCGAACCAGAGCATGGCGATGGCGGTGGCCGCAACACCGAGTGCCACGAGGATGAGCTCCCAGCGCTGCTGGCGGAATCCCAGCCGGCCCCAGGTGAGCGCGGCGGTCATGCCGCGACCGCCGAGGAAGTGCGCGCCGAGGCCAGGTAGCCCAGGACGACCTCATCGAGCGTGGCGGGTCGGTCGCCGGCACCGCGGACCAGCCAGATGCGCGAACCATCGGGTGCCGCGAAGGCGGCGATCGCATCGGCCCGGTCGGAGGTCGAGATGGCGTGGCTGGCCATCGCGTTTGCCACCGTGTCGTGGAGCAGCACCTGGCCCACACCGAGGACGATGAGCCGGTCACAGGACTGCTCGACGTCGGTAACGATGTGGCTGGACAGCAATGTTGTGGCCCCGCCGTCGCGGACCGCATCGGTCAGGACGTGAAGGAACTCGCGGCGCGCCAGCGGATCGAGGGAGGCGAGTGGCTCGTCGAGCAGGAGGATGGGCGCGCGGGTGCCCAGGGCCAGCGCCAGCGAGACCTGCGCCTGCTGCCCGCCAGACAGGTTGCGCGCACCGGCGCCGCGTGGGATGCCGAGCTGGTCGAGCCGCTCCCGTGCATGGGCGCGGTCGAAGCCGGGCCGCAGCTGCACGGCCAGGTCGAGGTGGTCGTCGACCGAGAGGCCGTCGTAGAGCGCCGGTGACTGCGGCACGTAGCCGAGGTTGGCCAGCGCCTGCGAGCGTTGGCGCCAGGGGTCCAGACCCATCACCGCCGCCGAACCCCGCGTGGGCTTCTCGAAACCGACCCAGGTCTTGAGGAGCGTTGACTTGCCTGCCGCGTTCGGCCCGACCAGCGCCGTGATGCCGCCGGCCGGGAGCTCGAGGTCGATTCCCCCGAGGGCCCAGACCCCGCGTCGGTAGCGCTTGGCGAGCCCGCGGGCCTCGAGGACCGCGGTCACCGGGCCGCCCCGACGACGATCGAAAGGACCCCCACCAGTGCCGCGAGCGCCACGAACGGGAGCGCCACGGCGGATGCGCGAAGCGTCTGCATTCGGTACACCTCCTTTTCGCACCGATGCTCGGGTGGCCCGGCGGCCGGCGCCATCCGGCACCTCACTGACCGCGATTGCGTGATCTCCCGGATTGGTCGGCGCGAAGGCCTCTGCTACCTTCGGACCGATGCGACTCTCGCGCGCCGACATCGCGGCGCTCCTCCTCGCGCTCGGCGCTGCGATCACCGGCGTCGTGGTCTGGAACCACGGCACGGTCGATCTCGGCATGACGCTCGTCTCGGACGGCGAGCTCGTCACCGTCCATGACGTGACCCCCGGCGGGAATGCCGATCGGAACGGGTTCGTGCCCGGCAGCCAGGTGATTCTCGAGCTGACGACGACGGACGGCTCCGACGTCGAGCGCGGTGAGCCGATCGGGGACGTGCTCGGCGGCGAGATCGCGCCCGACCGAATCGGCGACTGGCTGGTCCCCGATGCCGACTACCGGCTGCCGATCGAGGCCGTCGAGACCGACCGAATCGCCTCAGCCATCGGCGGCGCGGTCTCCCTCGAGGAGGGCTGGATCTACGCCGATGCGTCGATCGATCGATCCTTCGTCGAGTTCGAGCTGGGCCAGTCGATGTGGATCGCCGGCCTCATGCTCGTCTTCGGCGCCGTGGTATGGCGGCTCTTGGCGCACGGGATGGCCGGTCCGCACGGCCGCCGGCACGCGCTCGTCCTCGGGGTCGCCGTGGCCGTGCCTGGCCTGATCCTGCCGGCCGTCGCTGTCGGAACCCCGGCGGGCATCGCCGCCGGATTCCTGGTTCCCGCGGCAGTGGCACTCGTCCTCGGCGTGTCGATCGCTCGCCGCAACCTCGAGACGCAGTGGCTGCAGACGGCGCTGGCAGCGGCGCTCGTGGCGGCGGCGCTCGCCACCGTGCTCGTCGTCAGATACCTGAGCAGCCCAGGCCTGTCACAGAGTGACCCCGGCACGATCCTTCTGCTCATCGCCGCAATGGGCGTCGCTCCCGCGGCCGTGGCGGCGTTCGCGAGGGCCCGTCCGGTGCGCGAGCGCGCCAGCCTTCTCACCATCGGCCTCGTGCCGGCTGCCGCGGCGACCCTGGTCGTGCAACAGACCGTCGAGCCGATCCTGCCGATCGTCCTCGTTGCGGTCCTTCTCGGCTGGTACGTACTGCCGATCGAGCGCGCCTTGGCCCTGGCCGCAACCGGATTCGGGCGGATCCGGTCGGATGCACCGGCAGCGCCCGCGACATCGGTGGTCGAGCCGATCGTGTCCGGGCGCTTCCGCGATGGGCTGACGATCACGCTGTTCGGCCTTGTCGCGCTGTACGGCCTCACCGCAGAGGGCTCCACGTTCGTCGTCACCGGCGTGGCAGTGGCGGCGGTCGTGGGCTTCGCCATCCGCAGCGGGTTCCTCGGTGCGTGGACCGATGCCGCGGTTCCGCTGGCCGTCGCGGTTGGAATGCCGGTCGTCATGGCCGACTTCACGTCGTGGGAGTTCGGCGTCATGCCGTGGTCGGCGCTCGCCCTCGCGCTCGTCGGGTTGAGCGTTGCCCACGTCCTCGCCGCCCGGCACAGCGATCCGGTGTGGCGACCGCGCCTCGTCTGGATCTCTGCGGGCCTCGTGGCCGTCGTCGCCGTGACCTCGGCGTCCGAACCCGCCCTGCTCATCGTGGCGGCCATCCCGCTCATCCCGGGCATCCCGGTCGCCTTCGCCAACGACTCGCCAGGCGAGGCTCGCGCGATCTCGTCGCGCCTCGAGGCGCTCGTCATCGCGCTGACGCCGGCCGTGTCCGCGCTGGTCCTCTTCTCGCCCGGATGGGTGCCGCTCGCCGCGTGGCTCATCGCGATCGTCGTGTGGCGGCGCTTCACGCTCGCGCCGTTGCTCGGGCTTGCCCAGCGGACGCAGCTCCAGCGCGATCTCGCTGTCGCCGCGGCCGAGACGGAGCGCGCTCGGCTCGCCGCCGACCTCCATGACGACGCGCTCCAGCAGCTGACCATGCTCGTCCGCACGCTGGACGAGTCGGGACAGACGGAGGCGGCCGACGAGGCCCGGGAGGTCGCGACGAAGCTCCGGTCCGTCGTCGGCGACCTGCGGCTGCCGATCCTCGACGACCTCGGCGCCGGAGCGGCGCTGGAGTGGCTGGTCGAGCGCGTCGAGCCACTCGCCGGTGGCCCGGTCAAGCTCGAGCGCTCGGACGAGACGCGTCCGCCGGCCAACGTGGAGCTCGCCGTCTTCCGCGTGGCGCAGGAGGCTCTGACGAACGCGATCAAGCACGGGCGGCCGCCGATCGCGGTTCGCTACGACGTTCGAGCCGATGGCCGGGTGACGCTCGCCATCGATGACGCCGGGGTCGGCATCGGCGACGAGGCGGCGGAGGAAGCGCCGCGCCTGGGCCATTTCGGCCTCGCCAACATGCAGCAGCGGGCGGAGCAGATCGGCGCGCTCCTCGACGTGCGCCGCTGGCCGGCGGGCGGCACGCGCGTCGCGCTTGAGTGGCGCCCGCAGTGAGAGTCGCGTGATCCGGGTGGCGGTGGTCGACGACCACCCGCTCGTGCGCGAGGGAACCGCGGCACTCGTCGATCGCCAGGCCGACATGGAGATCGCCGGTGTGGCCGCCTCGCTCGACGAGCTGCGGCCCATCCTTGCGGGTGACGTCGACGTGCTCCTGCTCGACCTCCGCCTGGGCGAGGAGTCCGGCTTCGACCTCCTCCGCTCTTCTCACCAGCCGATGCCGGCGGTCGTGGTCGTGACCTCGTACGACTACCCGCAGTACGCCGATGCGGCCCTGCGGCTGGGGGCCGCGGGCTTCGTCGTCAAGACAGCACCGACGGCCGAGCTGCTCGACGCCATTCGTCGCGCGGCGGCGGGCGGGCTCCACTTCGGGGTGCGACCGGGAGGGGGTGTGGCACTCACGCCTCGCGAGCGCGATGTCCTGCACCTCGTTGTCGAGGGCGCGTCGAACGACGAGATCGGTGCCCGCCTGGGGATCAGCTCGCGCACCGTGGAGTCGCACCTGCGGCGGCTCTTCGAGCGGGTCGATGTGGCATCCCGCACCGAGCTGGCCGCGCGCGCGCTGCGCGAGGGATGGCTCGAAGACGCCGGCTGAGCAACGGCCGACCGAGGTTGCCTCGATGTGATGCGGCATCTTCACCGCAGGGCGCCGTCCCGCGCGATTCCCACACTGGAGTGAAGGGCCGCACGCAGAAGCCGCACCCGGGCGCGCGACTCACGCTCACCGGTACTCCATGGACTGCGGGAATCG
>DATBRU010000093.1:0-10014 GCA_036560105.1 Candidatus Limnocylindria bacterium | reverse complement strand
CCGGCGCGCTCCATCTGGCGCTTGGCGAACGCCTTGCTCGACTCGAGCCGCGCCGCCTGGCGGCTTGGCCCGAAGACCGGAATGCGAGCCGCGGCCAGCTCATCCGCCACGCCCATCGCCAGTGGGCCCTCCGGGCCGATGACAACGAGGTCGTATCGCTCGCGGGTCGCGTGCCGGGCGACGGCCAGCGGATCGGCGACGTCAAGATCGGGGATGGTCGCTCCAACGGCGGCAGCGCCGCCGTTGCCGGGCGCGATCCGCACGCTCCGCACGCCCCCGTCTCGGGCCAGCCGCCAGGCCAGGGCATGTTCGCGCCCGCCCGAGCCGATGACCAGCACGTCCATCGCGTGGGGGACCCTAGTCCCCGGTCAGCTCGGCCAATGCGTCGAGGACGGCGTCGAGCTCGTCGATCCGCTCCTGGTAGGTCCCGAGGTCGCCACGAGCGAGGGCGGCTTGCGCCTCGTCGTACAGGCGCTGCGCCTCGGTCACCAGGGCCGCGACATCCGACGGCAGCTCACCCGGCGTCGGGCCAGGGGATGGCGATGCTCCCGGCGACTCGCCGGGGCCGGGGGGCTCGGGCTCCTCTGGCTCCGGTGGTGGCGCCTCGCCGAGCAGCTGGGCGATCCCCTCCTCCACGGTGTCCGCGAAGGCGACGCGCTCCTGGTCGGCAAGGATGACGCGCACGAACTCCGGGAAGGGCGCGCCCTCGGCCTGGAGGAAGATCGGCTCCACGTAGAGCAGGCCGTCGTCACCGATCGGCAGCACCAGCAGGTTCCCCCGCACGACGCTCGATCCGGCGTTCGTCCACAGGGTGAACTGCTCGCTGATCGTGTCATCCTGGTTGATGCGCGCCTCGACCTGGACCGGGCCCTGGGTCGTCGTCTGTGTCGGGAACTGGAACGCGATCCGCTCTCCGTAGACGCCCGGGTCCATCCGCGCGGCGACCCAGGCGATCATGTTCGGGCGGCCCTCGGGCACGACGGGCTGGATGAGAGCGAACTCCGCTTCATCCTCCCCCGGGATGCGCATCTGAACGTAGTACGGCTCCATCGGCTCACCGGTGCCCTTGACCACGTCCTCCGGGATGGCCCAGCGGTCGTCCTCGTTGTAGAAGGTCGTGGCGCCCGCATCGGTGGCCTGGAGGTGGTACAGCCGGAACATCTGGTTCTGGGCGGTGAAGAGATCCTCCGGGTAGCGGAGGTGCGCCTCGAGACCCTCTGGCATCGCCGAGAGCGGCTCGAACAGGGTCGGGAAGATGCGCGCGTAGGCGGCGATGATCGGGTCGTCGGGATCGGCCAGGAAGAAGCGCATCTCGCCGGTGTACGCGTCGACGACGACCTTCACGCTGTTGCGGATGTAGTTGGCGCCTTCAAAGCGGCTCTCCGATGACAGGGGCTGGGCGCTCGGGTAGCGCGAGCTGAGGGTGTACGCATCCATGACCCACAGCAGGCGCTCATCGGCGGAGACGAGGTAGGGATCGCTGTCGTAGGCGAGGAACGGGGCAACCTCGTGCACCCGCTCGGTGATGTCACGACGGAAGAGGATCTGGGAGTCATCGGTCAGCTGGCCGCTGATGAGCAGGTTGAAGTCGCCGAAGCGCAGTGCGAACAGGGCACGGACCAGGATGTTGTCGATCCCAACGGCCGTGTCGCCGCTCCACACCGTCGTCGTGCCGGCCTCGCCGGACGTGTCGGTGTCGAGCGGATGGTCGAACTCCGCGGTCGTCGTGCCGGTCACGACGTACGTATCGGTCGCCTCTCCGAAGTAGATCCGCGGCTCCCCGATCGGCACCTGTGACTCGGTGTCGATCCCGCTCACCAGGTAGTCGGGCGTCCCCTGCGGCGTGACGGCATTGACCGGCACGGCCGTGATGCCGAAGCCATGGGTGTACACGAGGCGCTCGTTCGTCCAGCTGCGGTTGTCACCGAAGAGCGTCACATCGAGCTCGCGCGCGCTCAGCATGATCTGGCGCTGCTCTTCGCTGATCTCGTAGCGGTCGATGTCGACGTCGGTAAAGGTGTAGTAGCGACGCAGGATCTGCTGCTGGCCGAACGTGGTGAGCAGCGGCCGGTAGTCCCACAGGCGCAGGTTACCGACCGTGCCCTCCTCCGAGTCGAAGACCTCCCTGGTCAGCTCCTGCTCGCCGGTGAAGCGGCGAACGTCGATCCCGTCGAGGTCGAACGCCGCGCGTGTCGCCTCGAGATGGCTGCGCAGGTAGGGTCGCTCGACGTTGAGCTCGTTGGGCTCGACCTGCACGGCCTGGACGAATGCCGGATACAGCCCGCCCACGAGGACCGACAGGACGAGCCACGCCCCGGCCGCGAGGCCAACGAGCCACAGGGTCCGGAACCACGTGTTGAGGAGGAGGAGCGCCGCCGATACGAGGGCGACCACGGTCAGGATCACGTAGGCGGGCAGCTGGGCGTTCATGTCGGTGTACAGCGGCGTCTGGACCCGTCCCTCGAGACCTCGGGTCGAGTATGCGAGCTCGGCGATGTCGAGCTGGTACCCGGCGGCGATGACCAGCAGCAGCACCGCGCCGATGACGGAGATGTGGGCGCGGACCGGGGCGGAGAGATGGAACTGCCAGCGGAGCGCACGCGCGGCGTAGGTGATCAGCGTCAGGATGCCGATGATCACCAGGGTCGTCGTTGCCCAGCCGAGAATGAACCGCCAGAACGGCAGCCCGAAGACGTAGAAGCCCACATCGCGCCCAAGTGTCGGGTCGACCTGGCCGAAGTCGCCGCCGTTGAAGTAGAGGAGGACCGTCTCCCAGTTGCCGCTCCAGGCCGCTCCACTGCCGAGCGCCAGCAGCACGGCCACGACGACCAGGCCGATCCCGATGAAGCGCGACGCGTCCGGCATCTCGAAGTCGCCGAGGCGTCGCACCGGCGCCTGCGGCGCAATTCGGCGAGCCAGCCAGATGCTGAGCAGGGCCGGCACGAGCAGGGCGGCGAATCCGATCGCGAACAGCGCGACCTGCGCCCACAGCCGCGTGGCGAGGATGTCGCGCCGTCCGAGCTCGTCGTACCACATCACATCGGTGATGAGGGTCACGGCACTCGTGAGCAGGCCGAGCGCCACGAAGAGCGCGACGGCGATGCCGCCAAGGAGCACCCAACGCCGCCAGGGGACCTGGTCGGTTCCCGCCCGGGGGATCGAGCCGCGGCCGCCTCCCCCATTCCCATTCACGCGACGCTTCGGCTCGTCCCGTTGCGCATCCTCGGCGGGGGTGACGTTTCTGGGCTGGCGGGGGCGGCCCTCACGCTGGGCATCGGCCTCCTCCTGGCGGCGCTGAAGCTCTTCGAGGAGTCGGTCGAACCAGCTTGACATGTGCGCCGCATGCTACCGGCTCGGCGCCCCGAGCGCGCACGGCGCCCGGGATCAGCGGTCGAGGCCGGCTTCCGCGACGCTCGGGTGAGGCATGGGGCCCGGCGCCGCGATGGTGACATCAAGCCCGGACGCATCGGCGGCGGCGAGGATGGCAACGGCGAGCGAGATGCTGAGCACCGCCGCGAACGCGACAGCCAGGGCGGCTGCTGCCGCGAGCCGAAGCACTGCGTGGCGCCTGACCAGGGGACGGGTCGTGAAGTGGGCGGCGGTGGCGGTCATGAGGTGAGCCTCGGTATGCGTGGTGTTCCGATGGGCCAACCGTAGGTCGCGTGGCGGCCGTCCACGAGCGGGCCAGCCCGTGAACTCGAGCTCTCAGAACCGAGGGATTCCCCCCTAGGCGAAGCCGCAGGGGAGTGCCACGATGCGGCCCTCAGCCGTGCTCGCGAGGACGCAATGACCGGGCGACCAGATCACGATGCCGGATTCGCGTGGGTGGCCTCGTGCTTCGGCGCCCTCATCGTCGGCGGATTCGTCCTCGTTCTGTGGGCGATCAACAACGGCCACGCGCCGGACCAGGCCGCCTCGCCCTATCACCTGCCCCTGTACCTCGGCGTCGCCGCGCTCGCCGTGCTCGGGGCGGCGCGGGCGATCCGGGCGGAAGCCCGAGGCGTGGGATGGCGCCGCGCCTTCCCCCCGGGATTCGGCCTGCTCGGCGCGGGAGCGGCGACCTTCATCGGCGCCCTGGTGCTCGACCTCGGATGGCGCGAGGGCGTCGGCTTCTCATTCGGCCTCGAGGACAGCTTCGCGCCGAGCCGCGTGCTGCTGACCATCGGCCTGGGCATGATCGCGGCGGCTCCGCTGTCCGCGGCATTGCAGCTCGGGGCGCGGCGGGTGCCGACGATTCCGATCCTCCTCTCCGCGGCTCTGACGCTCGTCGCCCTTGGATGGCCTGGCGGGTTCCATCCCGCCGAGAACGGGTGGCTCGCCGTGGACCCGGCGTTGCCGCAACAGCCGATCGATCTGTGGGTCATGGACGCGGACGGTGGCAGGCAGACCCGCCTCATCGAGGCCGGCGAGGACGCCGCATTCGGGTACGCCAGCTGGACGCCGGATGGCTCGCGAATCGCCTACACCCAGTTCGGCTTTCCGGCCAGCGGGATCGCAGCCTCCGAGGCACAGATCTGGAGCGCGGCCAGCGACGGGAGCGACGCGCGCCAGGTGGTCGGTGGCTCCGAGTGGCGATGGATCCCGCGCTACACCGCGGACGGGGCGTGGGTGATGTTCACGCAGGAGGCCCAGGGCGGCCCGTGGATGGAGGAGGGCCCGGTCGGCCCCGGGGTCGGCGCCGGACCGCAGGGACCGCTCAGCATCCCGCTGCCAAACGCGGACATCTGGCGCAGCCCGGCCTCTGGCGACGGTGACGCGCAGCGCCTCACCGACAGCGCCGGGGACGACCGGGCGCCTGTGCCCTCACCCGATGGCTCACTCGTCCTCTTCGACTCGACGCGCGACGGCAACACGGAGCTCTACGTGATGGGCATCGCCGACTCGGGCCCGCGACGCCTGACCGACGACCCGGGCGAGGACTGGGGCGCCACATGGTCGCCGGACGGGGCGCAGATCGCCTTCAACTCCAGCCGCAGCGGTGAAATGGAGATCTACGTGATGGACGCCGACGGCACAGACGTCCGACAGGTCACCTTCGATCGCGGATTCAACTCTTCGCCGACGTGGGCACCGGATGGCTCTCGGATCGCCTTCACCGCGCGAGGCCCGGACGACTACGGCCAGATCTGGTCGGTGGCGGTGGATGGGAGCGACCGGCATAACCTTTCCCGGAGCCCGTCCTCGGATGACCAGGTGTGGACCGGGGGATGGGGCCCCGACGGACGGATCGTCTTCAACCGCGCCCTTCCGCCGCCGGCGGAGGCCACGCCGCTCGCACGCCTGGACCTCGGGACGGCCGGAATGCTGCTGAGCATCGGGCTGATTGCGGCGGTCGTGGTGATGCTGGCCAGCACGAGGCCCCCCATCGGATCGTTCACCCTCGTGCTCGTGCTTGCGACCGCGCTCATCGCCGTGCCCAACCAGGAATGGCGTTTCGTGGCTGCCGGCCTCGCCGCCGGCGTCGCCGCCGACCTCGCGGCCTGGCTCGCGCCGGAGCGCCTTCGCAGGCGCGTCACAGGGGCCGCGACGGCGGCGGCGTTCGTCGTCACGGCAGGCGCCGTGGCCAATGCCACGACCGGCCTTGAATGGACACCAACCCTCGTCCTCGGGGTCGCCGTGGCCGGGGCTGCGATCGGGTGGGGGGTCGGGGTCGTCGCGAGCGTCGATCAGCGTCCCGAGGCGACCGAACCCCCGTGACGCGTCAGGCCAACCTCGTCCTCCTGGCCATCGGCGGAACCGCCCTTGCGGTGATCACGGCCTTCGCTCCATTCCTGTACGCCCATCCCCTTCGGACGCCCCTCAACCCGATCTTCGCCGCCGCGATCTTCGCCGGAGAGATGCTCTGGACCGCGGCGATGCTTGCGGCCTTCTCTCGCGATCCCGGTGGCCGGATGTGGAAGCTCATCGCGGCCTCCCGGGTCGTCGCCGCCCTCGGCGTGATCTGGGTCGTCAACACGTCACTCACCTGGACGGTGTGGCAGCTCACCATCGGTGTCGCAACGGTCGTGTTCGCTCACCTCGTGCTCGCGTTTCCGAGCGGCAGGCTCACCGACCGAGGCGATCGGATCCTCATCACCGCCGCCTACGGCGTCCTCATCGTGAGCCGTGTCGGCCTGGCACTCGTCTGGGATCCGGAACGAGCGGACTGCTTCCCGCGCTGCCAGGTCAACCCGTTCGTGATGTGGCCCTCGGATCAGCTGGCGTGGCTCTTCGGTCCGGGGGTGGCGGCCCTCGTCCCACTCCTCGCGATCGGCGTGATCGCCGGCCTCTGGCGCCGCTGGCGGCGCGCCAGCCCGGCGCTCCGTCGAACACTCCTGCCGGTGGCCGTGGTGGCGCCGCTCGAGCTCGGCGCGGCCTCGGCGAGGTCGCTTGCGTCGCTCAACCTGGAGGCATGGGAGAGCATCGGCGTCGTGCTGAGCACATCGCCCCTCGCATTCCTGCACGCCGCGATCCCGGCAGGGTTCCTGACCGGCATCCTGGTTGCCCGGCTGGCTCGCGGCTCGATCGCGGACCTCGCCGTCGAGCTGTCTCATGGCGTGCCGATCGGCGCGCTCCAACCCACGCTGGCGCGGGCACTGCACGACCCGACCCTCGAGCTGGCCTTCCCTTCCCCCTCAGGCGTTGGCTACGTCGACGCGGACGGGCAGCCCGTCGACATGCCGCTGGCGGAGGACCCGACGCGCGGCGTCGCGAGGCTCGAGCACGACGGCGAGCTGCTGGCGGCGCTGATCTACGATCCCGCCATCGAGATCGAGGACCCGGGCCGCGCAAGCGCGGTTGCCTCCGTGGCGAGGATGGCGCTCCAGAACGAGCGGCTCGCCGCCCAGGTGCGCGCCCAGCTGGAGGACGTCCGCGCGTCGCGGGCGCGCATCGTGGAGGCGGCCGATGCCGAGCGCCGGCGCATCGAGCGCGACCTGCACGACGGTGCCCAGCAGCGCCTCGTGGCCCTCGCCATGCGGCTTGACCAGGCGCGCAGCCAGGTCGACGGCGCCGGCGAGCTGATCGATGCCACCACCGACGAGCTGATGCGCGCGATCACCGAGGTCCGTGACCTGGCCCACGGCCTGCATCCGGCGATCCTCACCGAACGCGGCCTCGCCGCGGCCGTGGACTCGCTCGCCGAGCGGGCGCCGATCCCGGTCCGCGCAACCGTCACCGAGCAGCGGCTGGCTCCCGAAGCCGAGGTCGCGGCATACTTCCTCGTGGCCGAGACGGTGACCAATGCTGCGAAGCACGCGGGCGCGAGCGAGGTTCGCATCACAGCGGCGATCGACGAGGGCGAGCTGGCGGTCACCGTCACCGACGATGGCCATGGAGGCGCCGATCCGCTGAAGGGCACGGGACTCCAGGGCCTGCTCGACCGGATCGTCGCGGTCGGCGGCACGCTGGCCATCGACAGCCCGCCGAATGGCGGCACGACGGTCAGGGCGCGGATCCCTGCGGGCCTGTGACCGCGACGCCCGGCCCTCCGCTGCGGATCGTCCTGGCCGACGACGCGGTGCTCCTCCGCGAGGCGCTGGCCGCCTCGCTCGCGGCGGCAGGCTTTGACGTGGTCGGCCAGGCTGGGGACGTCCCGGAGCTCATGCGCCTCGTCGAGGTAGAGCCGTCCGACGTGCTGGTCCTCGACGTCCGCATGCCGCCCACCCACACAACTGAGGGTCTTGAAGCAGCGCGCGCGATCCGGTTGGCGCGCCCCTCGCTCGCCATCCTCGTCCTCTCGCAGTACATCGAGACGCGCCACGCGGTCGATCTGCTCCGCGAAAGCCCTTCGGGCGTCGGCTACCTCCTGAAGGATCACGTCACGCGGATCGCCGACCTGGCCGATGCGGTGCGCCGAGTCGCGGCCGGCGAGTCCGTGATCGACCCCGAGGTCGTCGCGC
Organism: Candidatus Limnocylindria bacterium; assembly: GCA_036560105.1. Lineage (GTDB taxonomy): Bacteria > Chloroflexota > Limnocylindria > QHBO01 > QHBO01 > JACDBZ01. Next base: position 2,134 of record DATBRU010000093.1, on the reverse strand, counting down.
GGCTGCTTGGACGCCCGCGCACCCAGACGGCGCTCGACGAGCTCACGGCGCGCGAGCGGGAGATCCTTGGCCTCATGGCCGAGGGTCGCTCGAACCAGGGCATCGCGGAGAAGCTCGTGCTCGACCCGAAAACCGTCGAGGGGCACGTGACCCGGATCTTCTCGAAGCTCGGCCTCGAACCGACGAGCGAGGACCATCGACGCGTCCTCGCCGTCCTGTCGTTCCTGAAGCAGGAGTAGGAGAACTACCGATGGAGACGTCCACGGCACGAACCAGCGCACCGCGGGCCGGAACCACCTGGTCCGCGGGCGTGGTGATCACGCTCGTCCTCGCCTCGTGCGCGCCGGCGGCCGAGACATCGGCGCAGCCGGGGTCCAGCCAGCCGGCTGCCGTGTCGACTCCGTCCGCGGCGGCCAGCGAGCGGCCGTCGGCATCCCCCCGCGCGAACGCCGACGACATCGCGACGGCCGTCCTCACGATTCACGATGGCCCGGATCTCCCGACCGCGGCCTTCGGCTCGATGTGGATCCTGGCGCCGGACGGGGACGACAATGCCGTGGTGCGGGTGGATCCCGCGACCGACGAGACGATCGCGCGCATCTCGATCGGGCCGAGCCCGTGCCAGGCGCTCGGTGCCAGCGACGAGGCCATCTGGGTCTGCACGCCGGAGGGAGCCTCCCGAATTGATCCGGCCACCAACGCGATCACCGGCACGGTCGCGTATGACGTGGGAACCCTTCGCGGGCAGCGCATGGCGTTCGGAGCCGGCGCGGTGTGGACGTTGGGCAGCGATGGCTTCGAGATGACCAACCTCGTGCGGATCGATCCCGTCTCCGAGGAGGCAACCACCTTCCCGTTGGGCCATGCGGCTGCGGGCGTCGCCTTCGGCTTCGACGCCGTCTGGATCACCGCGCTGGACGAGGGCCTGCTGCTGAGGTTCGAACCGGCAACGGGCGAGATCACCGAGCACGCGAGCGGATTGGTTGATCCATGGATCGTCATCGCAGGCCCCGACTCGCTCTGGGTCACGCTCCATGGCACCGCGGAGGCTCGTCCCGAAGCCGACGATCCAACGGTCGCGCGCGTCGATCCCAACGACGGCACGGTCATCGCCGAGATCGCCACAGGCGCCGGATCCGGCACATCCGGCAGCCTCTGGGCGGAGGTCGACGCCGTATGGGTCCGCGCCCCCGACCAGTTCCTTGTTCGCATCGACCCGAACACGAACGAGGTCGTGGAGAGGATCGACGGGCCTCCCACGAGCGGAGACGTCACCGTTGCATTCGGATCCGTGTGGGCGACAGCCGTGGAGCGCCAGAAGGTCTATCGGCTCGCACCCTAGGGCAGCTCGTAGGTCTCCAGGATCTCGCCGTTGAGCGCGATGGACATGACGTGGGTGATGGTGATGTCGGGAGGCACGAAGCCGATGAACGCCTGACCGTCCAGGCCAGCCTCCTCGAGTGGCATCAGCGTTGCCGGGCTCCTCTGCCCGCTCTCGGTGATGAGCCACACGGTTGCGGTCTCGGAGACGGTGACTCCGTCGACGGACGTGACGCCGCCGGCGTGGGGGCCTTCGCGTGCGACGCTTCCGAACGCACGCTCGCCCTGGGGAAGGATGTCGCCGCATCCTGCCGTGGCGACCCCCACCGTCTCGAGCTGCGTGCACCACGCGTCCTCGCTCGGGTAGATCGCGTAGCGCCACCCCACTCCGAGATTCGTCCCGCTGCCGACCTCGACGATCGGACCGGTGGCGCCTGCTCCATGCGCTTCCAGCGGACCGCTCGGGACGGCGGCGGGGTCCGGCGTATCGACTGGCGCGACGTTGCATGCCGTGAGCACCGCGAGCGTGAGCGCCGCGACTGCGGCCCGGCGCCTCACTCCCACTCGATGGTGGCGGGCGGCTTCGAGCTGATGTCGTAGACGACTCGGTTCACGCCCGGCACCTCGTTGACGATCCGGCTGCTGATCTTCGCCAGGAGGTCGTACGGCAGACGCGCCCAATCGGCGGTCATCCCGTCATCGGAAGTGACCGCCCGGACCGCGACGACGTTCGCATACGTCCTGCCGTCGCCCATGACGCCGACGGATCGGACGGGCGTCAGGATCGCGAAGCTCTGCCACAGGGACCGATACA
>DATBRU010000092.1:0-8182 GCA_036560105.1 Candidatus Limnocylindria bacterium | reverse complement strand
CCCGACTACGGTCCGGCGCGAACACACCCACGCGGTGGCGCCGTTGCGGTGGGCGCGCGCAAGCCGCTCATCGCCTTCAACGTCAATCTCGCGACCGATGACCTCGCGCTGGCCCGGAGGATCGCGTCGACGATCCGGGAGTCATCCGGCGGAATGCCCGCGGTCCAGGCCATGGGAGTCCTGCTCCAGAATCCCGGCATGCCGACCCTCGCCCAGGTGAGCATGAACCTCGTCGACTGGGAGCGAACCGGCATCGCCGCGGTGGTGCGTGAGGTGCGCCGCCTGGCACACGAGGCGGGCACGCAGATCGACCACTGCGAGCTGATTGGCCTGGCCCCCACCGGCGCCCTGCTCGAAGTGGCGGCCGACGCCCTGCCGCTCCGCGACTTCAGCACCGACCAGGCGCTGGAGCTGCGCATCGCTCGCGAGCGCTGAGCCGTTCGAGCACGGGCGGGCGCTAGACTCCAGACCCCATGAGCCTGCGCGACCAGATCACCCGCGCCATCGCCGATGCCCGCGACCGGGCCATCGGTGCCGGTCAGCTCGCCGTCCCCGCCGACGCCGCGCTCCCGGAGATCGGCCTCGAGCGGCCGGCGAACCGCGATCACGGCGACTGGGCCAGCAACGCCGCGATGCAGCTCGCGCCGGTCGCGCGCGCCGCGCCGATGCGCATCGCGGAGTCGATCAGGGACCACTTCGAGCCGCCGCCGTCGATCGCGACGCTCGAGATCGCACCGCCCGGCTTCCTGAACATCCGGATCGACCCGGGATGGCTGGCCGGCCAAGTCGGCGCCATTCGCGCCGCGGGTCCGACATTCGGACATGCGTCGGTCGAGAGGCCGGGGCGCATCAACGTCGAGTTCGTGAGCGCCAATCCGACCGGGCCGCTGCACGTTGGCAACGCGCGCGGGGCCTTCGTGGGGGATGTGCTGAGCCGGGTGCTGGCCGCCGCCGGCCACGCGGTGACGCGCGAGTACTACTTCAACGACTTCGGGGCCCAGGTGAAGGCGCTGGGCGCATCGGTCCGCGCGCTCAGGGCGAACGAGCCCATCCCCGAGGACGGCTACCGCGGCGACTATGTCGGGGAGATGGCCGCATCGGTCCCGGCGGAGGTCGTATCGGCCGCCGAAGCCGCCGGTGGTGACGAGGCCGACTGGATCTACGGTCGCTGGGCTTCCGAGGTGCAGCGGGAAGGGATCGAGGCAAGCCTGGCATCGCTCGGCATCGCGTTCGACGTCTGGACCACCGAGAGCTCGATCCACGAAGGCGGCTGGGTGGAGCGTGGGGTGGCGACGCTACGGGAATCCGGATACGTCCACGAGGCGGAGGGGGCGACCTGGTTCCGTTCGACGGCGTTCGGGGACGACCAGGACCGCGTCATCTTCCGCAGCAACGGCCAGCCGACGTATTTCGCCGCCGACATCGGCTATGCGAGCGAGAAGTTCAGCCGAGGGTTCGACGAGCTCATCTACGTCTGGGGCGAGAATCATCACGGCGCGATCGCCCGTCTGCTCCATGCGGTCGAGGCCCTCGGCCACGACCCGAACGCGGTCCGCATCCTCCTGTACTCGTGGGTCCGCTTCGTTCGCGACGGGACCGCGGTGAGCATGAGCAAGCGCTCGGGCGAGTTCATCGAGCTCGACGACCTGATGGGCGAGGTCGGGGCCGATGCGGTGCGCTGGTTCTTCAGCTCGCGCGCGTTCACCAGCGGGATCGACTTCGACCTCGAGCTCGCCCGGAAGCAGAGCAATGAGAACCCGGTCTACTACGTGCAGTACGCGCACGCTCGCGCCTCGTCGATCCTGAGGAACGCCGCCGAAGCTGGCATCGCCCCGGATGACGCGGGCAGCGGCGACCTGCTGACGCACCCCGCCGAGCAGGCTCTCGTCGCGCACCTTCTCGACTTCCCGGACACCGTCGCCATCGCCGCGGAGCGACGCGAGACGCACGAGGTGCCGCGCTTCGCATACGAGCTGGCCTCCGCCTTCTCGCAGTTCTATCGAGACTGCAAGGTCCTCACCGATGATCCATCCCTGTCGGCCGCACGCCTCGCCCTGGTGGACGCGACGCGGTCGGTGCTCGGTAATGCCCTTGGCCTGCTCGGGATCAGCGCACCCGACTCGATGTAGCCCGCCTCAATCGTCGGCGGCATCCTGCGTGCGACGCAGCAGGTCCTCGGTCGAGGCGTGCGCCACGAGCAGCTCGCCGTTGGAGAGCTCGGTCACGCTGGCCGGAAAGCCGAGCGTGGCCACGATGCTGCGATAGGCGGCGGCGAACTCGGCGGCATCGGCGGGCGAATCCCATGCGAGGCGCCAGGCCAGCGCGAACGCGTCGTCGGGCCCGCTCGCGATGACGACGCGGTCGCCGCCCCAGCCGCTGGCCGCCGCGGCCGCACCCTGCGCCCCGTGGTAGTCGAGCATGATCTCGATCGTCGCCTGCCCGATGGGGGTGGCATCGACCTCGGTCCAGCCATCGCCCAGCGCGCCCGCGAGGTCGATCTCATCGATGACGACCGGCGCCTCGCGCGCCTCCCACTTCGCGAAGTCGATGATCTGCTCGGTCGAGTCCGGCGGCGTTGCGAACGCCTCGTCAAGCGCACCGAAGTTCGGCGTCAGCGGGTTTCCCACGACGTTGCTCGCCCAGTCGAGGCCGGTCGTGTACGGGAACTCGAGCTGAGCCACCATCCACGACGGGATCCCGCTCGTGTCCGGCAGCGGCGTGCCCGTACCGGCCTCCAGCAGCTCTTCCGGACTCAGGTTCGTGAACGCCCAGACCAGCATGACGACCGAGGCATCGCCCTCGATCATCGCCGTCCGCGCCAGGCCTCGATCATCCTCGCCCGGCGCATCGGTCTCGAGCGAGTCGAAGTCGAACGCCGCGTCCTGCAGGGCGTGGGCGTACTCATGGGCGTAGGTCATCCTGGCCGCCGGATCGAGCCCGGCATCGGTCACGATCACCATGCGGCGGTCGACGTCGTCGTAGAAGCCGAGCACCGAATCGCCGAGGAGCTGGAGCTGCAACTCACCGATGTCCTGCCCTTCCTCCAGCAGGCCCAGGGCGGTGAGGGCGATCGTGTCGCGCTCGCGATCCTCGGGCGGATAGTCCTCGTCGAAGATGCGACGAAGCTCGTCGGCAAGCTGGTCGCGGGTGATCAGCTCGGGCGGGCCGATCTCGGCCGCCGGCAGCCCGCGGATCTCGATCACCTGCTCCTCGATCGCACGCAGCTCTGCTAGCAGCTCGTCGCTGGCCTCCGCGCTGACCGACGGCTGCGGCTCTGAGCTGGGCTCGCTGGGCGCAGCCGATGAGCTCGCGGTGGGGCCGGAAGGGGAGTCCTGCAGGGTGATAACCACCACGGCGATCGCGATGACACTGAGGACGGCGACACCGATGAGGGCGATGCGTTGCGCGGCTGGCATCGGCGCATCCTGCCATAGGTCGCGCCGAGTCCGGCGAAAGGTTCAGGTTTCTTAAGGTCTGGCAAGCCCTCGATTCACGAGGGCGCCGTAGCCTTCAGGCTGCGAGATGGAGATCTTCGGATTTCCGCCTCCACCCTCCCTCCTTCGAGCCCCGGTGTCATTGGGCGGGCACCGGGGCTCGTGCTATGCCGCGATCGTTTACCATCGCCGCACCGATGGAGATCACCTGGTACGGGCGCGCCTGCTTCCGACTCAAGGGCAAGGATGCGACCGTCATCACCGACCCGTGTCCGCCGTCCACCGGCTTCGTCGCGGGGAAGCATGACGTTGACCTGCTGACGATCAGCCACGACCACCCCGACCACGCATACACCCGGTCCATCACTGCCGGCCTGACCCTCACTCGGCCGGGCGAGTACGAGTTCAGTGATCTGTTGGTGACCGGCATCCGGACCTATCACGACGGCGAGGCCGGCGCAGCGCGGGGCCAGAACATGGTCTTTTCCTTCGAGATCGACGGCGTTCATGTCTGCCACCTCGGCGACCTCGGACACCTCCTCACCGATGAGCAGCTGAGCGAGCTCGGCCCGGTCGACGTCCTTCTCGTCCCGGTCGGTGGGGAGACCACCCTCACCCCGGCCGAGGCGGCCGAGGTCGTCGCCCAGGTCGGCCCGAAGATCGTCATCCCGATGCACTACGGGGTCGACGGCGGGTCCAAGGATCTCGGCGGTCCCGAGAAATTCCTGCACGAGATGGCCACCGAGCCGATCCGCCAGCCGAAGGCCCAGGTGACGCTCAGCTCCCTTCCGGACGAAACCCAGGTCGTGGTGCTGGAGGCTCGGGGCCGCACCTCCTAGCCGGGCGCCGGTGCATCATTCGCGCGGGCGCTGATCCATCAGTCCTGGGACCCTTGGTGCGCGCGGTCACCACGGATTGCCCACGAGTACTGTCCGCGACCGCACTTCACCGCCCATTCCCGCTCAGCCGTTCTTGAAGCCTATGGCGCAGAAGTACCAGTCCCTGCTATCGTCCGCCCATCTATCAAATCCGGGCGCGCCGGGGGGCTGCTCCAGTGTCGCAAGACTCGATTCTCGAGCCGGACTCATCAATCTCCATCAGAAAGCGGGAATGACAGTGGACTCAATGACGAGACGGACGGACGCCTCGATGCTGCGCCGACTGCTGGCGCTGCTGGCGATCCTGTCCCTCGCCGCCTCCTCGGTGGCGTTGCTGGCCCCGGCCCTGGTGTCGGCCTCTGGCTCGGGATCACCTGACGAGTGCCTGACGGCGCACGACCCCGACTCGGAAGATCCGGGGCAAAGCGAGGACGAGATCACCTACACGGCGCCGTCGTCGTACACCATCACCGGCGTGTGTATCAAGTCCGGCGACAACATGTTTGACGGGAACAAGCACTCGGGCGTCCTCGGCAACGGGACGTACGAGGATGGCTGCTACGAAGTGAGCGGCGTCGGCACGAACTCGGTCACCGTCACGCGACTGGGCGACGGACCCTCCTGCCAGGGCCTGAGCCACGTCGACATCATCAAGGTCAAGAACCAGTCGCAGTCGGCGTCCCATCGCGCCAGCCAGCCGGCATCGCAGCCGGCGAGCCACAGCGCATCTCAGTCGGCCAGCCAGTCGGCATCGCAGTCGGCGAGCGAGCCGGCATCGCAGCCGGCGAGCCAGGACGCCTCGCAGGCGGCCAGCCAGCTGGCCTCCCAGCCGGGCAGCCAGGACGCGTCGCAGTCGGCCGTTGCATCCGAGGACACTCTCGGCGGCAACCCGACCCCGGGCGGCGAGGTTCCGGACACCGCGATCGGTGGGTTCAACCAGATCCCTGCCACGCTCCTGAGCCTGCTCTTCCTGGCAGCGCTCGGTGGCATGGTCTTCCTCAGGCTGGCGCGCGAGCGCGAGCGGTAGCCAGGGACGCCCAACCGCGCCAATCCCGGGTCATTCTCCGGCGATTGAGCCAGCCCCCCTGGCAGTCGACGGGGTAGAGGTTCGCCTCTACCCCGTCTTCTGATTTCCCCGTCGTCTGTCATTCCGAGCACTCGTCAGATGATGGCGAGCTCTCGCCCCACTCGCTCGAAGACCTCGAGGCAGGTATCGAGCTCCTCGCGTGTGTGCTCGGCGGTGACGATCGTGCGCACCCGGCTCCTCTCATCGGGAACCGTCGGGAACCCGATGCCCATGGCGAAGACGCCCTCCTCGAACAGCCGGTCGCTGAACCGATGCGCCAGCGCGCCCGCCCCGACGATGACCGGGGTGATCGGAGTCTCCGATGAACCGATGTCGAATCCGAGCCCGCCCAGGCCCGACTTGAAGTGGCGCGTGTTCTCCCACAGGCGCTCGATAAGCTCCGGCTCGGTCTCGAGCACATCGATCGCAGCGAGACACGCCGCGGCGACGGCGGGCGGGTGGGAGGTCGAGAACAGGAACGGTCGAGCACGGTGCTCGAGCACGGTGCGTAGCGAGGCAGGCCCGGCAACGTAGCCGCCGAGAACGCCGATCGCCTTGGAGAGCGTCCCGACCTGCACCTGCACGCGACCGTTCAGGTCGAAGTGGTCAACGCTGCCCCGACCGTTGCGGCCCAGGACGCCGGACGCGTGCGCGTCGTCGACGTACACGATCGCCGCGGCTTCCTCGGCCGCTTCAACGATCTCGGGGAGCCTGGCGATGTCGCCGTCCATGCTGAAGACGCCGTCGGTGATCACCAGGATGGTGCGCTTCGCATCGGCCGCGCGGATCTCGCGCAGCGCGGTCCGCAGCGCCTCGATGTCGGCGTGCGGGAAGATCCGGCGGTCGGCCTTGGTGAGGCGGATCCCGTCGATGATGCTGGCGTGGTTCAGCGCGTCCGAGACAATCGTGGCGCCCTCGGGCGCGAGGATCGGGATGACCCCGGTGTTGCAGGTGAAGCCCGATTGGAATGTGAGGACGGCCTCGGTGTGCTTGAACTCGGCGAGCCGCGTCTCGAGCTCCTCGTGGAGGCTCATGGTGCCGGCGATCGTGCGCACGGCGCCGGAGCCCGCCCCGTATCGCTCGACCGCGTCGACCGCCGCCTGCTTGAGCCGAGGGTGCGTGTTGAGGCCGAGGTAGTTGTTGCTCGAGAGGGTGATGACCTCGCGTCCGTCGATGACGCAACGGCTCTTCTGCTCGCTCTCGACGACCCTCAGCCGCCGGTACAGGCCCTTGGCCCTCAGCTCGTCGATCTCCGCGTCGAGGAAGGCGAGCGGATTCCGGGCGCGGGCGGGCGCATCGGTCATGTCCCGAGTGTAGCCCTCGCTCAGGGCGCCAGGACCACCTTGCCGGCGTGCCGCGAGGCGAGCAGCTCGAAGGCCCTGGGCCACTCGGCCAGGTCGAGTCGATGGGTGATGATCGGGGTCACGTCGAGGGCTCCCGAACGCAGGAGAGCCTGCGTCCGTTCCCACGTGTCGTACATGCGACGGCCGTAGATCCCGTGCAGCCGAAGGCCCTTCATGATGACGAGCTCGGACAGCTCGATCGGCACCGCCCCATTGAAGATGCCGAGCAGGCTCACCGAGCCGCCGCGGGTCACCACGTCGAGCGCCAGCTCGAGCGCGGGGGCCGCACCGCTCATCTCGAGCACGACGTCGATGCCGTCACCATCGGTGGCATCGCGGATCCGCTCCACTGTCGACGAGTCGGTGGCGTCCAGGGCGAGGTCCGCACCCATCGTCCGTGCCAGCTCGAGGCGGAACTGCTCGGTGTCGGTGGCGACCACCATCGATGCTCCGGCCGCGCGTGCGATCCCGACGGCGCACAGGCCGATCGGCCCGCAGCCGGTGACGAGCACCGAGCGCCCCTCGATCGGCTCGACGAACGCGGCGTGCACCGCGTTGCCCATCGGCTCCTGGAGCGCTACCACCGCCGGGTCGAGGCCGTTCGACGCGATCGCATTCGCCTCCGGGATGACGACCTGCTCCGCGAATCCGCCGTCGGTGTGCACGCCGATCACGCGCAGGTTGCGGCAGAGATGCACCTGGCCGCGGCGGCACTGGGTGCAGGTCCAGTCGACGAGATGTGACTCGACGCCGACGAGGTCGCCCTCGCGTACGCGGGTCACACCGGCGCCGAGACCGATCACCGTCCCGGCGAGCTCGTGGCCGAGGATTCGCGGCGGGACCAGGTTCTCGGACGCCCACTCGTCCCAGTTGAAGAGATGCAGGTCCGTCCCGCAGATGCTCGCCGCCTCGACGCGGAGCAGCACCTCGCCGGCTCCGGGAGTCGGGACCGGACGGTCCACCAGGTCGAGCCCGGGTCCAGGCGCCGTCTTCGCCAGCGCGCGCATCGTTCCCGTGCCGGCCTCGATCACCACTCCCCGATTCCCGAGGCGCGCGAATGGTCCTCGATCCGCCCGATCTCGTCGATCACGGTGTTCTCGATCGCACCGATGCCCTCGATCTCGCAGCGCATCACGTCCCCGTCGGAGAGGTACCGCGGGACCGGCTGGTAGTGCCCCACGCCGGCCGGCGTGCCCGTCGAGATGACGTCTCCGGGCTCGAGGGTGATCGTGCGCGATGCGAAGGCGACGATGGTCGCGACGTCGAAGATCATCTCGGCGGTGGTCGAGTCCTGCCACGTCTCGCCGTTCACCGACGATCGCAGCCGGACGTCGCCGGTCCTGGTCAGCTCGTCGGCGGTGACGACCGCGGGCCCCATCGGCGCGAACCCATCCGACCCCTTGGCCCGCAGCCATTGGCGGTCGTCGTGCTGGAGGTCGCGCATCGTCACGTCGTTGAGGA
>DATBRU010000091.1:0-12079 GCA_036560105.1 Candidatus Limnocylindria bacterium | reverse complement strand
CATTTGCGGAAGTAGCGCACCGACTCTCGGCGCGTGAGCTGCCCACGAACGTCCGCCCCTGGTGGGCCGATGGTCCTATCCGGCCTGCCATGGGGCTCGGCGTACGCTCCATCGCATGAGACGCTCGCTGTGGTCCGTAGCCGTCGCGGTGCTCGCATTTGGTGCGCTGGCGATGGTCGGCGGCACGGCCATCGGCGGCCACCTGGCTCCCGTCAGCGTCTACGGGACGCTCCTGACCCTCGGTGGCCTGTACATGGTCGCCGGGCTGGCCATCCGCGATCGCACCTGGGAGCGCACCCGCGGCCAGAGGCGACCATCCCCGCCGGTGACCGATCGACTGGCGGGCCGCCGGGTCTTCTAGCCGTCCGCCCCCCGCTGCCGCAGGGCCTCGAAGCCGATGACCGCTGCCGCCGCAGCCGCGCCAAGATCGGGCGCTCGCTCACGTCCGTAACCGATTCGGACTCGCAGATCGGCGTCCTCGACGAAGGATCGGGTCACGCCACGCCGCTCGCCGCCGATCACCAGCAGCAGGCCGCCGCGGAGATCCGCCGCATGGAGCTCCGTGGCATCGGGATCGGCGACGGCGCAGGCAACGCGCATTCCGGCGGCTCGAGCGGCGCCTGCGGCCTGCTCGGGATCGGTGGCTGTCGCCGTCGGGACCAGCTCGGTGGCGCCGGCTGACGCCCGAGTGACGGTCGTGAGCGCCGTCTCCCAGTTTCGCCGCACGACGACGCCGTCGATGCCGGCCGCGTACAGCGCGCGCACCGCCTGGCCATGGTTGAAGGGATCCTCGATGCCGTCGAGCATGACGATCAGCGCCCCCTCCCCTACCTCGGCGACCAGCTGGTGCACGGAAACCGTACGGCGTGGACCGACGAGCCCCACGATGCCCCCGTGCGTTCTGCCGCGCGCGAGCGCGTCGATGGCCGGCGCGTCGACCTGGTCAATGACCACGCCTCGTTCGCGCGCCAGCGCTCGCAGGCGGCCGAGTCGCCGGTCGCCCGGCAAGGTGGCCCAGATGCGGTGGATCGAACGCCTCTCGGCCTCGAGCGCGGCCTCAACCGACACGCGGCCCTCGAGCAGCATCGGCCACTGGTTAAGCGGATTCGCGCCCCGTTCGGGGCCATACGGCATGATGTCGCCGTCGACGAGGTATGGCAGCTCTTCGGCGATGGTCGGCAATCCGATGGCCACGCGGCGCGCATCCAGCTCGGCGGGCTCCCCTACCGGAACCGGAAACTCCGGCTCGCCATCAGCCGCCACCATGTTGATCGTGCCGTATCGCTGTGGCTCACCGCCGACCGCGGCGACCCGGTCGGTCAGCGCAGCGAGGTGACGAGGGTCGGCGTCGCCGGTGACGACCGCCTCGTGCAACGACGGCAGCCAGCCGCGTCGTGCGTCATTGGCTCGATCGGCGTGCTGGGCCAGGATCCAGGCGGCGTCGGCCCCCTCCGGTCCGACCGCCCGCAGGCCGGGCCAGCCGTGGTCGAGGATGAGCTCCGCGAGGCGCCCGGCATGCGCCGCGTTGACCTCCAGCAGCATGTCGCCCTCGGGCGGTCGCTCGTCCCACTCGGCCAGTGCGGCAATGAGTGGCGTCGCCGGTCCAGCGAGACGACGGTCGAGCTCCGCCTGCAATGTCGCATCGGCGCCGCAGCGGGACAGGAACGCATCGGCAGCGCCGAGCTCACGCTCCGCCATGGCAAGCAGCTCATCCCGCCGCGCGGGCTCCGCGACCATTCGCTCAGCGAGAGCCCAGCGAACCGCGTCGTCGTCGACCCGCGGCCGCGACCTCGGAGGCGATCGCCGCCGGGAGGTGGCCGCTGACGTGCACCCCGTCCGCTTCGTACTGCTCCTGGACGTCGCCCGCGGTCCGGGCACGGGCGACGAGCTCACCACGCTCGTACGGCACGATGGCGTCAACCGCGACCATCTGGCTGCGGAGTGCGTCCCCGATGCGGGCCTTGAGGTTGGCAATGCCATCCCCGGCGAGGGCACTCACAAACGCGGCCTGCTCCGACTCCGGGGGCATTCCGGCGTCGACGGGAAGCAGATCCACCTTGTTGAAGACGGTGATGCGGGGCTTGCTTCCGGCGCCAAGCTCGTCGAGCACCGACTGAACGGCGGCCTGCTGGCCGAGGAATCCGGGGTCCGCCGCATCCACCACCTCGAGCAGCAGATCGGCGCGGGTCACTTCCTCGAGCGTGGCGCGGAATGCGTCGACGAGATCGTGGGGCAGCTTGTTGATGAAGCCCACCGTGTCGGTCACGACCACTTCTCGACCGCTCGGCAACGTCACCTGCCGGCTGGTGGGGTCAAGCGTGGCGAACAGCATGTCGGCCACGAACAGATCCGCGTCGGCCAAGGCGTTCAGCAGGGTGCTCTTGCCCGCGTTCGTGTACCCAACCAGCGCAACGCTCGCCACCTCCTTGAGGTCACGCCGCCGGGCTGCCGTCCCTCGGTGGCGTTGCACCTCGGCGAGGTCGGACTTGACCTTCTTGATCTTCTCGCGGATGAGGCGGCGGTCCGTTTCGAGCTGGCTCTCGCCGGGCCCGCGCGTCCCGATCCCGCCGCCGGTGCGGGACAGGTGGGTCCACAGGCGGGTCAGGCGCGGCAGGTGGTACTCGAGCGCCGCGAGCTCCACCTGGAGGCGTCCCTCACGTGTCGTGGCGTGGCGCGCGAAGATGTCGATGATCAGCGCCGAGCGGTCGAGCACCTTGCAGTCGAGCAGCTTCTCAAGGCTTCGTTGCTGATTCGGGGCCAGCTCGTCGTCGACGATCAGCACGTTGAAGTCGGTGGCCGCCTTCTCGTCGACCAGCTCGGCCGCCCGGCCCTTTCCGAAGTACCAGACCGGGTCCGGCCGCACCCGGCGCTGGAATGCGGATCCAACGACGCTTGCGCCGGCCGTCTCCGCCAGGGCGCCGAGCTCGTCAAGGGAGCGATCCACCGGCCAGCGGCCGTCAGTGGGATCGTCGAGGCCGATGAGGAAGGCGCGCTCGACCGGGGTTGTGAGGTCGATCATGCGGGCGCGTTCGGACATCTGTTCGATCCATGGTAGCCGACCTCGGTACCAAGGTCCTGCTGCACCGAGCCGCCGGATGAGTCATACCAACCCCGTACTCAGCGGGAAACCGCCCGGATCGCAACGGAGTCCAGCGTGGAACGTGCTGCCGCCAGCCCCGCGCCGCGCGCCTTCAGCACCCTGACGCTGATGCGCCGAATGTTGGTGGCCGTCATCCTCGCGCTCACGGCGTTCGGACTGACCCACCGAGCCATGACCGACATCATCGGGCTCAACACTCCGATCGCCACGGTCGCCGCCGGACTGCTCGCGTTGCTCGTCGCGGCCCTCGTCCTGCCGCGAGCCGTCTCGCCACTGGTGGCGGTCCAGGCCGACCTCCAGGTCCGGTATGAGGCGGCCGTCGCCGATGCGCTGCGCGACCAGCTGACCGGGCTGGGCAACCACCGGGCGTTCCACGAGGACCTTGATCGGTTCGTCGAGAGCGCGCTGCGCGAGGAGGGCCCGCTGGCGTTGCTGCTGATCGACCTCGATGAGTTCAAGCAGATGAACGACACGCGCGGGCACGCTGCCGGGGACCGTGCCCTTCGCGGTTTCGGACGCCTGCTGACGACCACCCTGCGCCGTTCGGACCGGGCCTACCGCGTCGGGGGCGACGAGTTCGCCGTGATCATGCCGACGACGGACCTCGAGAGCGCCAGGATGTTGGGGCGCCGCCTCCTCGCCCAGGCGCTCCAGCCGGCGATGCAGTACGAGGATCACTCCCCCGTCTCGTTCTCGGGCGGGATCTCGGCCATGCCCGAGCTGGCCGACGGGCGCGCCCGGCTCTATTCGCAGGCCGACAGCGCGCTGTACGCGGCGAAGCGCAGCGGACGCACGGAGGTTCTTGCCTACGACTCGAGCGTCGAGGTCATCGACGATGCCGGCATGCGCAACTCGAGCGCGGCGGTGGCCGATGTCATCGCACGCGGACAGCTGATGGCGGTGTACCAGCCCATCGTGGCCCTGGCCAGCGGCCGCATCCTCGGTGTCGAGGGTCTCATCCGCCCGGTGGCCCCGGCGCCGTTCGCCGATGCCACAGCGATGTTCGAGGCAGCCGAGGCGGGCGGACGCATCTCCGCGCTCGACATGGCATGCGTCGACAGGATCGTGGCCGGCGCGCGCGGCATGCCGGACGACGTCTTCCTCAGCCTCAACCTCAGCCCCGCCACGATCGAGGCGCCCGAGTTCAGCGCGGCGACCCTGCTCGGTGTGCTGGCTCGCCATGGTTTTGCCCCCGACCGCCTGGTGGTCGAGGTGACCGAGCACCAGGCGCTGCAGGACCCGGCGCGCGCCCGCGAGCGCATTGATGCGTGCCGCAGGGCCGGAATTCGGTTCGCGGCCGACGATGTGGGCGCCGGCAACTCCGGCCTTCGGCTGCTGGCCGAGATCAGCTTCGACATTCTCAAGGTCGACCTCGACCTCGTGCAGCGGAGCGCCTCGGAGAGCCCATCGGGAGCCGTGCTGGGCTCGGTCGTCGAGCTGGCCACCCGGATGGGGGCGCTCGTCGTCGCGGAGGGCATCGAGCACGCGTCGCAGCTGCCACCGCTCAGCGCCCTCGGCATCCACGCCGGCCAGGGCCACCATCTTGGCCGCCCCGGGCCGATCGAGGATGCCCTGCCCGTCGTCGAGCTGGAGCCGCTGAGCATCTCAGCCTGGCGTCAATCGATCGGGCTTCCCTCGCCGAGCTGAGTCGCGCGCTCCACGACGGCGCGGACGAGGTCCGCCTCATCGCCCTCCCGCTCGCCTGCCGGCAACCAGTCGACGCGGGGGTCACGACGAAACCAGCTCAGCTGGCGCTTCGCGTATTGACGGGTGCGCCTCGCGGTGATCTCGATCGCGCGATCCAGGCTCCACTCCCCCGCCAGGTAGCGTGCCGCCTCACCGTAGCCGTGCCCGGTCATCGGTCGCAGCTCCGGCCCGTACCCAGCCAACAGGAGCCGCGTGACCTCGTCGAGGAGGCCACCCTCGACGAACAGCCATCGCGCGCGAACGTCGATGCGTCGATAGAGCACCTCGCGCGGCCGATCCAGGCCGACCATCGCGACCCGGCCGGGGTATGGCACGGCCGTCGGGATCAGTCCCCCATCCGGTGCCTCCGCGCGCTCGAGGGCTCGAAGCACGCGTCGGGGGTTGCGAAGGTCCGTGCGAGCGCCGCCCTCGGGGTCCACGTCCAGCAAGCGCGCCGCGAGCGACTCGAGGCCATCGGCGTCGAGCTCGTCCGCCAGGCGCCGCCGCACCTGTGGCGACCACGCCTGCGCCGCGTAGTCATGGCCGTCGACGAGTGCCGCGATGTACAGGCCCGTTCCGCCGACGACCACCGGCAGGCGGCCGCGCCCGGCGATCTCCAAGACGTGGGATCTGGCCCGCTCCACCCAGACCGCCACGCTGTACGGCTCGTTCGGCCAGACCTGGTCGAGCAGGTGGTGCGGGACCGATGCTCGCGCGGCTGCATCGGGCTTGGCGGTACCGATGTCCATCCCCCGGACCACCTGGCGCGAGTCGGCGACGAGCACTTCGATCGGCACCGCCCGCGCCAGCGCGAGCGCGAGGTCGGTCTTGCCCGACCCGGTCGGCCCGACGATGCAGAGCAGCGGGGCGGTCATTGGCAGCCGAGGATATACGTAGATACTCCGGCGCCCACGCTACACCTCGACGGTGCGCTGAACCTGCTTGATTTCGCTCGCCTTCCCGCTGCGTGGGTCGACGCTGATGACGACGGCGTTGAACGCGACCGGGCCCTCGGCCACCATGAACCGCGTGGGCAGATGACGGGTGAACCTCGGAAGCACCGACTCGAGGCTGAAGCCGATGATCGAGTCGCGTGGTCCGGTCATGCCGATGTCGCTGATGTACGCCGTGCCGCCCGGAAGGACGCGCGCATCGGCCGTCGGAACATGGGTGTGGGTCCCGACGACGGCGCTCACGCGCCCGTCGAGGTACCAGCCCATGGCGTTCTTCTCGGACGTGATCTCGCAATGGAAGTCGAGCACGCGAACCGGCGGCAGCGGGTCGGCCGCCTCGTCGAGCAGCTCGTCGAGCTTGATGAAGGGTGAGTCGAGCTGATTCATGAAGACCCGGCCCATGGCGTTGATGACGGCGACCTCCTCGCCGGCATCGGTGTGATGGACGAGCCACCCGCGCCCCGGCGCCGTATCGGGGTAGTTCAGCGGGCGCAGCACCGGGCGACCGCTGTCGAGGTAGTCGTAGACCTCTCGCTTGTCCCAGATGTGGTTGCCGCTGGTGATGACGTCGATGCCGCCCCCGAGCAGCTCCTCGGCCAGGCTCGCGGTCAGCCCGGCACCCGCCGCAACGTTCTCGCCGTTGGCGATGACCATGTCCAGCGCCATCTCGTCACGGAGCTCTGGCAGCGAGTGCATCACGGCCAGCCGTCCGGGCTTGCCGATGATGTCGCCGATGACGCAGATGCGGATCTCCCCGCTCGCGCCGCTCACCGCGCGTAGTCGACGGCGCGCGTCTCCCGGATGACGGTGACCTTGATCTGTCCGGGGTACTGGAGCTGCTCCTCGATCTTGCGAACCACGTCGCGGGCCAGTCGCGAGGACGCGACGTCGTCGATGTCTTCCGGGCGCACGAGGATTCGGATCTCTCGGCCGGCCTGGATGGCAAAGCAGCGCTCGACGCCGGGGAAGCTCAGAGCGATCTGCTGGAGGTCGTCGAGGCGCTTCACGTAGTTGTCGAGCGTCTCGCCGCGGGCACCGGGTCGCGAGGCGCTGATCGCATCGGCGATCTGCACAACGGTGGCCTCGACCGTCTCCTGCTCGACCTCCTGGTGGTGGGCCGCAATCGCGTTGCACACGTTCCGCGCGACGCCGTAGCGCGCCGCGATGTCTCCGCCGATGGCGGCATGCGGTCCTTCCACCTCGTGGTCGACCGCCTTGCCGATGTCGTGGAGCAGCCCGCCCTTCTTCGACTCACCGATGTTCGCGCCGATCTCTGCCGCCAGCAGTCCGGCCAGGCGTGAGGTCTCGATGCAGTGGTCGAGCACGTTCTGGCCGTAGCTGGTGCGGTACTTCAGGCGGCCGAGCAGCTTGATGAGCTCCGGATGCAGCCCGGGAACCCCGGCGTCGTAGGCGGCCTGCTCGCCAGCCTGGCGCATGACGACCTCGATCTCGGACCGGCTCTTCGCAACGGTCTCCTCGATCCGTCCGGGATGAATCCGCCCGTCGCTGATGAGCTTGGTCAGCGCCATGCGCGCGACCTCGCGGCGCACCGGGTCGAAGCCCGAGAGGACAACCGCCTCGGGCGTGTCGTCGATGATCAGGTCGACACCGGTGGCCTGCTCGAGAGCGCGGATGTTGCGTCCCTCCCGGCCGATGATCCGGCCCTTCATCTCCTCGTTGGGCAGGCTCACGACGGTGATGGTCGCCTCGCTGGTGTGATCCGAGGCCATCCGCTGGATGACCGTGGTGAGGATGCGACGAGCGCGTTCGTCGCCCTCCTCGGTGGCATGGCGCTCGATCTCGCGGACCCGATGCTGCGCCTCGGCCTGGGCCTCGTCCACGATCTGGCTGATCAGGCTCTGGCGCGCCTCGGCCGCTGTGAGCCCGGAGACGCGCTCCAGCTCGAAGAGCTGCCGCTGATGGAGCTCACCCAGCCGCGTGCGCTCGGCCTCCAGCTCCGTCTGGCGGGCTCCGAGGTCGGCCTCCCGCTGTTCGAGGGCGGCTGTCTTGCGGTCGAGCGCCTCCTCCCGGTCAAGGAGGCGGCGCTCGGAACGCTGCTGTGTGGCGCGCTGCTCGCGCGCCTCCTCTTCGGCGTCGCGACGAAGATGGAGCGCCTCGTCCTTCCCCTCGAGAACGATCTCCTTCTGCTTCGCCCGCGCCTCGGCGACGAGCCGTTGGCCGTACTGCTCGGCGTGCTTGACGGTGTTGGCGGCGACGAAGTTGCGCGCCACGAAGCCGATGATGATCCCGATGACGGCGGCGACCGCCGCCACGATGATGACGACGAATTCAGGCATGTCGGCTCCCACGTGCTGGAGCCCGTATGGGCGATGTGGCGCTCACCGGAGTGGGCGCGTCAATTCGGTCGAATATGGCGGCCGACTGCCGGCCGGATGATCGAGTGTACCGCAAACGTCCCGGCGGCCAGCACGCCGATGAAGGGTCAGTCGCGGAACGTGCGCCCGATGAGCCGGACGTGGTCGAGGTCGAGTGGCAGGAAGTCCTGGAGCATGATCCGCTGGACGCCGGTCTCCTCCAGCCCACGGACCTTTGCGAGCGCTTCCTCGGGGGTGCCCATGATCCACCGGGCTCGGCGCTGGGCCAGCCACCGGTCGCCGTCCTCCCCGGTCTGCCCAAAGCTCGCCAGGAGGTCCCCTACGCGTGCGCGAAGCTCGTCTTCGGTCTCCGCCACCAGGACTCCGGTCATCACCGAGCGGACCAGCTCCTCGGGGTCGCGGCCGATCGCATCGCACGCGTCGCGAATGCGGGCATAGGCAGCAGGCGCCTCGTCCAGGGTGGCGGAGTTCAGATTGAACTCGTCGCCATAGCGGGCCACGAGCCCAGCGAGACGCGGGCCGCCCTTGCCGCCGAACAGGATGTGCGGGTGGCGCCGGCCGCCGCGTGCGATCTCGCCGTGCCGCTTCGAGCCGCGGACCTGCCAATGCCGGCCCTCGAAGGTCCAGCCGTCGGGCTCGGTCCACAGGCCGTGGATGATCGCCATCTGCTCCTCGAGCATGTCGAAGCGCTCACCAATGGGCGGGAACCCGATTCCGAGCTGGTCGTGCTCGTCCTGGTTCCATCCCGCGCCGAAGCCCGCCTCGACGCGGCCTCCGCTCATCTCGTCGGCGGTCTGGATGACCTTGGCCAGGTTGCCCGGGACGCGGAAGGTCACCGGCGACACGAGCACGCCGAGACCGATGGTCGACGTCTCGCGCGCGAGCCCGGCGATCGTCGTCCAGGCGTCCGTGGTGGGCAGGCCGCTGGCACCGGGGAAGCTCGCATAGTGATCGCTGCGGAAGAATGCCTCGATGCCGGCCTCCTCGGCCGTACGAACGATGGCAAGGATCTCGTCGTAGGAGAGCCCCTGCTGGGGCTCGGTCATGAGCGCGTATCGCATGGCCACAGCCTATCGCGGCATCGTCGGTCGCGTCAGGAACCTCGCGGCGCCCTGCGAGACGACCCGCGCGCTCCGGCGTGGTGAGCCAGGAAGCTGTCCAGGTCCACGCGTGCGATCGTCTCGCCGATCACGTCGAGCGGCACGTCGTCGAGGCTCCGGAAGCGCACGCAGCTCTTCCCCATGTTGAGCTTCTTTCCGGAGGCCGCATACCGATCGATGAACCAGGCCTCGGTCGCTCGATCGCCGTAGACGGAGAGGAGGTAGAGGCTGATGTAGTTCTTCTGGCTCGCCAACCCGACCAGGCCGAGTGGCTGCCCGTTGTAGGTATCTGGGAACCGCTCGAGTGGCACATACCACGCGATCATTCCGAAGGACATCCCCTCCTCGAAGCCGGCGGGCAAATTCGCGTTGATGGTGTCTCGGACGGCCGACACGGCGACGCGGCGATCCGGCGGCAGCTCCGCGAGGTACTCGTCCGGGGTCGTTGCCTTCGAGGTCGCCATCGGTGCTACTCCTCCGAATCTTCGATCGGGGCGTGATTCCCGGCTGCCCGTATCGTGGCTCGCACGGTCTCCGAATCGAAGCCACGTCGGATCAGGTACATGCCGATGCGCTGGACGGCCTTGCGCTCCGTCGGCATCGGCCGGCCACGAAGGTGCCTGGCAAGCGCCGCCGTCGCGCGCGCGGCCTCGGTCCCGGGGAGCTCGGCATCCTCGGGCACGCGCTCGGGAGCGACATGCTCGGCCCGATACTCGTCGATCACCGCGGCCGGGACGCCGTGCTGCCTCAGCTCCGCCTCGATGGCGCGTCGCCCGCGAGGTGCGTGGCGGTCGCGCTGCTCACCCCACCATCGCGCAAACGCCGCGTCGTCGAGGTACCCGAGGTCGGCGAGCCGCCCCGTGGCCGATGCGATCACCGCCTCGTCGGCGCCGGCACGGCGCAGCCGACGCTCCAGCTCCCATCGCGTTCGCGGACGCGTCCCCAGGAACGTGACGGCGATCTCCAGCGCTCGAGCATCGTCAGGGGGCGGCTTGGGAGGGCGCTCCCGAGGGCGACCGGCAGGCATCTGCAGTCGGCTACTCGGCCTCGCTGATCCCCTCGGGGCCAACCTCGATGCTCGCGACCTTTCCGCGGATCTCGCTGTCGATCCTGGCGGCGATATCCGGGTTCTGCTTGAGGAAGTCCCGCGAGTTCTCCCGTCCCTGACCGAGACGGATGTCGCCGTAGTTGAACCACGCACCCGTCTTCGACAGGATCCCCGCGGCGATGCCCACGTCGAGCAGACCGCCTTCGACGCTGATCCCCTCGTTGTACATGATGTCGAACTCGGCAACCCGGAACGGGCTTGCCACCTTGTTCTTCACGACCTTGACGCGCGTCCTGGATCCGATCGCATCCGTCCCCGTCTTGAGGGTCTCGATGCGGCGGATGTCGAGTCGCACGCTGGCATAGAACTTGAGCGCACGCCCTCCTGGCGTCGTCTCGGGGCTCCCGAACATGACCCCGATCTTCTCGCGCAGCTGGTTGGTGAAGATGAGGGCCGTCTGGCTGCGGTTGATGGCGCCGGTCAGCTTGCGCAGCGCCTGGCTCATGAGGCGCGCCTGGAGGCCGACGAACGCATCCCCCATGTCGCCCTCGATCTCGGCGCGCGGCACGAGCGCGGCGACCGAGTCCACGATGACGACGTCCACGCCACCCGAACGAATCAGGGTCTCGGCGATCTCGAGTGCCTGCTCACCGGTGTCCGGCTGGCTGACCAGGAGCTCGTCGACGTCCACGCCGACGTTCTTGGCGTATCCGGGATCGAGCGCGTGCTCGGCGTCGATGAAGGCCACGATCCCACCCATGCGCTGGGCGTTGGCCGCCACGTGATAGCAGAGTGTCGTCTTGCCGCTCGACTCCGGACCGAAGATCTCGGTGATCCGGCCGCGCGGGACACCACCCACCCCCAGCGCGAGGTCGAGGGCGACCGACCCGGTCGACACGGCTGGGACGTTCTGCGCCTCCCGGTCCCCCAGCCGCATGATCGCGCCCCGCCCGAACTGCTTTTCGATCTGGAGGATGGCGGCGTCGACGGCCTTGCTCCGCTCGCCATCTCCGTTCTTCGCCGCCGGGCTCTGGCTCGCCGGGCCCTGGGTCACTGCCACCGTTGCTTCCATGGTTCTGGTTCGCTCCTCGTGCGATGCTGGGTGCCTCCATCGGCGACCCGGCGGCGTAGGCTCACCCCTCCTCGCGAGGGCTCGGGTCCTGGGGCTCAGACTCTGGTTCACGCTCTCTGCGCTTCGGCTTGATGACCTCGACCTGGCGCATGGGAGGCTGGTACGTCGGGGTCACCGGCGCGTTCTTGGGGGCCTTCTCCTTGGGCTTGCGCTTCGGCTCCTTGCGTGGTCGATCTCGGCCCTTTGCCATCGCTCAACCTCCCGAGTCTCGTGATGCCGGTCGTGAGCCGGTCGAGCGTGATGCGATCATGCCGCGCCGACCCTTATCGTCCCGTTACCGGCTGCTTACCGGCCCGTCGATCGATTCTACGCGTCGGTTCGTGACAGCTTCCCCGTCGCGAATCAGCCGTGGCGAATTCTACACCCGGGCGTCATACGATGTCATACGCGTTGATCACGTCGGTCGTTGCGCGCCGGAGTCCGCACGTGCGAAGGCCGCCACGACGGAGGCACGCAGGTCGTCGAATGAGCCATCGGCCAGCGACGAGCGCAGGCGTCGCATCAGCTCGAGCGTCCAGGTCACGTTGTGCACGGTCGCGAGCCGGTACGCGAGCAGCTCACGAGCCCGGAACAGGTGGGCGAGGTACGCGCGCGAGTGGTGTCGACAGGCCTCGCAGGCACAGGCTGCGTCGATCGGGGCCGGATCATCAAGGTGCGCCGCGTTGCGCAGGTTGAGGCGGCCCGCGTCGGTCCAGACCTGGCCGGTTCGCGCCACGCGGGTAGG
>DATBRU010000090.1:0-5187 GCA_036560105.1 Candidatus Limnocylindria bacterium | reverse complement strand
GACCATCCAGCGCCTCTCCCGGATCAGCCGGCGACAGGAAGGCGGGATGATCGGGGCGATCGATGCCAAGCTCGAGAAGGCGGGGTATCCCGGCGGCCTCAGGGGTGCCGACTGGGTCGGTGTGAAGCTCCTGGCGCTCATCGGCTTCGCCATCGGCGGCTTCCTGCTCGGCCTCTTGATCACTCGCGGCGCCCTCGGGTCGGCGCTTCTTTTTGCCCTGTTCGGCGGGCTCCTTGGCTACATGGCCCCCGAGTTCTGGCTCGGTCGCAAGATCCGCGACCGCAGCATGGCGATGACGCTTCAGCTGCCCGACGCGCTCGACCTCCTGACGATCTCGGTCGAGGCGGGCCTCGGCTTCGACGCGGCACTGGCCAAGGTCGTCGAGAAGATGGAAGGCCCACTGGTCGACGAGTTCCGCCAGGCCCTCGCCGAGGTGCGGATGGGCCGGCTGCGTCGGGATGCCCTGCGGGACGTCGCCACACGGGCCGATGCCCAGCCGGTGACGAACTTCATCGGCGCCATCGTCCAGGCCGAGCAGCTCGGCGTGCCGATCGCCAAGGTCCTCCAGATCCAGTCCAACCAGCTGCGCATCGAGCGCCGACAGCGCGCGGAGGAGATGGCCGCGAAGGCGCCGGTGAAGATGCTCTTCCCGATGGTCGGCTGCATCTTCCCGACGATCTTCATCGTCATCCTCGGTCCGGCGGTCGTGACCGTCATGGGCGGCGTGGGCATCTGACCGATGCTCTCGCCGGTCCGGCCGGCCATCCTCCTGGTCGACGATGACCTGACCCTGCTGTCGATCCTGTCGCGCCGCGTCGAGCGGGCGGGCTTTGCCGTCCACACGGCGCGATCCGGACCGGCGGCGCTGAAGCAGCTCGAGACCGGGTGGCCGGCGCTGGTGGTGGTCGACCTCATGATGCCGGGCATGGACGGCTTCGAGCTGTGCCGCCGCATCAAGCTCCTGGCCGATCTCCCGATCATCGTCCTGTCGGCGATCGCCGAATCGGAGGCCAAGGTCAGTGCCCTCGAGCTGTACGCCGAGGACTACGTGACGAAGCCGTTCGATCCCGATGAGCTGATCGCCCGCATTCAGCGCGTGCTTCGACGCTCCGCGGCCGGAAGCCCGCAGATCTCGCTCGACGGCGGTGACGTCACCGTCGACCTCGCCACGCGCCGGGTGACGACGGCGGCCGGCACGCATCAGCTGACCCGGACCGAGTCGCGGCTCCTCCAGGTGCTGGCGACCTCGGCAGACCGCGTCGTTCCGACCGACGAGCTGCTCGACCGGGTATGGACCGATTCGGACGGCGCGGATCCCTCGTACCTGTGGGTCACCGTGCGACGCCTGCGGCGCAAGATCGAGCCCGATCCCGACGCGCCGCGCTACCTCATCACCGAACGCGGCATCGGCTACCGCCTGAGCTCCGGAACCCCGAGCGCACAGCGAGCCTGAGCCGATGCCGCAGACCGGCCTGTGGCTGCGCGCCTTCGTCGGGCTGCTCATCGGAATCGTTCCCCCGCTCATCGTCGTCACCGCCGTGCTCCAGCTCGGCGGCGATGCCCTCAGCGACGTCGATCCCGGCCTCGTGGCGGTCGCCATCGTGGCGGGGGTCGTTGCCTGGGCCGCCATCCTGGCCGTCATCTTCGGGCGGTCGCTGAGCGACGAGTTCCGTGACCTGCTGTCGCTGGCGCGGCGCGGCGCCCCAGGCACGACCGGCGATGCCAGCGTCCCGCATCAGCAGATGGCGTCGCTCCTCGACGAGCGCAACCGCCAGGTGGCGACGCTGGCGCAACAGGCCAGCCTCGTCCCGATCGACGAGGAGCCCGTGCGCGTCGCGCGATCCCTGGTCGCGACTGTGGCCTCCGTCATGGGCGACGCGACGTGGCGATGTGCCGTGCTCGCCGCCGACGACGAGACCCTCCTGCCCCCGGGCGTCTACCAGGCCCCAGACTTCGCGGAGACCGAAGACCCCATCGGCGACCTCGAGCGGTGGGCCTCGACCGCCGAGGCCGACGCGCCGGCCCGACACCTCGAGGGCCCGTGGGGAGCGTTCACGGTCGTGGACGTCGCCATGGCGGGGAGCACCCGGGCCATCCTCTATGCCCCGTGGCAGGGTCGCCTGCCCCCGACGCGCGCCGAGCTCGACCTGTTGACGCTGGTCGGGCAGCACGCCGGGACCTCGCTCGAGCATTCGCTCCTGTACGCCCGCGTTCGAAGCCAGGCCGATGAGCTCAACCGCATGGCGGGCGTGCAGGCCGACTTCCTGCGCGGCGTGACGCACGACCTGCAGACGCCGCTGACCAGCATCGGAGCGCTGGCAACCGAGCTCGGTGCCAACGCGGCGGTGCCCGAGTCGGCCCGCGCCGATCTCGACACGATCACGCACCAGGCCGACCGGCTTCGGCGCATGGTCAGCCAGCTGCTCGTCGCCTCACGCCTGGAGGCCGGTGTGTTCACCCCTCAAAGCGACGTCTTCGCCGTGCCGCCGGTGATCGAGCGGACCTGGGCCGCGCTCCGCGCCGATCGTCCGTTCGAGCTCACGGTGACCGGTGCGCCGCACCTGGCCGTGGCGGATCCGGACCGGCTCGAACAGGTGCTGTGGGCGGTGCTGGACAACGCCGTCAAGTACAGCCCGCCGGCCTCTCCGATCGCCGCGTCGGTGGATGCGTCGCACCCGGGCGAGCTGGCGATCACGATCGCCGACCGCGGGCCCGGGATGGACGACCAGACCCGCCAGCGTGCGTTCGATCAGTTCTACCGGTCCGAACACGCGAGGCGCATGGCGCCCGACGGCAGCGGCGTCGGACTGTACGCGGCGCGCGGTCTGATGGAGGCGATGGGCGGCTCGATCCAGGTTGCGGGCGAGCTCGGCGCGGGAACCGCGGTCACCCTGCGGATCCCGGCCGAGCCCAGCGAAGGGGAGTAATTCGGCACCTTCGGTTGCACCGAATTTCCTATAGCCCTCCCAGTACCACCGGCCCATCCTCGGGGCGCCTCCGTAAGGAGGGCCGCAAGCAAGCGTCCATACGCTCGCTCCATCCCTTGACTTCTCTGAGGTTGGATCTCGAATGATTCGTTCGCCCGGTCGACTGTCCCTTCGCCGCCGGCGCCGCCCCGAGCGGCGCGGCCAGGCCATGGTCGAGTTCGGGCTGGTGCTGCCGATCTTCATCGTGCTGGTCATCGGCCTGATCGAGTTTGCGCTGGCCTTCAACGCCAACCTGGCGATCAACTTCGCCAGCCGCGAGGCGGCCCTCATCGGCGCCGAGTCGGGCAACGACACCATCTCCGACTGCCGCATCCTCCAGACGATCGAGAACTCGATCGACAACCCGGCCGATGCATCCCGTATCAACCAGGTGCGCATCTACCGCGCCGGGGTCAACGGCAACGAGCTTGCCGCCAACGTCTACACCCGCGGCGGCAGCATCACCTGCACCTTCTGGGACGGCGTAGAAGACCAGGAGATCACGGTCCAGTACACGCAGACCGGCTTCGGCTACCCGGTCGCATCCCGCTGCAACCAGCTGGAGGGCTGCTCCGGCACACCGCTCGACACGATCGGCGTGGCCATCAACTACACCCACCCCTGGGTCACGCCGCTGGCCGAGATCGTGAGCCTCAACGGCACCGGCTTCACGTTCACCGCTTCGAACGCCATGCGCATGGAGCCGGTACTGTGATCGGACGCATCGTACGCTGGCGCCGCGAGGCGGCCGAGCGCGGCCAGTCCCTGGTCGAGATGGCCTTCATCCTGCCGCTGCTCGTGCTGATCGTGCTCGGCACGCTCGAGTTCGGCTTCGTCTTCGACCACCATCTGACCCTGGAGTACGCCACCCGCGAGGGTGCCCGTTCCGGCGCCGCGCTGGCCAACGGGGGCGGTGTCTGTGGCAGCCCGGAGGCGAATGACGTCGACCCGCGCATCATCGCCGCGGTGCAGCGCGTGCTGACCAGCCCCGGGTCGCCGGTCGATGCGAACAACGTCGGTGAGATCCACATCTACCGCGCCGACATCAACGGTGATCCGCTGGCGACCAACGTGTGGCGCCACAGCGCGGGCATGGGCCCGACCGTCGACGGCGTGCCGCTCAACTTCATCGAGTTCAGCAACAGCTGGCCGGCCTGCGGCCGCAACAACACCGCCGTCGGCACCCACAGCATCGGGGTGTCGATCACCTACACCTACGCCTACCAGACCCCGTTCCGCTTCCTGTTCGGCGACGGTCTGACCATGAGCGATCGCACCGTCATGCAGCTCAATCCGACCAACTGAGGGGGGAACCAGACCGATGGCGCATTCCGAGCAGGCGACCCCGACGACAGGCACCGCGCCACGCGGCCAGGTGCTGGTCATCTTCGCGTTCCTGCTGACCATCCTGCTCGGAATGGCCGCCTTCGTGGTCGACCTGGCCTGGATCTGGTCCAACCAGCTCCAGGTGCAGCGCGCCGCCGATGCCGGTGCCCTGGCCGGGGTGGTCCATCTGCCCGGTAGCCCTCTTGCCGGCATCGCGGCCGCCAAGGCCGAGTCGCGGAAGAACGGGTTCACCGACACCGTCAACGGCGTCGTCATCGTCGCGAACCCCGATCCGGACTTCAGCCGCCGGATGATCGTCAACGTCTCGGCGCCGGTCGACACGTTCTTCATGTCGCTCTTCGGCTTCGACCAGGTCGTCGTCAGCCGAACGGCGAAGGCCGAGTACGTCCTGCCCGTGCCGATGGGCAGCCCAGAGAACTACTACGGCGTCTTCGGCCTGACGCGCGGGCTGACCTCGACCGAGGATGTGACCACGACCTCGAACGTGACCACGCGCGGGTGGACCTGCGGGACCGCCGCCACGTGGCCGACGACTGGTTGTGCGGGCCGGGTGCCGACGACGGCGCCGGCTGGCAGCAACTGGACCGCGACATCCGGAACGCTCGCGACCGTGCTTGGCTCGAACAACGATGCGTACGCGCGGACCACCGTGACCGGTGCCCAGCAGCAGTGGTCGGGCTTCTCGGCCCAGTCCGCCATGCCCAACCCGGCGGCGGGCGAGACCCTCGCGATCGTCGGCCTCCAGGTTCGCCTGAGCGACGCGTTCATCAACAGCACGTGCGCGTCGGCGCGCTTCGACGTCGAGCTGTCCTGGAACAACGGCACCAGCTGGTCCACCGCGCTCCCGGTTCCGGCCACCGGCGCCCTGAACACG
>DATBRU010000089.1:0-3952 GCA_036560105.1 Candidatus Limnocylindria bacterium | reverse complement strand
GCCGGCGAAGGAAGTCGATGAGCCGCTCCCCGTGTCTTCCGAAACCTATGGAGGACCGATGCGGGTGGTGATCGTGGCAGCCGGCGACCTGGCGCAATCCGATGCCCGCTGGCTCGACGACGCCGACATGCTCGTCGCCGCGGACGGCGGCGCGCGCGCGCTCGACGAGCTCGGACGCCGTCCGGACCTGGTGATCGGCGACCTCGACTCGGCGGAGCCGTCGCTGGTCGATCGCCTGGAGGCTGCCGGCACCCGCGTCGAACGCCATCCGGCGGACAAGGATGCATCGGACCTGGAGCTCGCATTGCTCAGCGCGGTGGATGCCGGTGCCGACGAGATCGTGCTGCTGGGTGCCCTCGGTGGCGCCCGCCTCGACCACGAGCTCGCCAACCTCCTCCTGCTCACCGACGACACGCTGGCGACGTGCGACGTGCGGATCGTGAGGGGTGGCACGACCGTGCGCGTCCTGCGCGGAGGTGATCGCCTGGCACTGTCCGGAGGTCCCGGAGACCTGGCGACGCTGCTGCCGATCGGGGGGGACGCCGCGGGCGTGACGACCAAGGGGCTGCACTGGCCCCTCGAGGGTGCCACGCTGCGGATGGGCCGCTCGCGCGGCCTGAGCAACTCGATCGCCTCGCTGCCCGCATCGGTCTCTGTCGAGCGCGGCGCGCTCCTTGTCGTCGAGACATCCACGGAAGGGAGCCCTTCATGACCACCACCACTGGCGGCGGCTGGCGGACCGTCGACATCGTCGTCGCGGCCGTCGTCGCCGTCGCCTTCGGCGTCGCCTTCCTTGCGTGGAACTGGCTGGCGGCGGCGACGACGCCCGCATTCGCGTTCTTTCCGCCTGCGCAGGCCGTCCTGAACGGACTCTGGCTGATGCCTGCCGTCCTTGTCGGACTCATCGTGCGGCGGCCCGGAGCTGCCTTCTTCGGTGGCTTCGTCGCCGCAGCCGTCTCCGTGGTGCTCGGCTCGGTCTACGGTGCGGACGCGCTCGTCTCGGGTCTCGTGCAGGGATTCGGCGCGGAGCTCGGGTTCGCGCTCGGGCTGTATCGCCGGTGGACGCTGCCGTTCGCGATGATCTCGGGCGCCCTGGCTGGTCTGGCTGCGACGATCCACGATGTCCCGATCTACTACCGTGATGCCGGTGCGGACGTGTGGCTCGTCTATGGCATCGCATCGGTCGCCAGCGGCGCCATCGTGGCCGGCATCGGCGGTTGGCTGCTCGTACGCGCCTTAGTGAGGACCGGGGTCCTGGGCGAGTTCGCCGCAGGTCGCGAGCAACCTCAGGTCTGACCAGGACCCGTGGGCGATGAGAGCCATGACGGGCGGTGCGGCTCCCGTCCGAATCGAGGCGCGCGGGTGGGGTCTCCGCCACCCGGGTCGTCGGTCGTGGGCCCTGCGAGGCGTCGATCTCGTCATCGAGCCCGGCGAGCGCGTCCTGCTCCTCGGGCCCTCGGGCGCCGGCAAGTCGACGCTCCTGGCCGCGCTGGCCGGAATGGTCGATCCATCCGGTGGGGCGGTGTCCGAGGGTTCGCTGCGGGTGGACGGACTCGACCCGCGCGCGGCGCGCGACAGGACGGGCCTGCTCTTCCAGGACCCCGAAACCCAGGTCGTGATGGGCACGGCGGGCGACGACGTCGCCTTCGGTCTCGAGAACCGATGCGTCCCGACCGATGCGATCTGGTCGCGGGTGGATGCGGCGCTCGCCGCGGTCGAGTTCCCGTACGACATCGATAGGCCTACGCACGCGCTGTCCGGCGGCGAGCTCCAGCGGCTGGCGCTCGCCGGCACCCTGGCCCTGCGCCCCGGCCTCCTGCTGCTGGACGAGCCCACCGCCAACCTTGATCCCGAGAATGCCGCCGAGGTGCGCGAGGTGCTTGCCCGGGTCCTCGAGCGCACCGGCGCGACGCTCGTGCTCGTGGAGCACCGCGTCGACGAGGCGATGCCGCTCGTGGATCGCGTCGTGGTGCTCGAGCCCGAGGGCGGTGTCGTCGCGGACGGTCCGCCGGGAACCGTGTTCCGGGAGCGTGGCAACGAGCTCGCCAGTGCGGGCGTGTGGGTTCCGGATCAGCCACCCGCGGTGCCGGCGATCCGCGAGCGCCCGCCGCCCGAGACGCTCGTGATGGCCGACGGAGTCTCATTCCGGTACCCGGGGGCTGCCTCGGACGCACTGTCGGGAGCCGAGCTCCGCGTGCGATCGTCCGAGGCGGTCGCCATCCTCGGGCCCAACGGCTCGGGGAAGTCGACGCTCGCGATGCTCATCGCCGGCCTCATCGCGCCACGAGCCGGCCACGTCATCGCCGGGGAGGCGCTCTCGGCCGGCCACGGACGCGAGGACATCGCCCGCTGGCCCGCCCGCGAGCTCGTTCGGCACATCGGAACCGTGTTCCAGGATCCGGAGCACCAGTTCCTGGCCGGGTCGGTGCGCGACGAGCTCCTGCTCGGCCCGCGCCGCATCGGCCTCGACGCTCGCACGTCGGAGAAGCGCGTCGACGAGCTCCTCGAGCGACTCCACCTCGGACGGCTCGCTTCCGCGAACCCGTTCACGCTTTCCGGGGGCGAGAAGCGGCGCCTGTCCGTGGCGACCGCGCTCGCAACAGCGCCGTCGCTTCTGGTCCTGGACGAGCCGACCTTCGGGCAGGATCGGCGAACGTGGGCCGAGCTCCTCGGGCTGCTTGCGGCGCTGCGTGACTCCGGCCGCGGCGTGTGCTTCGTGACGCACGACCGACCGTTCGCCCGCGCGCTCGCGGATCGGACCTTCTCGCTCTCGCGTCCGGCGTCCTGATGCGGCTCGTCACGCCGGTCATCCCCGACCCGGGCGCGCCGCTCGCTCGTGCCAACCCGGTGGCGAAGCTGGCCGCGGCGCTCATCCTGATGATCGCGCTCTTCGCGTCCCTGGACGGGGTCACCGCGACGGTCATCCTCGTCGTGCTGCTCGCACTCCTGCCGTTCAGCGGCCTGGTCGTCCCGACGCTGATCGGCCGCGCCTGGTTGCTCGGGCTGACGGCGATCTCGATCGGCGTGTTCAACATCCTCTTCGCGGCCGAGCAGCTCGGCCCGATCATCGTGAGCGTTGGCCCGATCCAGATCGGGGCCGAGACGCTCCGGAACGGCGTCGGCCTTGCGATCAGGCTGCTCGCGATTGCCACCGCCGGCCTGCTGGCAACTGCCACCACCCAGCCGACCGACCTCGCCGATGCGCTCATCCAACAGCTGCGCGTGTCTCCGAGGTTCGCGATCGGCGCGCTCGCCGCCTTCCGGCTCGTGCCGCTGCTCTCGCGCGAGTGGCAGACGATCGCCATGGCGCGACGCGCGCGCGGCGTCGACGCCGGACGAAACCCGGCCGTCGGACTCGGGCTCTTCGCCGGCCAGCTGCTGGCCATGCTCGTCGGGTCGATCCGACGCGGAAGCCGCATGGCGCAGGCGATGGAGGCGCGCGGCTTCGGTGCGCAGCCGTGCCGCACGGTCGCGAGGGTTCAGCGCATGCGCACGGCCGATTGGGCCTGGATCGTCGGCGCCGCTGCGCTCGCCGGTGGCGCGGTTGCGCTCAGCATCGCGATCGGGACGTGGCGCCCGCTCCTCGGGTAGGCCGGCCGCGCGTACCATCGGTCGCGTGTCTCGCTCGGAAGAGGTCCGGTTCCGCGCCGGCAACGCGTCACTGGCGGGCACGCTGCTGCTCCCGGACGGTGACGCGCGACATCCGTGGGTCCTGCTCGTCGCCAGCTGGCTTCCGCGGGATCGCGACGGCGGTTGGGATCACGACGGCCACCCCGGCTGGTTCGCCGCCGAGTCCACCGAGTCACGGGAGGGCCTCCTGGCCCGCATGGCCAACGCCCTCGCGGATCGTGGCGTGGCGAGCCTCCGGTATGACCCGCGCGGCTGCGGAGCGTCGGACGGGGTGTGGGAGGCCACCGACCTGTTCACCCGCATCGACGACGCCCGCGACGCG
>DATBRU010000088.1:0-6750 GCA_036560105.1 Candidatus Limnocylindria bacterium | reverse complement strand
GATCCGGCGATTGGCGGCGTTGCCGGCAACCAGAGATACCGATCCTCGGCCGCCGCCGAGGGAACGGCCGAGGGCGAGCGCGCGTACTGGGGGTTCGATCGCTTGCTCAAGGTCGCTGAGAGCCGGGCCGGGAGCACGATCTCGGCCACCGGGGCGATCTACGCCATTCGGCGGGACCTCTTCCGGGATGTTCCCCCGGGCGTCACTGACGACTTCTACACGTCGGTGAGTGTCATCGCGCAGGGCTTCCGCCTCGTCTTCGTGCCCAACGCTGTTGCTTGGGAGGAGCCGGCCCAGTCGGGCCGAGGCGAGTTCCGGCGCAAGGTCAGGGTCATGACCCGCGGGCTGCGTGCGATCGTGCTGCATCGGTCATTGCTCGATCCGCGAACGCACGGCTTCTACGCGGTGCAGCTTCTGTCTCATAAGCTCCTTCGCCGCTTGATGTGGGCGCCCTTGATCGTGCTGATGGTCACCAGTCCGGCGCTGTGGCGCCGGGGTCCCATCTATCGGCTGGCAACCGTCGTACAGGGGACGTTCTATGGCCTCGCGGTCATCGGCCTCGTCCCCGGCCGCAGGGCCAGGCTCAGGCTTGTGGACCTGCCGGCCTATTTCTGCCTCGCGATGGCCGCATCGCTCGTCGCGAGCTGGAACCTGCTCCGTGGCCGTCAGATCGATCGTTGGGAGCCGACGAGCAAGGATCGACGATGAAGAGCGCCGGTCGCGACGACACGATCCCGATCGCCGAGACGCCATGGGAAGGCGGCGATCGCGTCGCACACATCAGGGATCACATGATTCGGATCCGCGGCGATGTGGCACGCCCGCCGGACGGCTCGGTGGTCGTGCCGGTCAATGCGCAGGGTGACCTCGGAACCGTGTTGGCGCTCCTGGCCGACATCGGCGAGTACCAGGGGGCTCACTCGTTCGAGGTGATCCTCGTCATCAACAACTTCGCACCCGATCGACCACCGGTGGAGGTTGAGCGCTACGCGGACGCCAAGCTGCGGATCGTCGCCATCCCGAGCGTGCTCCGGCCGGGATACGCGCCGGCGCTGTGCGCGCGGATGGAGGGCGCGCGCGTGGCGGACGCCGAGCCGATCCTGCTCTTCGATGCCGACTGTCGGATCCCGTCGGTGACGCCCCTCTTCGACTGGTATGTCGCGCAGCTCACCACGGGCGCCACCGCTGCGTACACGCCGGTCGATCATCACGACCTGCCGCCCGACGTGTCGCTTCACGTTCGGATTCGCCTCCACCACGCGGCGCGCTGGGTCAAGCGCAACCTGTTCCGCATCCCGACCACGCGGGGGAGCAACTACGCGATCGCACGAACGCCGGTTCTTGCGCTGTACGACCAGGGGCTGATCGCCGACGAGATGAATGTCGGGCCAGTCGTGAAGGCATCGGGGGCGCGGGTCGCATACTCCGGGAATCACGATCTGCGGGTGCTGACATCCGCCCGACGCCTCCCGGGTGGATGGCGGCGGCTGATCCGCTACGCGGTCATCAGACTCCGCTATAACCTTCGGGTCTTGCCAGTACGTCAGGATGCCGCGCGGCACACCGGACGGGCCGATGTGCCGCGTTCGGTTGCCGCGCCCGACATCGACGATCCGGACCGCTAGCGCCCGGACCTGATGCTGGCACTCGGCTCGTCGCTGAAACGCGCAACTGTGGGACCACATGAATCATCTTCCTGACTATCGGCTGACCGACCTGGAGTCTCTCGAGGCCGAGGCCATCCACATCATCCGAGAAGTGGCCGCCGAGTCCGAGCGACCGGCCCTTCTCTTCTCCGGCGGCAAGGACTCGATCGTGATGCTCCGCCTGGCCGAGCTGGCATTCGCCCCGTCGCGCATCCCGTTTCCCGTGCTGCACGTGGACACGGGCCTCAACTTTCCCGAGGTGATCGCGTTGCGCGACCAGCGAGTGGCCGAGCTCGGCGCCCTCCTGATCGTCGCGTCGGTCGGCGACGCCATCGACCGTGGCCTCGTCACGGAGGAGCCGAACGGGTCGCGGAACCGCATCCAGACGCCCGTGCTGCTCGAGACCGTCGCGACGCATCGCTTCACCGCGCTCTTCGGTGGAGCGCGTCGCGACGAGGAGAAGTCACGGGCCAAGGAGCGCGTTTTCAGCTTCCGGGACGAGTTCGGTCAGTGGGATCCGAAGACGCAGCGTCCCGAGCTGTGGAACCTCTATAACGGCCGCATCCACGCGGGCGAGTCCATCCGGGTGTTCCCGCTGTCGAACTGGACCGAGCTGGACGTGTGGAACTACATCGCCACCGGCAACATTCGCCTCCCCGAGCTGTATTTCGCGCGCGAGCGCGAGGTGTTCGAGCGTGACGGGATGCTGTATGAGGCCAACGACCTCTGCCCTCCGCGGGACGGAGAGGAGACCTTTACGGCCCGCGTGCGATATCGAACCATGGGGGACGCCAACCTGACCGCTGCCGTCAGATCCGACGCGGACACCATCGAGCTCATCGTTGCCGAGATCGCGGCGACGAGGCTGACCGAGCGCGGCGCCACCCGCGGGGACGACCGAGTCAGCGAGGCGGCAATGGAAGATCGAAAGCGGGAGGGCTACTTCTAGGATGGACCTCCTCCGCTTCGCAACGGCCGGATCGGTCGACGACGGCAAGAGCACCTTGATCGGCCGCCTCCTGTACGACAGCAAGGCCATCTTCACCGACCAGCTCGAAGCGGTCGAGCGGACCAGCCGGCTGATGGGCGACGACTACACGAACCTGGCGCTGCTCACCGACGGGTTGCGTGCCGAGCGTGAACAGGGGATCACGATTGACGTCGCCTATCGCTACTTCGCGACACCGCGTCGCAAGTTCATCATTGCCGACACTCCCGGCCATGTGCAGTACACGCGGAACATGGTCACCGGCGCCTCGACCGCGGACCTCGCCATCATCCTGGTCGACGCCCGGAAGGGCGTCGTCGAGCAGAGCCGGCGGCACGCGTTCCTCGTGACGCTGCTCCGCGTTCCGCACCTCGTGGTGGCGGTGAACAAGATGGACCTCGTTGAGTACCGGCAGGATGTCTATGACTCGATTCGCAACGAGTTCACCGCTTTCGCCGCCAAGCTCGACGTCTCGGATCTCACGGTCATCCCGACCGCGGCGCTGCACGGCGAGAACATCGTCGACCGCTCGACCGCGATGCCGTGGTACCACGGCCCGTCGCTCCTCTATCACCTGGAGCACGTGCACGTGGCCAGCGACCGCAACCTCATTGACGCGCGGTTTCCGGTCCAGTACGTCCTGCGGCCGCAATCGTCGCAGCACCCTGACTACCGCGGCTATGCGGGCGCCGTCGCCAGCGGCGTCTTCAAGGTCGGCGACGAGGTGGTCGTCCTTCCCAGCGGGCTTCCGACCCGAATTGCGGCCATCGACTCACCTCAGGGCCCCGTGCAGGAGGCGTTTCCGCCGATGTCGGTCGTCCTGCGCCTGAAGGACGAAATGGACATATCCCGCGGCGACATGATCTGCCGCGCAAATAACGCTCCCTCGGCGTCGCAGGAGGTCGATGCGATGCTCTGCTGGATGACCGACGCGCCGCTGAGCCCGGGGCGCATGTTGAGCATCAAGCACACGACCCGGACCGGGCGCGCGCTCGTCAAGGAGCTGCAGTATCGACTCGACGTCAACACGCTGCACCGTGACGAGGGCGCTGCTTCGCTCGGGCTGAACGACGTGGGTCGGGTTCGTCTGCGCACAACGGCACCGCTCTTCCTCGACAGCTACCGCCGGAATCGGGCCACCGGGGGCTTCATCCTCATCGACGAGGCGACCAACAACACCGTGGCCGCGGGAATCGTCCTCGGTGGGGACTAGACGCGGTCAGGCCGGCGTCTCGCCCTGTTCGAGGTAGCCCAGGCGCTCGGCCGCGGAGATGATCCGGGTGACTGAATGCGCGGGTGTCTCTTCGCCGCCCGTGGGGCAGGTCACCTCGGGCGCCAGCGGCGCCTCGTAGACATCACTGACGCCGGTGAAGGACGAAATCTCCCCTGCCGAGGCCCGGCGGTAGAGGCCCTTCGGGTCCCGATGCTGCACCGCTTCGAGCGATGCGCTGAGGTGGACCTCGATGAATCGGCCGATGCGAGCGCGGGCCTCGTCGCGGCCGGCACGGTAGGGGCTGATGGCGGCGGCGATCGCGATGACGTCGTTGCGCGAGAGGAGCTCGCAGATCCAGCCGATGCGCTTGATGTTCTGCTCGCGATCCGCGCGGGTGAACCCGAGGTCCGGGGATAGCTGCGCTCGCACGACATCGCCGTCAAGCACCTCGACACGCAGCGACCGCTCGCGCAGGCGTTGCTCGAGGAGTCCGGCGATCGTGCTCTTGCCCGATCCCGACAGTCCGGTGAGCCAGATCGTGAAGCCCGTCGACGTCCGAAGCGGGGCGCTACCAGCCCCGCCACCGAGGAGTGGCTCCCGGTCGCCCCGGCTGGCGGTGTCGGAATCGGTCACGGCGTGACGCCCACCTGAACGGGAAGCATCCGCGAGACGAGAGACGGTACATCGAGGCTCAAGCTCGTCCTCCCGGTATGATCTGCGACCGTATCGAACGTGGAGGATAGACGGTGCCCGCTCGTCCGACAGTGCTCGCATCACTCGACGTCCGACTGCGCGCGGCGTCGACGCTCCGTGAACGCCTCGCCGCACGGCCGACGGTCACCGCGCTCTGTCATGAAAACCCTGACGCCGACACCGTCGGCGCGGCGGTCGCGATGGCCCTGGCGGCGAGGCAGCTGGGCTGCGCGGTCGAAGTGGTCGCCGCGGTTCCGCTGCCTCCCGCCCTCAACGGGCTCACCGATGGGCTCATGGTCAACTCGCGGCCGACGCAGAAACCCGGACTGGCCGTGGTGTGTGACGCGCCGACGCTCGCTCGCATCGGACCTGCCGCCCAGGCGTGTCGGGAGTGGCTCGAGGAAGCCGACATCGTCAACATCGACCACCACGTGACGAATGTCGGCTTCGGCTCGATCAACCTGGTCGACCCCGACGCTGCGGCGACCTGCCAGATCGTGAGCTGGCTGCTCCCGCAGATCGGCGTTCGGATGGACGGGCACATGGCATCGGCGATCCTGGCCGGCGTCCTCAGGGACAGCCACGGATTCTCCACACCGACCACGTCGGCGGACACGTTGCGTGCGGCGGCAGATGCGGTCGACGCTGGTGCTCCCCTCGAGGCAATGTACCGATCCACCATGCTCGACCTGGCACCGGAGGCGCTCGACCTGTGGGGTCGCGTGCTCATCGACCTCCGCCGCGAGGAGGGCGGGCGCATCACGTGGGCGGTCATCTCACAGGCGATGCTCGCCGCCGCGGCAGCCGCCCAGCACGATGCAGAGGGGATCGCTGAGCTCATTGCTCGCGCACGGGGCGTGGAGATCGCCCTGCTCCTCCGGGACCTGGACGGCCACACGAGGGTCTCGATCCGGACGACCGCCGGCATCGACGCCGCTGCCATCGCCGCGTTGTTCGGCGGAGGTGGACACGACCAACGCGCCGGCTGCACGATTGCTGGCCGACCGGACGTCGCCATCGGACAGCTGTTGGCCGCGTGCCGAGAGCGCCTCGGTCGCTGAGGACTGACTCGGTGGCCCGCTCCCCGCTGCTTGCGACCCCCGGAGTGCCGTCGAGATAGGTCTCGAAGGGCCCTTAGGGGTGGGTGTAGTCGGTGAAGCCGAAGGTGCGGCCCGGTCCGACCGGATAGGAGACGGGATAGCCGAGGCCATACACCCGGTTCAGGAGGTGCTTGACCGGGGCCGATCCCGAGCCGTTGAACCACTCGGAGTTGCCCGTCGACTGGCTCAGGCCCCAGAGGTACACGCCGGCCCGGCGGAGCGCCTTGTTCGCCACATCCCACGCCGGGTATCCGGCACGGCTGAGGATCATGGCGGCGGGAACGGCGCCGTCGAGACCGACCCACGGATACTGGGTGTGACCGGGGCTGCAGAGGTTCTCGCCGCCGCGGCTCATGTCGTTGCTGATGGCGCCGTCGATCGAGCAGCCGCCCTTGGTGGCGCCGGCATTCTGGATGCCGACCGGGTCGCCCGGGACCTGCTGCCAGGCGTCGCTGTTGCTGTTGATGTGGTGCGGACTCGTGCGATCTCCGGCGTAACGGCGGAACGCGTTCCAACTCCAGCCGATCATCTCGTTGTCGCCGAGGTAGACCGCCAGTGCGGCATAGGCGGCACCTTCCTGGGCGGAAGCATTGGAGCCGGAGTTCCAGGCTGAGTCGCGGAAGGTGATCGGCTCCCCGCTGTTGTTGTGCGCGAGGCGCATCGTGCGGAACGAGGCGAGCCAGTCGTAGATCGGGCCGGAGCGGATGCCGAGCAGATCGGCGGCGATGATGTAGCCGGTCAGGTTGCGCCCGACCGCCAGCCAGCGCCCACCCTGCTCGGTGCCGATGGCACTCTGCAGCGCGGCAACCGCCCGGTCGCGTTGCTGGCCGGTGCGTGCCGCGTAGATGGCGGCCGCCAGCGTGGCCTGGTCGTGGTCCGAGTCCTGGTTGCTGATATCGGCACCGTTGCCCGCGTCAGCCGACGAGACCACGCTGTTCCAGGCCGCTCCCGAGGTTGGCAGACGCTGCAGCTCGGCCTGGTTGAGCCACACACCGGCGGTCGCCGTGAACGGCGCGAACGGGCCGGATGGGGCGGCCGGCGCCGGCGTCGGGGCCGGGGCCTGTGCGACCGCGACGGGCGTCGGCGCGACGGTAGCGGCCGCGACCGGAG
>DATBRU010000087.1:0-1833 GCA_036560105.1 Candidatus Limnocylindria bacterium | reverse complement strand
GGCGAAGTTCACGATCACCGGCGGCATGTGCCCTCGGTGCGAGGGGATGGGCGCGGTGACCGACTTCGACCTGACTCAGCTCTACGACGACAGCAAATCCCTGAGCGAGGGTGCGCTCACGATCCCCGGCTACAGCAGCGACGGCTGGTACGGCCGCATCTTCGCCGGCTCCGGCTTCTTCGACGCGAACAAGCCGATCCGCGATTTCACCAAGAAGGAGCTCCGTGATCTTCTCTATCGGGAACCGACCAAGATCAAGGTCGACGGCATCAACCTGACCTACGAGGGCCTGATCCCGAGGATGCAGAAGTCGTTCCTGGCCAAGGACGTCGAGACGCTCCAGCCCCACGTCCGGGCCTTCGTCGAGCGGGCGGTCACGTTCTCCGCCTGCCCGGAGTGCGGCGGGACCCGGCTCAACGAGGGGGCTCGCTCGTCCCGAATCCGTGGGATCAACATCGCCGACGCCTGCGCGATGCAGATCAGTGATCTCGCCGCCTGGATGCACGAGCTGAATGAGCCGTCGGTGGCGCCGCTCGTCACCGCGCTGCGCGAGACCCTTGATTCGTTCGTCGAGATCGGGCTGGGCTACCTCTCCCTCGACCGGTCGTCGGGCACGCTGTCGGGCGGCGAGGCCCAGCGCACGAAGATGATCCGCCACCTCGGGTCATCGCTGACCGACGTGACCTATGTCTTCGACGAGCCCACGATTGGCCTGCACCCGCATGACATCCAGCGGATGAACGACCTCCTCCTGCAGCTGCGCGACAAGGGCAATACGGTCCTCGTCGTCGAGCACAAGCCGGAGGTGATCGGTATCGCCGACCACGTCGTCGATCTCGGCCCCGGCGCGGGCACCGCGGGTGGCGAGGTCGTGTTCGAGGGTTCGCTCGAGGGACTCCGGGCCAGCGGCACGATCACTGGCCGCCACCTGAACGACCGCGCGGCCCTGAAGGAGACGGTCAGGACGGCCACCGGTGCACTGGAGATCCGCGGCGCGACCACGAACAACCTGCGCGACGTGGACGTGGATATCCCGCTCGGGATGCTGGTCGTCATCACCGGCGTGGCCGGCTCGGGGAAGAGCTCGCTCGTCCACGGATCGATCCCGGCCGACGCGGGCGTGGTGTCCATCGACCAGGGCTCGATCCACGGTTCGCGACGGAGCAACCCGGCGACGTACACCGGGCTGCTGGACCCGATCCGGACCGCGTTCGCGAAGGCCAACGGCGTGAAGCCGGCCCTCTTCAGCGCGAACTCGGAGGGCGCCTGCCCAACCTGCAACGGCGCGGGCGTCATCTACACCGACCTGGCGATGATGGCCGGCGTCGCTACCGTCTGCGAGGAGTGCGAGGGAAAGCGGTTCCAGGCGTCCGTATTGGAATACCGCCTGGGGGGCCGCGACATCAGCGAGGTGCTCGCGATGTCGGTCACCGAGGCCGAGGCATTCTTCGGCGAGGGCGATGCGCGCACGCCCGCCGCGCACGCCATCCTCGACCGGCTCGCCGATGTCGGGCTCGGCTACATCCACCTCGGCCAGCCGCTGCCCACCCTGTCCGGCGGCGAGCGTCAGCGGCTCAAGCTGGCCACCCACATGGCCGAGAAGGGCGGCGTCTACATCCTGGACGAGCCGACCTCCGGCCTTCATCTAGCCGACGTCGAGCAGCTCCTCGGCCTCCTCGACCGGCTTGTCGATGCCGGCAAGTCGGTCATCGTTATCGAGCACCACCTGGCGGTGATCGCGCACGCCGACTGGATCATCGATCTCGGCCCCGGCGCCGGCCACGATGGCGGCCGGATCGTCTTCGAGGGAACCCCCGCCGACCTCGTGGCCGC
>DATBRU010000086.1:0-5424 GCA_036560105.1 Candidatus Limnocylindria bacterium | reverse complement strand
TCCGAGCGTCGTCCCCGTGACCGTCATCGACGCCTCGCTCATGGCGCGCGCGATTCCGAAGTCGGTCACCTTCACGTCGCCGCCATCGGTGATCATGATGTTGCCCGGCTTCACGTCGCGGTGGACGATGCCCTTGCGGTGCGCTGCCTCGAGCGCTCCCGCGGTGGCGATGGCGACGCGCACCGCGTCGTCGGTGGAGAGCGCTCCGCGCTCGCGTAGGATCGCGGAGAGGTCGCGGCCGTCGACGAGCTCCATGACGATGTATTGCTCGCCGTCGGTCCCGTCCGTGCCGTAGTCGAAGACGCTCACGATGTTCGGGTGCGACAGCCCGCCGGCGGATCGCGCCTCCTGCTTGAAGCGGGCGGCAAAGCCCGGATCTGAGCCGAACTGGGGCCGGAGGATCTTGACCGCGACCTCGCGGTCGAGCTGCTCGTCGACGGCGCGCCAGATCGTGGCCATGCCGCCGTCCCCGAGCGGCGCGATGAGCCGGTAGCGGCCGCTGATCAGCCTGCCGAGCATCTCCACGGCGTCAGTCTCGCAGGTCGAGTCCGCGGATGTAGGCCCGGAAATCGTCGGCGTCCTCGGACTCGAGGCCCATCGCCACGTTCGCCTTCAACCAGCCGATCCGGGTTCCGGCGTCATGGCGGACGCCCTCGAACTGGAGGCCGAAGACGGGCTGTTCGTGGATGAGGGCACGGATCGCATCGGTCAGCTGGATCTCGCCGCCGGCACCCCGTGGAGTCTGCTCAAGGACGTCGAAGATCTTCGGCGTCAGCACGTAGCGCCCGAGGATGCCGAGGTCGGATGGCGCATCTTCGACCGACGGCTTCTCGACGAGGTTACGGATCTCGACCAGCCTGCCCTCGACCTGCAGCGGATCGAGAATGCCATAGCGCGTCACGTCGCGCGGATCGACGCGCTGGACGGCGAGGACCGAGCCCCGGTGCTGGGTATGGGCGTCGATCAGCTGCCGGGTGACCGGATCGCCGCTCGGATTGAGCATGACGTCGTCGGACAGGATGACGGCGAATGGCTCGTCACCGACCAGGTCCTTGGCCATCAGCACGGCGTGGCCCAGCCCGAGCTGCTCTCGCTGATGGACGAAGGCCACCGTCCCGAACTCGCCGATGCGACGGATCGTGCGGAGCATCTCGATGTCACCGCGCTCCTCGAGCCACCGCTCGAGCGACGGGCTCGAATCGAAGTGGTCCTCGATCGCGCTGCGACCGGTGGCGATGACGATGATGATCTGGTCGATCCCCGACGCCGCCGCCTCCTCGACCGCGTACTGGATGATCGGGCGGTCGACGAGCGGCATCATCTCCTTGGGAATCGCCTTGGTGGCGGGAAGGAACCGGGTGCCGAATCCGGCGGCGGGCAGGACGGCCTTACGGACGCGCACGGTGATGACGGGTCTCCTCGCTGCGTGGTCGGGCGCGCGACCGGCGTGCTCGCGTCAGAGCGCGCCGCGGGCCGCGATTGCGTTCGTCACTGGGGACGCAAGTATACCGGACCTCCGTTTCAGGGCCTTCCGGCCGAGTGGGACGGTACAATCGCGCCGCCGATGCTGAAGTCAATGATCCGGACCTTCCGCGGACCGAGCAAGGATCCGCGGATGACGTACATCAGCCGCCCCCTTCCTCGCGACCTGCCCGACGAGCAGGTCGTCGAGGCCCTCGAGATCGCCCTGGCCGAGGATCCGAATCCGGCCGCGCTGGTCGAGACATTGCCCGGCGCGCTCAAGCAGGTGACCGGCCGAGACCTCCAGGTCCTGGACCGCTCGGTGCGCGACGTCACCGGGGCGTTCAGCAGGGTGCAGGTCATGGTCCGCGAGGGCGATGTTGGGCTCTGGCCCGGGTACGCGGCGATGTCCTACCCGCTGCTGGCCCCCTCCGACAAGGCCGAGGCCACGCGCGCTGCCATCGTCGCGGCCGATGCGACCGACTCGGACGAGGCACCCCCCGGGCCAAAGATCGGTTGGGAGCCGCCGGCCCCTCCGGCGAGCAGGCGCTGATGGGCCGTCAGAACGTCCCGCGTGACCAGTGGCTCGACCTCGGGTACGAATGCCCGCGCTGCGGCGAGCAGATCGGCGAGGCGAACGTGTACGCCTGGCGCCCGGTGCCCGAGGACCCGAAGCTCCTCCTCCTCTATTGCCCCAACTGCGGGGATCGGGTGGAGATCAACCACATCTGACGCCGCCGGCCGTCCGAATCTTCACCGGGTGACGCTTGTGGGCCGATCCGCCTCCCCAACCGTCCGAATCTTCACCGGATGAATGTCACGGGCCAATTGGGACCGTTCGGACGCGATGACGCTCGATAGCAGTCACCCCATGAAGATCTGGCACGGTGACGAATCACCGTCAGGGGCGCACACGACCGCGCTTGCCGGGCTCGAACGAGTGTGGTGCCCCCAACCGGATTCGAACCGGTGATCTCCACCTTGAAAGGGTGGCGTCCTAGGCCTCTAGACGATGGGGGCTCGCGGGGGGTGGTGCCGAATCGTACCAGCGGTACGGCTCAGCCGAGATAGAACAGGCGGACCAGGATCACGAGGAGCCCGAAGGCCACCGCCGCGACGATGGCCATCAGCCCGCCGCCGACGCCGATGAACACCGATGCTCCGGCCTCGCGCCTCCGCGCGGCACGGCTGCCCCAGATCCAGCCCTGGCTGTACAGGAACAGCCCGATGGCGGTGCCGAGGATGCCGGCCGCCAGCAGCGCCAGGACCGACAGGTCGGAGTCGCGGTTGACGAGCGCGAGCGCGGTGAGCGCGGCGGCGATGAGCAGGCCAACGACGCCGATCACCACGTTGCGCATGAGCGGGTGCATCGGCGCGCCATTGTAGCGGCCGGTATGCAACTTGCTTCTCCGCCGGGGCAGCAAGCACGGGAGATTCCACATGCCGGAGCGCCGACCAGCGCCCAGTGATCCAAAGCCGCCCCGCAACGAAGCCATGAGCGTCCGCGAGGCCGGGCGCAAGGGCGGCAACACCACGCGCGACCGTTACGGGTCCGACTTCTTCCAGGAGATCGGCTCCAAAGGCGGGAAGACGGTCAGTGAGCGCTATTCGAGCGAGCACTTTCGCGAGATCGGCCGCAAGGGTGGCCGACGCGTAGCGGAGCTCATTGCGCGTGCCAAGAAGCTCGACGCCGACGGAGCTCAGGAGCCGGAGTAGCGCTCTTCCTTCCAGGGATCGGCATCGTTGTGGTAGCCGTTGCGCTCCCAGAACCCCGGCCGGTCCTCGGTGCTGAACTCGATGCCGCGAAGCCACTTCGCGCTCTTCCAGAAGTACGTGCCGGGCACGATCGCGCGCAGCGGATACCCGTGATCGGGCTCGAGCGGCGCGCCATCGTACGACCAGGCCAGGATGCACTCCGGGCGCATCGCCGTCTCGATCGGCACGTTCGACGTGAATCCGCCTTCGGCATGGAAGATGACGAAGCGGGCGGTGGGTGACGGCTGTGCCACCTCGGCGATGTGGCTGAAGGCGACACCCTCCCAGTGGGTGTCGAGCTTCGACCATCGCGTCACGCAGTGAATATCGAGGACCTGCTCGGCGACGGGCAGATTCCGGAACTCGGCCCAGCCGAGGGTGAACGGGTGTGCCACCTCCCCCCAGACGCGGAAGTCCCATGCGGTCAGGTCGCCATAGCTCGGGACACGACCGAACTGGAGGACCGGGAACTTGTCCGTCAGCACCTGCCCCGGAGGGACGCGATCGGCCAGCTCTTCCGGAACGTTGCGTCGCTGCCACGGAAAGACCATGCGTCCAGCATCGGACTCGGCCCGCCGTGGGTCAAGGCCGGATGCCGGCGCATCCGTAGACTGGCTGCATGACGCGCGCTTCGACGCCCTTCCGCGATCTCGCGGACGTGGCCGCCGCGGTCGGCTCGACCCGGAGCAGGAATGCGAAGCGCGATCGCCTCGCGACGTACCTGCGCGGGCTCCCGCCCAATGACCTCGTCGCCGCTGTGACCTTCTTCGCCGGACGACCGCTGGCTGACCCGGCGGCGAAGCTTGGGATGGGATGGGTCCAACAGGGCGCCGCCTTGGCGACCGCGTCCGGCGCCGATGAGGACACGCTGCGTGCCTCCTACCTCCGCCACAGCGACTTCGGCGACGCTGCGGGCGAGCTCCTTGGCGGCCGACCCGGGCAGGGCCTGAC
Source organism: Candidatus Limnocylindria bacterium (assembly GCA_036560105.1). GTDB lineage: Bacteria > Chloroflexota > Limnocylindria > QHBO01 > QHBO01 > JACDBZ01. The sequence goes on along the minus strand of DATBRU010000086.1, from coordinate 1,257 downwards.
GGTCGCGACCGTGGCGGAGACGTTTGCGTCGATCGCAGCCGCGGGTTCGACCGACGAGCGCGTTGGGCTCCTGACCGGGCTCTTCGAGAGCTCGAGCGGCGACGAGGCTCGGTTCATCGGCCGCATCGCGTCGCGCGAGACGCGCATCGGCCTTCGCGAAGGCGTTCTCGAGGAGGCAATTGCGACCGCCTTCGAAGCTCCGGTTGACCAGGTTCGACGCGCGCACATGCTCACCGGCGAGATCGGCGAGACCGCCGAGCTGGCCCGATCCGGCGGGCTGGCCGAGGCGGCGCTCCACGTGGGTCGGCCGGTCAGGTTCATGCTGGCCTCGCCGGTGGCCGACGCGGCCGAGGTGATGCGCCGGGTGGGTGAGGAGGCCTGGATCGAGGACAAGTACGACGGCATTCGCGTCCAGCTCCACGTGCTCGCCGACGGACGGCCGACCCTCTTCAGTCGCGACCTCAACGACGTGACGCGCTCGTTCCCCGAGATCGCCGGGGCGGCACCGAGGCTCGCGGAGCAGGCGCCGCTCGTCATCGACGGTGAGCTCGTGCCGTGGCGCTCGGGCGCCGTCGGGGACTTCGCCTCCCTCCAGACACGGCTCGGGCGGGTGCGCCCGTCGGCAGCGCTGCTGGAGGAGGTGCCGGTCGTGCTCGTCGCCTTCGACCTGCTGCACCGTGCCGGATCCGATCTGCTCGAGGTTCCGCTGCGCGAGCGCCGCGCGGCGCTCGAGGCCATGGGCCTGCCGGAGCGGACCGGCGAGCGCCTGCTCCTTTCCCACCTCTCGACGGCGCGCGACGCCGATGCCGTAGATCGCCAGTTCGACGACGCTCGCGACCGGCATAACGAGGGCCTCATGGTGAAGGACCCGGACTCGGTCTACCTGCCGGGCCGACGAGGGCTCGGGTGGCTCAAGCTGAAGAAGGCGCTCGCCACGCTTGACTGTGTGGTCGTTGGAGTCGAATGGGGTCATGGGAAGCGTCGCGCCGTGCTGAGCGACTACACGTTCGCCGTTCGCGAGACAAGCGAACCGGACAGTCGCCTGCTCACCATCGGCAAGGCCTACACCGGCCTGACCGATGCCGAGATCGCGGCCATGACGGAGCGTTTCACGTCGATCACGCTGAAGGCCTTCGGACGTTATCGGACGGTCGTGCCGGAGGTGGTGGTCGAGATCGCGTTCGATCGGATCATGCGATCGGCCCGGCATCGGTCCGGCTTTGCGATGCGCTTCCCGCGCATCGTCCGGCTGCGGGA
>DATBRU010000085.1:0-9115 GCA_036560105.1 Candidatus Limnocylindria bacterium | reverse complement strand
TCCGGGGAATCTCCGGCTTGAGCGTGTCCCGGGCTAGGTTGACGGCCCCGGGGCGAAGCGCGCGCAGGCGGAATCCGCGACGCTGGTAGAACCCGAGCGCATCGAGATTGTCATTCGTAGTCGTGAGCCACACCGTGTCGCAGCCGGCCCGACGTGCCTCGCCGATGACGGCATCGAGCAGCAGGGTTCCGACTCCCTGGCGCGGCGGATCGACGTCGATGGACGTGAGCTCGCAGCCACCGGCCTGGAGGCGGTATGACGCATGGCCCGCGATCCGTTCTCCATCCAGGGCGACGAAGCCCGGCAGCTCCGCGGGGCGCAGCACCTCGCCGTGTGCGACGACCGAGTCCGCGCCCCAAACTTGGACGACGTGAGCCCGAAGCTGGTCCGGATCAATCGTCCCGGCCGGCCGCACGTCGACGATCGGGGGCATTCAGCCCGCGGGCCGCTGCACGCCCAGCTGGCCGGCGATGTTCTCGAGCGCCGCGATCCGCTCGCCGATCGGCGGATGCGTGTCCCACAGCGACTTCGCCCGCTCCTCGAAGCTCTTGATCGGGTTGACGATGTAGAGATGCTGCGTGGCGCGATTGGCGACCTCCAGGACCTCGGTGTCATCGCTGATCGCGCGGAGCGCGCGTGCCAGCCCGAGCGGGTTGCGGGTCATCTCCACCGCCGTCGAGTCGGCGAGCGACTCGCGGCTGCGGCTCACCGCCGCCTGGATGAGCCGGCCGATGAGCGGCGCGACGATGGCCAGCACGATGGCAAGCGTGAAGATCAGCGCCGCTGCTCCCCCGCCTCCGCGGTCGGAATCGCTGCTGCTGCGACGCCCTCCTCCTCCCCAGAATGTGAACCGCAGGAACCAATCGGCAAGGAGCGCGATGCTGCCGACCAGGACGCCGACCAGGAGCGTGAAGCGGATGTCGAGGTTGCCGATGTGGCTCATCTCGTGCCCGATGACGCCCTGGAGCTCCTCGCGGTCGAGCTTGTCGAGCAGGCCGGTCGTGACCGCGACGCTCGCATGCTCCGGGTCGCGGCCGGTCGCGAACGCGTTCGGCGCGGAGTCCTCGATGACCCAGACCCGGGGCCGTGGCAGGCCCCCCGCCAGGCGCATCTCCTCGACGATGTTGACGACCTGCTGGAATCGGTCCGGCGGGGTCTTGGTCAGGTCGATCTCGCGGGCGCCGCTGGTGGCCATGACCAGCGCGTCGCCGGCGTAGAACGAGCCGACGCTCATGAAGGTCGCCACGACGAGGGCGAGGACCACGCCGCCCCATCCAAACCCGGTCGCATAGCCGATCACCCCGCCCAACAGGCCCAGGGTGATGACGACGATCGCGACCAGGATCCAGCTCCGGCGGCGGTTGCGCGCGATCTCCCGATAGAAGGTTGTCGGCGCCGGGCGCGCCGCACCGGTCATCGGCTCAGGAGGTGCTCAGGTCGACCTGTGGAACCGCCGTGTCGGACTCGGCGATCTGGAAGTAGTCGCGCTCGCGGAAGCCGAACATCCCGGCGACAGTGTTGGCTGGGAACGTCTGGATCGAGGTGTTCAGCTCCCGCACCGTGCTGTTGTAGTGCTGCCGGCTGAACCCGATCTGGTTCTCCGTCGTCGTCAGTTCTTCCTGGAGCTGCATGACGTTCTCGTTGGCCTTCAGGTCCGGGTAGTTCTCGACCAGCGCGAACAGCTGGCGCAGGGCGCCGGTCAGGAAGTTCTCCGCCTGGGCAGCCTGGCCCGCGTTCGCCGGTCCGGCCTGCTGGGCGGTGACGGCCGCGGTGCGCGCCTCGGTGACCCGCGTCAGGGTCTCCTGCTCGAACTGCATGTAGCCCTTGACGGCGTTGACGAGGTTCGGGATCAGGTCGTGCCGGCGCTTGAGCTGGACGCTGATCTGGTTCCACGCCTCATCGACCTGGTTGCGAAGGCGGACCAGCCCGTTGTACGTGAAGATCAGGAACGCAACGATCAACAGGACGACCGCGATGGCGATCCAGCCCCAGAGTGGCATCGGCGTGTGCTCCTCGCGCTCGGTGGGTTGACGGCAGCATCGTACAGCGGATGGTGGGCGGTGAGGGGCTCGAACCCCCGACCTCCTCGGTGTAAGCGAGGCGCTCTGACCAGCTGAGCTAACCGCCCGCTACGGCATGGTACCCGAGGGATACACGAACGCCGCTCGCGCGGGGCGAGCGGCGCATCGGTGAAGTAGTCGGTGGTGGTGCCCAGGCCGGGACTTGAACCCGGATGGGTTTCCCCATACGCCCCTCAAACGTACGCGTATACCAATTCCGCCACCTGGGCCCGTCGTCAGTTTCGGCTGGTACCGAGGGAGGGACTTGAACCCACACGACCTTGCGGTCACTAGGTCCTGAACCTAGCGCGTCTGCCTATTCCGCCACCTCGGCACGCACGCACCCGGAACAAGTCCCGAGTGCGTCATCCGATGATAGCACGAGGCCCCGGTGAGGCCGGCGGATCAAGCCTGCGGGAGGAGGTTGAGCAGGCTGAACGCGACGAAGAGGATGGCCAGCACGATGGTGAGGCGGAAGAGCGTGCGCTCGATGCCGCGCCGGCTGCGATACGCCGTGATCTCACCGCCGAAGGCGCCACCCAGGCCCGTCCCGCGCTGCTGCAGCAGGATCGAGGCGATGAGCGCCACGGCGAGGATCATCTGGGCGAGAAGAAGCGCGGTCTGCATGGCCGGCGCAGTTTAGCAGAGAAGGGTCGCCGGTCGCGGGTATATACGTATATACGTCGGCAGCCCAGGGCTGGGTCAGGGCTCGAGGAGGCTGACGCCGCGCATCTCCGGACCCGGTGGGATGTGCATGAGCTCGCACAAGGTGGGAGCGACATCGGCAAGCTCACCTTCGCGGAGGCGCGCCCCCGCGTGTGATGCACTCACCAGGACCAGCGGCACTGGTGACGTCGTGTGCGCGGTCTGCGGCCTGCCATCCGCGTCGCGCATCTCCTCGATGTTGCCGTGGTCGGCGGTGATGACGAGTGGCGCATCGGTCCCGAGAGCAGCGCGCGCCAGGCGGCCGAGGCAGCCGTCCACGAACTCGGCGGCGGCGACTGCCGCGGTCCACACGCCCGTGTGACCCACCATGTCGGGGTTGGCGTAGTTCACGACGATGAAGTCCCACGTCCCCGCCTCGATCGCCTCGACCACCCGGTCGGTGATCGCCGCGGCGCTCATTTCGGGGGCGAGGTCGTAGGTCGCGACGTCGCGCCGCGACGGCACCAGCATGCGCTCCTCGCCGGGGAACGCCTCCTCCACTCCCCCGTTGAAGAAGTACGTGACGTGGGCGTACTTCTCGGTCTCGGCGACATGGAGCTGCCGCTTGCCGAGCCGCGCGAGATGGGCGGCGAGCGAGTCGACCACGAGGGGCGGAAAGGCGACCGTGACGGGTAGCTCAGCGTGCGACTGGTACTCGGTGAGGGTGGTTACGCCCACAGGACCAGGCACCGGCGCGCGATCGAACTCGATGAAGTCCGACACGGCGAGGGCTCGCGTCAGCTGTCGGGCACGATCGGCCCGGAAGTTCAGGTGAACGACCACGTCACCCGGCTCGATTGGCGAAGCGGCGGGAAGGACGGCCGGCTGGATGAACTCGTCGCTCTCGTCGCGCGCATGCGCGTCCGCGACGGCGTCGCTAGCCGAGCCCGCGTGCAGGCCGTCGGCATGCACGATGGCTTCGTACGCTCGCTGGGTTCGTTCCCATCGGTTGTCGCGATCCATGGCGTAGAAGCGGCCACTGACCGTGGCGACCCGGGCCCGATCGCCGAATCGCCCCTCGAGCGCGGGCAGGAATTGGTCGGCCGAGCGCGGTGGCGTGTCCCGACCATCGGTGAAGGCATGGAAGAGGACCCGGGCGCCGGGGACGCCCGACCGATGCGCCAGCTCCACCATCGCGACGAGGTGCTCGTCGATCGCGTGCACGCCACCGGGCCCGACAAGTCCCATGAGATGCAGGCGGCTCCCCCGCTCGACCGCTGCGCGGCAGGCGCCGAGGAGCGACGCGTTGTCGAAGAAGCTCCCATCGGCGATCGCCAGGCTGATGCGCGGCAGGTCCTGGAGGACACGCGCGCCGGCGCCGAGGTTGAGATGGCCGACCTCGCTGTTTCCCATCTGCCCGGCGGGCAGCCCGACCGCCTCGCCCGACGCCGCCAGGCGACAGTGCGGGTACTCGTCGACCAGCCGGTTCCAGTTCCACATCGAGGCGGTCAGGAGAGCGTTGCGCGCCGGGTCCTCGTTGAGCCCGAAGCCATCGAGGACGACAAGGACGACGGTCACGATGCGGCGGCGGCCGCGCGCAGGATGCCGGCGAATGACTCGGTCAGGAGCGACGCGCCTCCGACCAGGGCTCCGTCGATGTCCGGCTGGCCGAAGTACTCGGCCGCGTTGGCCGGGGTGACGCTGCCCCCGTACTGGATCGGGATCTCGTCTGCTGCTGAGGGGTCGATCTCGCGCAGGATGGAGCGGATCAGGGCGGCCACGGCCTGGGCGTCGTCGCCCGACGCGGCGTCGCCGGTGCCGATGGCCCAGACCGGCTCGTAAGCGATCACCAGGCCTGTCCCCGCGAGCCGGTCGAGCCCAGCGAGCGCGGCCCGCAGCTGTCGATCGACCACCGCTTCGGTCGACCCTGCCCGGCGCTCTTCCGCTCGCTCGCCGACGGCCGCGATCGGCCGCAGGCCATGGGCGACCGCGCTGGCAACCTTGCGCCCGACGGACTCGTCGGTCTCACCGTCATACTGCCGCCGCTCAGAGTGTCCGAGGATGACGAACCGAGCGAGGCCCTCGAGCATGAGCGGGCTCGTCTCGCCGGTGAAGGCGCCGCGCTCCTCGAAGTGCATCGTCTGGGCGCCGATCTCAACCGATCCGGCCTGCCCCGCCACGGCTTCCAGCCAGACGGTCGGCGGGCAGATGACGGTCGTGATCGATGGAAGCGACGCGGCGACCGAGCCGACCGCGCGCGCCAGGTCGACCGCCTCGAGGGCAGTGGGCGGATTCATCTTCCAGTTGCCGGCGACCACCGGTCGGCGCATCAGTCCTCCTCGTCACTGGCGAGCTCCACCAGCCGTCGCAGCCGATGATTCGCGGCCGATCGGCTGATGCCGACGGCCGCCGCAAGGGTATCGAGGTCCGCCTCCGGCATGCGGCGCCTCATCGCGGCGGTCTCGCGCAGATCGACGCTCAGGGCCGCCAGCCGGCCGGATCGTTCGAGCCGGACGATCGCCGACAGCTGCCTGTCAGCCGCCGCCACGGTGCGGGCCAGGTTCGCCTCCTCCGCGTTCACGAGCCGATTGAGCCTGGCCTGAACCTCACGCCCGACCCGGTGCGTCTCGAGCTCAAGGAGGCCGCGGTTGGCTCCAACCAGCCTCAGCAGCGCGGCGATCTCCTCGTGGCCCTTGAGGTACACGACGAACCGGCCGCGACGCTCGGAGCGAAGGGCGCGCACGTCGAGCGTGGCGAGCGCGGCCTGAAGCTCGGAGGCGGCGGCATCGGTACCGAGCACGATCTCGACATGCGGCCCGGATGGGGAGAATGAGATCGAGCCCCTCCCGAGCAGCACGCCGCGCAGGAACGAGCGCTGATCGCATGCGGGCGCGTCCGCCCACGACCATGCGCCGAGCTCATCGCGCTCGAGCTCGACGACGAGATGGTGTCGCCCGCCAGCTCTCGCATGGGATGGCGAGACGGCACGAGGCGGGTCGACCTCGATCCCGAGCGACGTCGCGAGGTGCACCGCGGTGCGCGCCACCGCATGGTCGAGCGTTCGAAATGAACCGCTCGGTGTGCCGTGCAGCAGGCCGAGCAGCTCGGCGCGACGGTCGCAGGCGCGCGCCGGATGGATCCGGGCGAGCTCGCCGCGCACCTCGCCGGCGAGGAGGACCGGAGCGCTCAGGACGCCTGAGCCTTCGAGCGGCCGAGGCGCCGGCGCCTGGGCCGCTCCACGCGGTCCTCCTGGAGCAGGCGCATGAGCGCGGTCGCGAGCTTGGCGGGATCGTGACGGTGAGCGTTCGCGACGTCGATCACGTCCTCCTCCACCACGACCACGTGCAGCTCCTCGAGGCGCCGGACATCGACTTCGACCGGCTCCGCCTTCCATCCTTCCGGCCGGCGAGCGGCGGCGTTGCGGTTGATGACGACGCAGTCGACGAGGTCCTCGCCGACGTGGTCGAACAGCGCGGCGAGGTGCTGGGAGGCCGACATCCCATCGGTCTCGCCGGCCTGCGTGGCGACGTTGCAGACGTACACGACCAGTCCGGAGGCCGCCGCCAGCGCATCCCGCACGTCGTCGATGAGCAGGTTCGGCAGGACGCTGCTGTAGAGGCTGCCCGGGCCGAGCACGATCAGCTCGGCCTCGAGGATCCGCTCCAGGGCCTCGCCATTGGCGCGGACATCGGCCGGCTCGATCGAGACGCGCTCGATCCGCTCCGTCGCGGTCGCGATGCCGACCTGCCCATAGAGATGGCGGCCCGAGGCCAGGCGAGCGGACAGGTTGAGTGGCACGCTCGTCGCAGGGAGCACCTGGCCACGGACGGCGAGGACACGGTTCGACTCGCGCACCGCCTCCTCGAAGTCGCCGGTCACTGCGGTCATGGCGGCGATGAAGAGGTTCCCGAACGCGTGATTGTCGAGCCCGGAACCGGCCGGGAAGCGGTACTGCATGAGCTGGGTCATGAGCGGCTCGGCGTCGGCCAGCGCGGCGATGCAGTTGCGAATGTCACCCGGTGGCGCGATCCCGAGCTGTTGGCGAAGCTGGCCGCTGCTGCCCCCGTCATCGGCGACCGCGACCACGGCGGTGATGTTGGCGCTGTAGCCCTTGAGTCCGCGGAGGAGCGTGGAGAGGCCCGTACCGCCCCCCAATGCGACGATCCGCGGACCCCGGGCGAGATAGCGCTTGGTGTAGAGCACTTCCATCACGCTGTCGCCGCGCCCGACGAACGGAGAGACCACCGAGCGCATCAGGCCCGAGATGCCGATGACGGTGAGGATCCCGCCGAGCAGCGCCACGAGAACCGCGCGGACCTCAGGCTCCAGCCACGCTCCGGTGAGCCAGTAGATGATCGGGATGGTGTCGGCGTCGGTGGCCCGATAGAGGTCACGAATGAAGATCGCGGCACCGAGCCCGAGCACGACGATCCCCAGGAAGGCGAGCACGAGCCAGCGCTTGAGGTGCATGCCCGGATACAGCCAGCGCGGAATCTGCATGTCCTAGCGCTCCAGCTCGCGATGGAAGATCTCGACCGATGCGTCCGGCAGCTCACCGAGCCTGCGCCCCAGCTCCTCGGCCAGCGCGATCGATCGGTGATAGCCGCCGGTGCAGCCGAGCGCCACCCTCAGCTGCTCACGGCCCTCGGCGCGATAGGCGGGCGCCGTGAGCTCGAGCAGCTCGACGACGAGCTCGATGAAGCGGTTGGCGGCCGGCTGGCCCATGACGTAGTCGCGGACCTTGTCCTCCAGGCCGGAGAGTGGCTTGAGCTCGGGATCCCAGTAGGGGTTCGTCAGGAAGCGCACGTCGAACACGAGGTCCGCCTCGAGCGGGATCCCATACTTGAACCCGAACGTCACGATGTCGATGCGCAGGCCGTGACCCGCCGCCTCGCGCGGAAGGATCGAGAACAGCCGCTCCTTGAGCTGGGCGATCGAGAGCCCGGTCGTGTCGATGACGTGCTCGGCCAGCTCTCGCGTCGGAGCGAGCCGTCGCCGCTCCTCGGCAATGCTCGCCTGCACGCCGCTGCGCGTCGCCTGGAGCGGGTGCCGGTGCCTCGTCTCGCTGAAGCGGCTGACGAGGGTCCCGTCCGATGCCTCGAGGTAGACGAGCTCGAGGCGCGCGCCCTCGGCGTCGAGTGCCTTCGCCGCGTGCTCGATCGCCGGAGCTGGGTCACCGGCGCGGATGTCGAGCACGAGCGCCGCCCGTCGATACTGCTCCGGATCGGCACGCCGAAGCTCGAGGAAGGCGTCCAGCAGGGCCGGCGGAAGGTTGTCGACCACGGAGTAGCCGAGGTCCTCGAACAGCTTGCTCGCCTGGCTCTTTCCGGCCCCGGAGAGCCCGCTGATGACGAGCAGATGCTCGAGCCCACCCGGGCGCCGCGCCACATCGGCGTCCGAGGCCGCGGCGGGCTCCGGATCACCGGCGAGTGCTGTCTCGATGGGTGTGGGCCGGGCCACGATCCCCTCCATGCTCGAACCGGCCCGAGTATAGACCGGGATCACGCCTCCTCAGACCCGCGCAGGATGCCGAGGACCGACGCGGCGACGCTGGCTCGCAGTGCTGCGAGGTCATACCCGCCCTCGAGCGTGAGGGTCACACCGCCGAGTCCGAGGCGGGCGGCCGCGGCGCCGAGCTCATGCCCGACAGCTGCGTATCCGGCCTCGGTCACATCGAGCCCGGCGAGGGGGTCGGCCGCATGAGCGTCGTATCCGGCGGAGACGAGGATGGCGTCCGGTCTGAACTCCTCGACGGCCGGCAGCAGCTCTTCGCGCCATGCCGCCACGAACGCCTCGTCGCCGTCGCCGGCAAGCAGCGGTCGGTTGAGCTTCGTTCCGCGACCCGCTCCGGTGCCGCGATCGACCGCAGCGCCCGTGCCGGGGTAGAACGGAGCCTGGTGCGTGGATGCGTACAACACGTCGGGGTCCGCATCGAAGATGGCCTGCGTGCCATCGCCGTGGTGCACATCCCAGTCCACGATGGCGATGCGGTGCGCGACCCCGTCCGCCCGCAGGGCAGCGGCCGCGACGGCGATGTTGTTGAGCAGACAGAAGCCCGTGCCCCGGCCGGACGCCGCGTGATGGCCCGGCGGCCGCACCACGGCGAAGGCAAACCTGGCCTCGCCGGCGGCGACGGCACGCGCCGCCTGGATCGTGGCGCCTGCCGCCAGCCGTGCGACCATCCACGAACCAGGCACCAGGTACGTGTCGGGGTCGAGCCATCCCCCACCCTGGGCGTCCGCATCGGCGAGCAGCTCCAGGTATGCCGGGTCGTGAACGAGGCGCAGCTCCTCGTTTGTCGCCGCGTCGACGTCCGATACGACGACCGCATCGCCCGATGCGTCGAGAACCCCAGCGGCCGCCGCGTCGCGACGCTCCGGGCGCTCGGGATGACCAGCGGCCGTGTGCCG
>DATBRU010000084.1:0-2263 GCA_036560105.1 Candidatus Limnocylindria bacterium | reverse complement strand
CACCACTACGCGAACGTGCACCGCGGGATCTACGAGCTGAGCGTTGACGCCGACTCGCGATACGAGGGCGCCCGGGCGGCCGTGGCAGCATTCATCGGCGCGTCGAGCGCGCGCGAGGTCGTCTTCGTGCGCAACGCGACCGAGGCGCTCAACCTCGTCGCGTACAGCTACGGCCGCTCCAACGTCGCCGCCGGCGATCTCATCGTGTCGACCGAGATGGAACACCACGCCAACCTCGTGCCGTGGCAGCAGCTGGCGGCCGAGACAGGGGCCGAGCTCGGCCACGTGAAGCTCACCGACGACGGTCGCCTCGACCTCGACGACGTGGCGCGCCATCTCGCGCGGCGGCCGAGGATCGTGGCCATCAGCCAGGTGAGCAACGCGCTCGGAACGATCAACCCGGTCGCCCGGATCGCTGCCATGGCGCACGAGGCCGGCGCCATCGTGGTCCTGGATGCGGCCCAGGGCGTGCCGCACATGCCCGTCGACGTGAACGCCCTGGGCGTCGACTTCGCCGCGCTCTCCGGCCACAAGATGCTCGGTCCGTCCGGCATCGGCGCCCTGTGGGGGAGGCGCGATCTCCTCGATGCCATGCCTCCGTTCCTCACCGGCGGCAGCATGATTCGCAGCGTGACCCTCGACGGCGCCGAGTGGAACGAGGTGCCATGGAAGTTCGAGGCCGGGACGCCTGCGATCGCCGAGGCCTCGGGGCTGGCGGCCGCCATCGGCTACCTCGAGGCCCTCGGCATGGCCAATGTGCGAGCCCACGAACGCTCCCTGTTCAGCGCGGCGTGGGAGACCCTCGGCTCGGTGCCGGGCGTGCGACTCCTGGGTCCCGCGGACCCGGACCTGCACGCCGGCGTCATCAGCTTTGTCGTCGATGGCATCCATCCGCACGACGTGGCCACCGTCCTCGATAGCGAGGGCGTCGCGGTTCGAGCCGGCCACCACTGCGCCCAGCCGCTCATGCGCCGCTACGACCTGCCGGCCACCACGCGCGCGAGTTTCTACGTATACAGCGACCACGACGACGTCGAGCGCCTGGCGGCTGGGGTACGGGCGGCGCAGCGCGTGTTTGGCACGGCCTGAGCGATCGATGGACAACCTGTACCGGGACTTCATCCTCGAGCACTACCGCGAGCCCCACAACCGCGGTGTGCTGGATCCGGCGGACCTGCGGTTCGCCGATTCGAATCCCACGTGCGGTGATGAGCTGTCGATGACCATCAATCTCGACCCCGATGGGCATCGCGTCATCGACGTGGCCTTCGACGGTCGTGGGTGTGCGATCAGCCAGGCGTCGGCATCGATCATGACCGATGGCCTGCGGGGCATGTCGATCGACGAACTGCGTGAGCTCGACCCGAAGCGCGTCGTCGCCGATCTCGGCGTGCCCATCGGGCCGGCCCGCCTGAAGTGCGCCCTGCTGGGGTACAAGGTCCTGCTGGGAGCCGTCAGCGGTGGGCCGACGGCCTGGCCCGATGAGGCAGAGATCCTTGGCGATGCCAGCGGCGGCGGGTCGGCGCCGTGACCGTCTGCCGCCGCGATGCGATGATGACGAGGTGACGATGCAACCGACGTTCCGCGAGGTCGATGCCGCCGAGGCGGTGAGACTGTCTCGCGAGGGCTTTTCCGTGATTGACGTGCGCGAGCCATTCGAGTGGGACGCGGGGCACGTGGCGGGTGCGACGCACGTCCCCCTCGCCGAAGTCCCCGGTCGCATCGCCGAGGTGGCCCCCGATCGAGATGCCCCGCTCCTGCTGTACTGCGCCGTCGGCGGCCGATCGGCGCGAGCCGCCGAATACGTGGCCCGCCTCGGGTACACGAACGTGGTCAGCATGAAGGCACCGATCACCGACTGGAAGGTGAAGGGTGGGCCGTGGGACGAGCCGACCCCCATCCTGACGCCCTCACAGCAGCGCCGGTACTCACGCCAGGTCCTCATCCCCGAGATTGGGCAGGAGGGCCAGCGCCGGCTCCTCGACGCCCGCGTCCTGCTCATCGGGGCAGGTGGCCTCGGCTCGCCGATCGCCCTGTACCTGACCGCCGCCGGCGTCGGCACGATCGGCCTCGTGGACGACGACGTCGTGGACGAGTCGAACCTCCAGCGCCAGGTGCTGCATGGCGTCGATCGAGTCGGGATGCGCAAGGTCGATTCCGCCGAGCTGACGCTGCGGGGTCTCAATCCCGAGACGGTGGTCGTCAAGCATGTCGAGCGACTCGGCCCCGACAACGTCGATCGGCTGATCGCCGACTACGACGT
>DATBRU010000083.1:0-3443 GCA_036560105.1 Candidatus Limnocylindria bacterium | reverse complement strand
GCGCTGACGGGCGCGCTCGAGGCCACCGAGGAGCATCCGGCCACGGCCGGCGGGATGGCCGTCCTCGACGGAGACGGATCGAACGGCCGATGCAGCGGCGACCCGTGCGTGATGGGGCTCGTCCCGCTGCCGGGCGCGCCGGAGCTCATCGGCCACCAGCGCATCGCCAACCTCGTGTACGTGGCCGGCACGACGGCCGGCGGGGATCCCGAGGTCTGGACCGTCGAGCCGCACTTCGAGTCGCGCGGCTCCGGGTCGATCGGCATGGCCGCCTACGACGCGACGCCGCTCCCCGCTTCGGCGCTGGCGATGGCATTCGACATCGCCTCGACCGCTCAGGCCGACGACGCCGGACGGCTCGTCGTGAGCACCGCCGACGCGCAGCTGGTCACGATCGACGTCGGATCCAACGCGTTCGCCTGGCGCATCGCCGGCGTCATCTTCGGCTCCCTCCTGGTCGGGCTCATCTACCTGCTGTCGGCAACGATGTTCGGCCGCCGTCGCATCGGCCTACTGGCGGCGGGCTTCGTTGCCGTCGACGGCATGAGCTTCGTCATGAGCCGGATCAGCATGAACGACATCTTCGTGGCGACCTTCATCGTGGCCGCCTACGTCGCGTTCTGGCAGATCTGGTCCGGCCGATGGGCGCGCTCCGCGTGGTGGATGCTGCCGCTGGTCGGCGTCCTCATCGGCCTGGCCGCGGCGAGCAAGTGGGTCGGCTTCTACGCGATGGCCGGGCTGGTCGTGCTCGTGCTCGCCCGTTCGCACCTCGGGCGTCTCGTGCTCGTCGTGCTCGCCATGCTGGCGTTGGTCATCGGTGCCATCGGGGCACCGTGGCCGTTCCTGCTCGTGATGCTCGGCATCGCTGCGCTCGCGCTGGCCATCACCTGGGTTCGTCCGATCCGGATCGACGGGCGGGAGGCGCTGAGCGCGCTCACGGCCACCGCGCTCGTGCTCACCGGCATCGGCCTGGCGTTCGTGCTCGCCTTCGACCAGGTTCCCGACGCTCGCACCCCGGGCAACGCGATCGAGTACGTCTTCGGCCTGCTCGCGCGCGGTGCCCAGGTCGGCTGGCCGGTGTGGATCATGCTCGGCGTGGCCGCGGTGCTCGTCGTGTGGCGCGCCGGGCTTTCGATCCGCAACCCCCGCTCGGACGCGCGCTGGTTCGAGCCGGGTGAGATGGGCGGCTTCTCCTGGCCGTGGATGGGTGCCTGCCTGATCGTCATCCCGCTCCTCGTGTACGGCCTGAGCTACATCCCTTACCTCCAGCTCGGGCACGACTGGGCCATCGGCGGCGGCCCCGGGTACGGCTGGTCCGTCGACGAGCTCCATTCGCAGATGTTCGGCTACCACTTCGGCCTCAAGGCTGGGCACGACAGCGCCAGCCCGTGGTGGAGCTGGCCGCTCATGCTCAAGCCGACGTGGTTCCACAGCGACTCGTTCGACGCCGATCGCATCTCGGTCATCTACAACGGCGGCAACCCGATCCTGTTCTGGGCCGGCATTCCCGCGCTCGTCGCCTGCGCCGTGCTCGCCTGGAAGCGCCGCTCGATGGCGCTCGTCCTGATCGTGACGGCCTTCGCCTTCCAGTTCGTTCCGTGGATCCGGATCGAGCGTGCCACGTTCGCCTACCACTACCTGACCGCGGTGCTGTTCGCCATGATCGCGGTCGCCTACTGCCTTGACGAGCTGCTGCGCCGGCCGGCGTGGCGCGACCTGGCGATCGGCTACCTGGTCCTCGTCGTCGTGGCGGGCGTGCTCATCTTCCCGCTCGGCTCCGCGCTGCCGATGCCGGACTGGTACATCAACGCGGCCCGCGTCCTTCCGCCGTGGAACTTCGGGTTCCAGTTCCCCGATCCGCCCCAGGGCGACCGCGCGGAGCTGCTGACGCTCGGTGGCGTCAAGGTGCTCCTGGGCCTGGTCGCGGCGACGCTGGCCGGGCTGTTCGCGGTGTACGGGCGGGCCTGGTGGGAGCGCCGCCGCTCTCGGGAGGACCTCCCGGTAGGGCCGATGCCCGACAGCGGCTGAGGCGCTTCGGCGCTCTGCCGTCAGCGCGGCGCGCCTCGATGTATCGAGGCCGATTCACACGACGGCGGATTCGCGCGCGATTCCCGCACTCTGTTGAAGACGCCTGCCCGTGAGTCGCGCCCTCGCGCGCCGCTCACGCGTCAAGGTCCTCACTGCATGTCGGGAATGACACCCCGCACGGGCTTCCGGTGAATCCGCCTCAACCGATTGAGACTCGGCCGGCGATCAGCCCTCCCGGCGACGCATCGCGCCGACGAGGATCAGCACGCCGACTCCGACGATGATGACCGGCCAGACCAGTGACCAGTCGATCGAGGGCAGGTAGTCGCGCAGCAGGAACCATGCGCCCAACGCCACGAGCGCCAGGCCCACGATGATGCCGGCGTTCCCGCCAGCCGATGACCGCGTCTCCGGCTCGGGCGGGGTCCACGTGGTGGGCTCGGTCGTCGCCTCGCCAGCGACCGTGCCGAGGTCGCCCGTGGTCGCCGCGGCGACGGGCATCGGTGCGCCCCTCGGCTCCTCGGGGATGACGATCCAGCCCACGATGTAGCCCAGGAACGCGATCCCGCCGGTCAGCGGCACGAGGATGGCCCACGCGATGCGCACCAGCGCCGGGTCGGCGTTCATGTAGTGCGCTAGGCCGGACGCGACACCGCCGATGATCGTATCGGTGCGCGATCGGTACAGCCGACGGTTCATGAGCATCCTCCATCAGGATTGAGCGTGAAGCTGGCCGCGTTGCCCTGGACGCCCAGGGTGATCGTCTCGGCGCCCGAGCCTCCGCGCCACGTGTCGCCGCTGCGGCTCAGGCCGCTGTCGTCGAGGTTGTGGCTGAACGTGATGTTGCTCTCCTCGAGGGTGATCGCGAAGGCGACACCGTCGGGGATGCAGAGCTCCATGGAGCCCGCGTTCATCTCGACGGATGCGGTGAACGAGGTCTCGTCGTCGGCTGTGAGTGCCATCGATCCGGCGTTCATCCCGATCCGCAGGTCGTCCGCCGTCGTGCCGGAGAGGTCCAGGGTCACGCTGCCCGCGTTCGTGTCGAGGTCGATCTCGCTGAAGCTGCCGCCCGCGAGGTCGAGGGTGCTCGACGACGCGTTCGCCTCGATGCTCAGCGCCAGCTCGGATTCGGTCGGAAGGGTGACCGACCACTCCTGGCGACCCTCTCCGAACGGGAACCCGTCGCCTTCGGCGTGCACCCGAAGCGAGCCGTCGCCGGGGGTCACCTCCGGGCGTGAGTCGCCGGCGTACCGCGCGTCCACGCTCCAGTCGGTGCCGTCGCCCATGCCGACCGCGAGGTCGCCGCAGTTGAAGTCGAGCTCCACATCGGCGCGAGTGCCGAAGCTGCCATCGGCGTTGAGCTGTCCTTCCGCTTCGCCACCGCAGCCGGCGCCGAAGGCCTCCGGCCAGCCGCT
>DATBRU010000082.1:0-10160 GCA_036560105.1 Candidatus Limnocylindria bacterium | reverse complement strand
GGCGCCTGGCCCGTCGGCGTCCACGGCGTAGCGCCGGTGGAACCCGCCGGCACCGACTCCGGTCCGAACAGGGTCCCGCCGAACGCGAGGAACGTGCCGCACGCTCCGAGGTCGTTGATGCCGTCGAAGAACTCGAGGCTCGCGTCGGCCTGGTGGGCGACCTGGCAGTTCAGATCGCCGGTGATGATGATCCGGGTCAGCGGTCCCTGCGACGTGATCTCGGTCTGTCCGCCGGCCGCGCGGACGTGCGGCGCCATGGCGAGGAACGCGACGAGGGCGACGATCGTGACCGCCTGCACGGCAAGCAGGCCGCGCGCCATTCCGCGCTGCCAGGAACGCTCGTGCCTCGCCGACCGCTGCCGCATCGCGCGGAGTATATCGGGCGTCAGAAGACCCTTGGGCACCATGGTGCGCGATCGGTTCGGAAGAGCCGATCCGCGCTGGCGACCCCGTCGGGGGCGAGCTCGCGCACCCGGCCCGCGGCGGCCAGTTGAGCGAAGCTGAAGGCGCCAAGGTAGGCGGCCCCGAGGTCGGTCACGTCGCACTCCATATCGGCCGCATCGGTGGTCGGCTCGCAGCGGGGTGACCCATCGCTCACCCGGAGTGCCCATCGCCCGGCGTTCCACCCGCAGAACTCGTCGGTGAGCTCGATCACGACCCTGCCATCGCCCCGATACCGACGCGCGGCCAACGCCGCGGCGACGTCCACGATCCGCAGCCAGAGGCCGTCGCCGATCTCCATCTTGAGCCGCCGTGGCTCCGCGATGTTCAGCAGCAGCGGGTCGTCGGTCGCAAGGTTCCAGGTCTCGATCTCGCCGATGAGATCGACGCCGAGGAGGAACTGCCAGATCGCGAGCTCGGCAGCCGGGGTGGTCCCCATGACCTCGACCACTTGCAGGCTCGATTCGGGCCCGGCGCTCTCCCACTTCTCCTTGATCCGGTACCGCGCGTACGCATCGGCCGTCCCGTTCGCCTCGTGGATGACATGGAAGGCCGGCCCGGCGCCGCGTCGCCAGTGCTTCGGATCCGGGAAGAACTCGTGCTCCCAGTACGTGGCCGAACGGGCGAAGAATCCGGGTCGGTCGGGCAGCACGGAGTCGTAGATCGGCGGAAAGCGGGTCATCCCCTCGTCCGGCTCGACGAATCGGACGCTTCCCGATGTCTCGAGCGAGTGCCGGAACGCGCTCCGATCCCGCGCCAGCCGGATGCCGGCATGGAGGGATGCCAGCCCGTAGCCGAAGCGCTGATAGATGTTGCCCTCGCTGGCCCAGAGGATGGCGATCGGCTCGCCGCGCTCGTGGATCGCGTCCAGCTGGGAGCGCATCATGCGGCGCAGGATCCCGCGGCGCCGATGGGTGGGATGGACCCCGACGATGGTGACGCCTGCCGCCGGTACAGACGCGCCCGGCACCGTGAGCTCGAAGCTGAAGATTCCGGCGGTGCCGACGATCCGATCGCCATCGAGCGCCGTGATGGCCCGATCGGCCTCGAACGTGGCCATCCAATGAACCAGGTCCTCGTCGTGGACCTGCTCGGCGAAGGAGAGCTCGCCCGCCTCGAGGAACGCGCGCGGCTCGCCGGTGAACGGCTGAATCTCGATCTCCATGGCCACCGATTATGGCGGGAGCCGTGATCTACGATGGGGCCGAATGCCCACCCCGCCCAGTGACCTCCACGCCGAGGCTGCGGGCCTCTTCGGGCCTGGCAGCGCCGCCTGGCTCGTGGACCGCGAGCTGATCGTCCTCGCCGGTGGTTCCTGTGCATTGCTGTTGCAGGCCGCACACCCGGTGGTCGCGGCCGGCGTGGCTGAGCACTCAACCTACGCCACGGACCCCTTCGGCCGGCTACTGCGCACGTTGACGAGCAGCTTCGAGGTCGTCTTCGGCACGCGGACGGAGGCCGAATCGACGATCCGTCGGTTGAACGCCATCCATTCGGCGGTTCGTGGGCGGCTGCCGGAGAACGGCGCAGCCTACTCCGCGCTGGACCCGGAGGCTCTGCTCTGGGTCCATGCCACCCTGGTCGACACGGCGCTCCGCGTCTACGGGCGGTTCGTGGGTCCGCTGCGCCCTGACCAGGAGCAGGCCTATCACGACGAGGCCGGGCGCGTCGCTGTCGCTCTCGGAGTGCCCATCGGCAACCTCCCGTCGACCGTGGGTGGGCTCCGGGAATGGATGGACGGGATGATCGAGGACGGTCGCGTGCGGGTGACGCCGGCCGCGCGCGACATCGCACGGACCGTGCTCTATCCGTGGCCCTGGGTTCCACGCGTCGCGTGGGATGCCGCGCACCTGGTGTCGCTTGCGACCCTGCGACCGTCGATCCGGCGCCAGTACGGCATCGGCTGGTCGCTGGGGCGCGAACGCGGGATCGTCCGTCTGGCCGCTGTCAGCCGTCGAGCCCTGCCGGTACTGCCGTCCGCGCTCCGTCACGTGCCGCAGGCACGCGCCGCCGAGCGTCGCCTGGCTCAGGTCGCGGGCACGACCCGGTAGCGCCCGCGGGTCGCCACGACGCGCCCGCCGACCCGCTCGAGGTTGCGCGCCGACGAGCTGTCGACGTTCGCCAGGGAGCCCGCCAGGTCGCAGCCGAGCCGGGCTGCGTGAGCGAGGCGTTCCTCGATCATGGCGCGCTGGATGCCCTGGCCCCGATGCGCCGGCAGCACCGTCCCGGTCCGCAACCAGCCGACGTGGTGATGGACGTGAAGGCTGCCCGCCCCGACCGGGGCGCCGTTGAGCTCGGCAACGAATCGGTGGTGGTGGGCCGCGAGCGCGAGGCGCGGCTCGAGCGCGGCGAAGGCGTCCGCCTCGCGCGGGGCGAGGTCGGCAGCGGCGGCGATCACCGCCGACCATGCGCCCACCTCGTGCCGTCCGAGCTCGCGCACCACGAGGCCGTCCGGACGGCTTGCGCCGTGCCCCGCGTCGACATCCATCGAGACTGACACGGCCGTCGAATCGAGGATCGCATCGGGCCATGGGGGCTCATCGGTCCAGACCCAGCCGGTCACGCGGTGGGCCTCGAAGTGCGAGACCGCCCGATCGAGCAGGTTGGGAAGGTGGGCGAAGCCGAGCGCGAGGTTGAAGAGCGGGCCCGGCATGTCCGGAGCGGCGGCCATGGCCAGGTCCCCATCGTCGGCGATGCTGACGTCGAGCCCCGCCTCCGCAGCAGCGCGCCACACCGCAAGCGCCGACGCCGCCTCCGCCTGGTCGAGCCTGTTCGCCAGGAACGCGTTGTCGGCCTCGTGACCGTCCGCGGGCAGAATCCGGATGCCATCACCCGGCCGCACGGTGCCCTCCGAAACGACGCGCGCGTACATGCGTGCATCGGCCGGATGGGCGGTACCGCTCAGGCGGCCGAATCGCAGATCGCGGAACGAGTGACGGATCGTGCGGCATGGGTTCGCCGTCCACGAGAGCTCGAGCACCAGCTCGTCGCCAATCGCCAGGCGGGTGCCGATCGCCAGGTTCGAGACATCGAATCCGGAGATGGTGAGGTTCTCGCCTGCCGTCCCCGGCGCGATCGGGTGTCCCTCGGCGGCAACACGCCGGATCGCCTCGATTCCGAGGATCGACACGGCGCGATGCGGGCCACCATGGACCGTGTCATCGCGATGTGCATCTCCATCGAGGCCGAATCGGGTGACGTTCGCGGACGGCACCGGGAGCTTCGGAACGCCGCCGGGGGAGACGTTCACCTGAATGACCTGACCATCGCTCACGGGGCGCATCGTCTCACGAGACCGCATTGGCCGGCCGCATTGGGTTCGATCTCGCTCGGTGCGGGCTATCATGGCGCGACCCCGTTCGCCCGAGGCTCGCGAGCGGCGAGAGGAACCCGATTTGACCCGATTTGCCAAGCTTGCGGTTGCCGCTGCCGTCGCGACGTTCGTCCTCATCGCGGCCGGTGGTCTCGTGCGCGCCACCGATTCCGGACTCGGCTGCCCGGACTGGCCGCTCTGCTTCGGCGACTGGGTGCCGCCCGCCGACCTGAACGCCTGGATCGAGCACACCCACCGGCTCATTGCCGCGGTCTTCGTCGGCCCGCTGGTCGGTGCGGTGGCGCTCATCACGGTCTTCAGCGACCGCCGTCGCGATCGTCCGCTGCTGGCAGCCGCGGTCATCGCCGGGGTCCTGGTGATCGTCCAATCGCTCCTGGGGGCAGCGGTCGTGCTCCAGGGCCTGGCCGCCGAGCTGGTGACCGCGCATCTCGCGATGGCGCTGACGGTCTTTGGCGCGACGATCTTCATCGCCGAGCGCGCGTCCAACGGCCCGATGCCCGCGGCGAGCATGCGTCCGGCGCTCACCCGTGTCACGACCCTGACGGCGATCGCGATCTTCGGCCAGATGCTCCTCGGGTCGTGGGTGACCGGCCACCACGCGGGGCTCGCGTTCAGCGACTTCCCTCTCATGAACGGCTCCCTGCTCCCACCGGTCGCCGGCAGCGAGCAGGCCGTCATGCTCGCGCATCGGCTCATGAGCATCGTGGTGGCCGCCGCCGTCACCTGGACGTGGCTCGCCGTGCGCGGAGCGACCGAGGCGGTCCTGCCACGCCGCCTGGCCACGCTGATGGTGGTGCTGGTGGTGGTCGAGATCGCGCTTGGCGGCCTGAACGTGGTCTCGCGGCTGTCCGCGCTCTTCGTCGTCCCGCACCTGGCGGTCGGTGCGGCCCTGTTCGGTCTCGCGACATGGCTCGCACTTGCCAGCCGGCGCCTGCGCGCCACGGAGGTGCTGCGGCGCGTTCCTGGCACCCATGCGTCGGGCCCGATCGACACGGCTCGCAGCTACATCGCGCTCACGAAGCCACGCATCATCGAGCTGCTGCTGGTCACGACGGTACCGACGATGGTGCTCGCCAACGGCGGTGTGCCGTCGCTGTGGCTCGTCGCCGCTGTCGTGTTGGGCGGCACCCTGGCGGCCGGCGGCGCGAACGCGATCAACATGTATGTCGACCGCGACATCGACGACATCATGCGCCGCACCCGTCACCGTCCGCTGCCGCGCCATGCCGTCAGCCCCGGCCGCGCGCTGTCCTTCGGGATCGGGCTCTCCGTCGTTGCGTTCGCCTTCCTGGCGCTGACGGTCAACCTGCTCTCGGCGGTGCTCGCGCTGAGCGCCACGGCGTTCTACGTCTTCGTCTACACGATGTGGCTGAAGCGCACGACGCCTCACAACATCGTCATCGGCGGCGCCGCCGGTTGTGTTCCGGTGCTCGTGGCGTGGGCGGCGGTGACCGGCGAGGTGGGGCTGCCGGCACTCGTGCTGTTCGGGATCGTCTTCTACTGGACCCCGCCCCACTTCTGGGCGCTCGCGCTTCGCTACCGGGGCGATTACGAGGCCGCTGGAGTTCCCATGCTGCCCGTCGTGCGCGGGGAGGCTGAGACGGCGCGCCAGATCGTGCTCTACACGATCGCCCTGGTCGCCGTGAGCTTCCTCCTGCTTCCGGCCGCCGGCATGGGCCTGATCTACCTGGTCGCCGCGACCGTGCTCGGCGTCTTCTTCCTCTGGGGAGCCATCCGCCTGCGGGCCGATGCGGCCGACGGCCGTGCCGCCATCCGCCTGTTCCGTTACTCGATCAGCTACCTCACCCTGCTCTTCGCGGCCGTCGCCGCCGACGCGATCCTGCGCGTGCCGCTCGCCCTCGGCTGAGCATCGCCGGTCAGGTTCCGGGTGGCGAGTTCGGGCGCCACGCCTCCTCGCCTCGGGCAGCGCGTTCGGCCGCCAGCCGCCGATCGAGGTGCTCGGTCCGCCGGTCCTCGTGGCGGACCCACAACCAGACCACCACGGCCATCCCGATCAGGAACGCGATGTCGCCGACGGTCCACATGATCACGCCTCCGAGCGCCTGGTCGTCGATCGGGCTGATGCCCCACGAGCGGCCGTTCGTGACGTAGTGCGGGTAGAGCACAGCGGGCGCCTCCATGATGGCGATGCCCAGGAACGAGCTCTGGGGCAAGGCGAGGAAGAGGTACAGCAGCCGCACCGGGTGCGGGAGCCGCCAGGGGGACGGATCCACCCCGATCGCAGGCCACCAGAACAGGAGGGCGGACGCCAGCAGCGTCGCGTGCTGGACGTAGTGGAGCGCCGTGCTCTCGAGCGCATCGTCGTACAGGGTGCTGAAGTGCCAGCCCCAGTTCGCGGCCGCGAAGAGGAGCCACGCCACCAGCGGGAACGAGATGGCGTGCACCACGCGGCTCTGAAGGACCGCGAGGATGCGGCGGCGGACGGGCGGGGCCGACGCGCGCAGCGCCAGGGTGATCGGTCCTCCCGCGAGCAGCAGGGGCGCGGCGACGAGCTGGAGCAGCATGTGCTGGACCATGTGCACGCTGAACAGCAGGCCCTCGTAGGCCTCGATCGGCGACAGGAGGGCCACGCCGATGGCGGCCAGCCCCCCAAGGAAGAACCAGGTGCGGTGGCGCGGATGCGGATTGCCCGGGTGCGCGACGTTTACCCGCCGGACGGCCCACAGGTACGCGGCCGCGCTGAACGCGATCAGTGCGAGCGCGAGCGGATCGAGGCGCCACGCGAACAGGACGTCGGGCAGCACGGGGGCTGGGGCCTCGGCCCCGTGCCCGAGCGCGACGGCCGGCACGGCCATCGAGGCGGCCAGGGTGGCGATCGGGAGGGCCAGGCGTCGCATCGGTCTCATTCTGGGCCCAATGTGCCGGAACCGGCGGACGGCCCGCGGCGTCCAAGGGCCCATGAGAAGAACCGCCCCTGGCCTGGCCGGCCTGTTCCTCGTCATGGCCGCCTGCGCGAACGCGGGGTCCACACCGAGCGTGAACCCCTCGGGATCACCGACCCCCTCGCTGCCATTGCCAAGCTCAGGCGACGGGATCGAGCACCCCGATGGCGACTCAGCCGTGCTCGTGGTCAGCAGCCAGGGCGGCCTGATGCCCGTGGAGCTCGCGGTGACCTCGATGCCGAGCTTCGTGATGCTTGGCGATGGGCGGGTCATCGTGCAGGGCGCCGTCGCTGCCATCTTCCCGGGCCCCGCCCTCCCGGCGCTCCAGGAACGCACCCTGACGCCCGACGGCGTGCAGACCGTGCTCGAGGCGGTCGAGGACACCGGGCTGTTCACGACCGACGCGGAGCTGCGCGGCGCGGCCGCGATGTGCGCCGATTGCGCCGACACGGTGTTCACGTTGCACGCCGCCGGTCGCGACGTCACGGTCACCGTCTACGCGCTCGGCATGGTGAGCCCGGACATGGAGCTGCCGCCGGGGATGACCTCGGCCGAGGTCGAGGCCCATCGCCTCCTCGCGGAGCTCAACGAAGCGCTCCTCACGATCGACACCGCTGTCCCGGCCGAGCAATGGGAGACCGACGGATGGCGCCCCTATGAGGCCGATGCGCTCCGCCTGTACGTCCGCGATGCCACCGGCGAGCCGGTGGACGCGGAGATTCCGGAAGACGTCCACGACTGGCCGACCGCCGATGACCCGGCCACCTTCGGCACCGAGGTCGAGTTCTTCGGCAACGGCACCCGATGTGGCGTCGTCGAGGGCGAGGCGGCCGCCGCGTGGATGGCAGACCTTGCCGGCGCATCCCAGGTGACGCAGTGGACCACCGATGGCACCGATCGCTACGCGGTCATCGTGCGACCGCTCCTGCCGTACGAGGAGGCCGCCTGCCCCGAGCAGGGCTGAAACCGTGCGGACGGCGCACGTCGCATCGCGCGCCTGCCCTTCGCTACAATGCGGCTCGTGTCGCGCTCAGCCCACCGGTGAGGTGCGTGCCTGACGCGCGCCCTTCGCCACGCTGGACGCCAGGAGCCGCGAGAACGAGTTGATGCAGTCAACCGGGTCCGGAAGCCGATTGCGGACGATCGGCCGCCTCGGCGGCGGATTCGCGGTCATCGCGCTGCTCGGCGGCTGCATGCTGCCGCCGCAACCGGTCACCGAGGTCGGGGAGGAGGTCTTCAACCTCTACCTGCTCGTGCTGGCCCTGGCCGTGATCGTCTTCGTTGGCGTCGAGGGCTTCATCCTGTACGCCGTCGTGCGGTATCGGCGCAAGCCGGGTGACGACGTCCTCCCGGAGCAGCTCCATGGCAACACGACGGTCGAGATCATCTGGACCATCATCCCGACGGTGATCGTGTTCATCCTCTTCACGTTCAGCATGATCACGCTGGGTCGGGTCGAGGCGCGCGCCGATGCCCCGGAGACGATCGAGGTCGAGGGCTTCCAGTGGCAGTGGACCTTCCGCTACGCCAACGGGGCCTCGGACACCGGATCCGCCGAGGAGCCGGCGATCCTGGCCGTGCCGGTCGGCGAGCCCGTCCGGCTTGTCCTCGTCACCCACGACGTGAACCACTCGTTCTACGTGCCCCGGTTCCTCATCAAGCGCGACCTCATCGACTTCGGTCACGGCCGCCCGCCGAACGAGATCGAGTTCACGGTCACCGAGGCCGGCACCTATTCCGGCGCCTGTGCCGAGTTCTGTGGGACCGGCCACTCGGACATGGTCTTCACGGTCGAGGCGATGTCTCGGGCCGACTACGATGCCTACCTGGCCGACCTGCTGGCCGGCGTCCCGCCGCCGAGTGGCGGACCCGAGGACTGCGGGACGACCGTTCAGGTCGCCGCGATCGAGACGATCCAATTCGACACCGACCGGATCGAGGTGCCCGCCGGCGAGCCGTTCTGCATCGAGTTCACGAACAACGACACGGCGACCCATGACATCGGTATCGAGGAGATCGACTTCAACGGGGAGGACGTCGAGCCGGGCGAGTCGTTCACCTACGTCATTCCGGCCATGGAGGCCGGTGACTACACGTTCTATTGCACCATCCATCCGACGATGACCGGCGACCTCGTCGTCGGCGACTGAGACCAGCGGAGCGCGCGGAGAGCCATGGCAACCACCACACTCGAGCCAACCAGCGGCGAGTATCGGCGCTCATGGGTGATCGAGTGGCTGACGACGGTCGATCACAAGAAGATCGGGATCCTGTACATCGTGAACAGCTTCCTGTTCTTCTTCGCGGCCGGGATCCTGGCGCTGGTGATCCGCAGCGAGCTCGCGGTGCCAGGCCTGCAGTTCCTCGACCGGGAGACCTTCAACCAGGCCTTCACGATGCACGGGACGATCATGCTGTTCCTGTTCATCATCCCGGCGCTCTCGGGCTTCGCCAATTACATCGTCCCACTCCAGCTCGGCGCGCCGGACATGGCCTTCCCGCGCATCAATGCCCTGAGCTTCTGGCTCCTGCCCCTGGGTGGCCTGCTCATCTTCAGCGGCTACCTGTTCGGCGGTGCCGCGGCGGAGGGATGGACCTCGTACACGCCGCTGGCGAACCGCGCCCCCGGCGTCGGCACCGACCTGTGGCTCATCGGCCTGACGCTGGTCGGGACCGCCTCGATCCTGGGTGCGGTGAACTTCATCACCACCATCTTCAAGATGCGTGCGCCGGGCATGACGCTCTTCCGGATGCCCATCTTCGTGTGGACCGTGCTCGTCACCGCAGTCCTTATCCTGCTTGCCACGCCGGTCCTGACCGCGGGGCTCATCGCGCTGTTCATCGACCGCAACTACGGCGGGTCGTTCTTCGATCCGAGCGTCGGCGGCAACCCGATCCTGTGGCAGCACATCTTCTGGTTCTTCGGCCACCCAGAGGTCTACATCGTCATCCTCCCCGCCATGGGCGTGGTGAGCGAGGTGCTGCCGGTGTTCAGCCGCAAGCCGCTCTTCGGCTACCGGGCGTTCGTGTACGCCACGATCGCCATCGGCCTCTTGAGCTTCAGTGTCTGGGCGCACCACATGTTCACGACGGGCGCGGTGTTCCTGCCGTTCTTCAGCTTCATGACCGCCCTCATCGCCATCCCGACCGGGATCAAGATGTTCAACTGGCTCGCCACGATGTGGCGCGGCAAGCTCACGTTCACGACGGCCATGCTGTTCGCGGTCGGATTCATCAGCATGTTCCTGATCGGCGGCATCAGCGGCGTGATGCTCGCGTCGCCGCCCATCGACTTCCACGTCCAGGACACCTACTTCGTCGTGGCGCACCTGCACTATGTTTTCTTCGGCGGATCCGTGTTCGGCGTCTTCGCGGCGACGTATTACTGGTACCCGAAGATGTTCGGGCGCAAGCTCAACGAGCCCCTCGGCAAGACCCACTTCTGGATGCACTTCATCGGGTTCAACCTCGCCTTCTTCCCG
>DATBRU010000081.1:0-2054 GCA_036560105.1 Candidatus Limnocylindria bacterium | reverse complement strand
GCTTGACCTCATCCTCGTCGGCGCCCAGCTGCTCGACGACGATCTTCTTGAGGCGCTCGTACGTGGTTGCCACTACTGACTCCCTCCTCGGAGTTCGGACCGGACGGCCCGCTGGGTGCCTGGCTCTCGCTCAGCTGCGATCTTTCCGAGGACGCCGTTCATGAGGCGCCGCATCGGCTCTCCACTGTAGGTTCGTGCCAGCTCGACCCACTCGGCGATGGCCACCCGGGCCGGCGTGGCGGAGTGTAGCACCTCGGATATGGCCGTACGGAGCAGTGCCCGGTCCATCCGGGCCAGCCCCGTGACCGGATAGCGGGGGGCCTGCCGGGTGATCTCCGCGTCGATCGTATCGCGGTGCGCGATGACGGCCGCCACGAGCTCCTGGGCCAGCTCGATGGCCGTCGGATCGCGCTCCTCCTCCGCGAGATGACGGGCGAGGATGGCATCCGCGGTGCGCTGGCCGAAGTCCGCCTCGAAGACCGCCGAGAGCGCCAGGCGGCGTCCGGTCCGTCGGCCCCGGACCCGGTCAGCCCCCGACACCGTCCACCAGGACGGTCATGGCGCCGAGGTCCAGCCCGAGGAGTCGCTCTACCGTGGCGGTCACCGCGGTGCGGACCTGCGCGGTCAAGGGTCCGAGCGCCTGGCCGGGCCGGGCCACGATCCAGACGCGGACGACCACGCGCTCGTCATCGATGCGGACGGACACCGCGCGACCACCCAGGACCTGGCGCCACCACCCGCCCCCGCGACCGACCCGGGCCACGCCGGGGACCTCGAGGGCGGCCAGCCGGACCAGCTCGCTGATGACCGGCGTGCCGACGGTGAGCTCGTGACCGCTCATGTGGCCGTCCCGACCGGTGTCGGCTCCGCGGCGGTGGTCGCCGCGTGGGTGGCCAGGGCGGCCCCGATCAGCTCGGGCACGCGCGTGCGAGCCGTCGTCGCCGCCACCTCGCAGGCGAAGCCGATCATCCGCCGCTTGGCCCGGCCGTGGGTGATGATCACGGTGCCCTTCACGCCGAGCAGCGGCGAGCCGCCGGCGGTCTCGTAGTCGAACGTGCCGCGGATGCGGGCGATACCCGGGCGCAGGAGCAGGTAGGCGAGCCGACCACGAATGCCGCGATTGAGCTCGCCACGCCACAGGTCGAAGATGAAGGTCGAGAGTCCTTCGAAGAACTTGATCACCACGTTGCCGAGCACCGCGTCGCACACGACGACGTCGGCCGGGTGCTTGGTCAGGTCCTTGCCTTCCACGTTGCCGATGAAGCGCAGCCCCGACGCGTCGAGGCGATCGGTGGCCTCGGCGATGCGGACGTCGCCCTTGCCCTTCTCCTCGCCGATCGAGAGCAGCGCCACGCGCGGCTCCGCGACGCCCAGGACACGCTCCGCGAAGATCGCGCCCATGCGCGCGTACTGCTCCAGGTTCTCGCCGGTGGAGTTGGGGTTGGCCCCGATGTCGAGCAGGACCATGGGTCCGCTCTCGGTGATCATCTGGACCGCGAGCGCTGGTCGGTCGACGCCGGGCAGCCGTCCGAGGCGCAGGATCCCAGCCGCGACACCAGCCCCGGTGTGGCCGGCGGTCACGACGGCGTCGGCCTTGCCGTCGCGCACGAGGTCGGTGGCGACGAGGATCGTGGCGTCCTTCTTCTCGCGGAGGGCGAGGGCCGGATGCTCGTCCATGCCGATGACCTGCGAGGCGTGGACGATCCGTACGTTGGCCGGAAGGGGTCCGGCGATGGCGGCGACGATGGCCTCATCGCCGACGAGGATCAGCTCGTCGAGGGGATGCTCCCGGGCGTAGTCGAGGACCCCCGGGATCACCTCGGACGGTCCGTGATCGCCGCCCATCGCGTCCACTGCGACGCGGACGCCGCTGGTGGCGGCCTCGGCTGGCACGGACCGAGGCTCCGTCACGCGATCAGCGCGCGGCGTCGTCGCCGGCAGGCTTGAGGTCGATCGCGAGGCGGCCGTTGTAGTAGCCGCAGTTCGGGCAGACGCGGTGCTGCCGCTTCTGCTCGTGGCAGTGCGGGCACTCCTCGAGATGCGGCAGGTCGATG
>DATBRU010000080.1:0-28259 GCA_036560105.1 Candidatus Limnocylindria bacterium | reverse complement strand
CCAAGAAGAACAAGAGCAGCAAGCTGATCGTCCGCCGTCGGTACGGACGGGGTTAGGAGCCGATAGATGAGTCGTTCCGTCAAGAAGGGACCATTCGTCGACGCGCGCCTGCTCGGCCGCATCGATGACATGAACAAGCGCAGCGAGCGCAAGGTGCTGAAGACCTGGTCGCGGGCAAGTGTGATCTTCCCGCAGATGATCGGGCATACGATCGCCGTCCATGACGGCCGTCGCCACGTGCCGGTCTTCATCACCGAGAACATGGTCGGGCACCGACTCGGCGAGTTCGCGCCGACGCGCACATTCCGCGGGCACGGTGGTCGCGCCACCGAGCGCTCGACGGCGCTGAAGTAGGCGGATGTCGATGCGAGTCAGCGCAACCGCCAAGCACATTCGGATCAGCCCTCGCAAGGTGCGGCTGGTGACCCAGCTCATCGCCGGGAAGCCGGTCGAGGAGGCGGCGGCGATCCTTCGGTTCCTGCCGAACGCCGCTGCCAAGGACGTTGCCAAGGTGCTCAAGAGCGCCACGGCAAACGCGGAGAACAACTACAACCTGTCGGCCGACGAGCTGCGCGTGGTGAGCGCGGTCGCCAACGAGGGCCCGACCCTGAAGCGTGGGCGACCACGCGCGCAGGGCCGCTACTTCCAGGTTCTCAAGCGCACCAGCCACATCACCGTCGCGGTGGCTGACGGAGAGGAGGCCTAGCGCATGGGTCACAAGGTCCATCCCTACGGCTTTCGGATCGGGATCATCAAGCCCTGGCTCGCGAAGTGGTACGCCGACCGCGACTACGCAACGCTGCTCCAGGAGGACATGCGGATCCGGGAGCTGGTCGCGCGCCAGCTGTCGAACGCGAGCGTCAGCCAGGTCGAGATCGAGCGGGGCATCAACCACGTCACCGTCACGGTCCACACGGCCAAGCCGGGGATCGTCATCGGCAAGGGCGGCGCGAACGTCGAGGCACTGCGCACGAACATCGGCAAGCTG
The DNA here is from genome assembly GCA_036560105.1 of Candidatus Limnocylindria bacterium. Classification (GTDB taxonomy): domain Bacteria; phylum Chloroflexota; class Limnocylindria; order QHBO01; family QHBO01; genus JACDBZ01. The sequence goes on along the minus strand of DATBRU010000080.1, from coordinate 27,271 downwards.
ACCGACAAGAAGGTCAAGCTCGAGATCAAGGAGATCCTCCAGCCTGAGCTCGACGGCATGCTGCTGGCGCAGAACGTGGCTGGTCAGCTGGAGCGGCGCATCGCCTTCCGCAAGGCCATCAAGCAGTCGATCCAGCGGACGATCAAGGCGGGCGCCAAGGGCGTGAAGATCCAGGTCTCCGGGCGCCTTGGCGGCTCCGAGATGAGCCGCACCGAGTGGGACAAGGAAGGCCGCATTCCGCTCGGCACCCTTCGCGCCGATATCAGCTACGGCGTCGTTCACGCGCACACCACCTATGGCCGCATCGGCGTCAAGGCATGGGTCTACCGTGGCGAGCAGCTCGGCGATCGGCCGGGCAGCGCTCGCACCGAACCGCGTGCGCCGCGTCGAGGGGCCGCCCCGACCCGGGCACGCCGCACGACGGCTCGACCCGTCGCCGGCGACGCGCCAGCCGAGGCGGCCGTCGCCGTGGCTGAGCCCGACGAGCTGGTGACGCCAACCGAACAGGCACCGATCGAGGTGCAGACAGAGGCCACGGCAGTCGTCGAAGAGACCGCGACCGATGTCGCCGCCCAAGCAACGGCCGCTCCCGAGCCCGACGTCGCCGCTGAGCCCGAGGAGGCCGCCGACGCTGCCGCCACGGCCGACGAGCCGGACGCGAAGGGGGCCTGACGATGCTGATGCCCAAGCGGGTCAAGCACCGCAAGGTCCAGCGTGGTCGCCGGGCCGGCCTGGCCAAGGGCGGAACGACCGTCAGCTTCGGCGACTTCGGCCTGATGGCCGAGGAAGTCTGCTGGCTCACGAGCCGCCAGATCGAGGCCGCGCGACGGGCGATGACCCACCACATCAAGCGAGGTGGTCGAGTCTGGATCCGGGTTTTCCCCGACAAGCCGGTCACGAAGAAGCCCGCCGAGGTTCGGATGGGCTCGGGAAAGGGCGCGCCGGACCACTGGGTCGCGGTTGTCAAGCCCGGGCGCGTGATGTTCGAGATGTCGGGCGTCCCCGAGCCGATCGCCCGCGAGGCGATGCGCCTCGCCGGCCACAAGCTGCCGATCACCACGAAGTTCGTCGTCAAGGAGGGCCTCGAGCATGGACATCAGTGAAGTGCGAGCCCTCTCGGACAAGGACCTCGAGGGTGCGCTGCGCGACGCGAAGCAGGAGCTCTGGAAGATCCGTTTCGACCTCGCCACGCGCCAGGAGAGCAACCACAGCAGGCTGCCGGCGACCCGCAAGCGGATCGCTCGCATCCTCACAGTCATGACTGAGCGTCAGCACGCCGCCGAAGCCGTGGCTGCCGATGCAGAGAAGGCCAGCTGATGCAGGGCAAGCGACGAAGCAAGGTCGGACGCGTCGTGTCCGACAAGATGGACAAGACCGTCGTGGTCAGCGTCGAGCGGCTGCGCCGGCACCCCGTGTACAAGCGGGTGGTTCGGCTCAGCAGCAAGTTCAAGGCGCACGACGACACCAACACGGCACACGTCGGCGACACGGTGCGCATCGAGGAGAGTCGCCCTCTCTCGCGTGACAAGCGCTGGATGGTCGTCGAGGTCGTGGCGCGCGGCTCCCATGAGGAGCTCGTGGACGGGACGGAGACCGAGTGATCCAGAAGTACAGCCGCCTGCGCGTCGCCGACAACTCGGGCGCGCGTGTGCTGTCGTGCATCTCCGTCATCGGCCGCTCGACGAGCGATACTGCCGAGGTCGGTGACGTCATCGTGGCCAGCGTCAAGCAGGCGCTGCCCAACTCAGGCGTCAAGAAGGGCGACGTCGTCCGCGCCGTCGTGGTCCGCACGACCAAGGAGTACGGCAGGCCGGACGGCAGCCACATCCGATTCGACGAGAACGCCGCGGTCCTCATCACCCCGCAGGGAAGCCCGCGTGGCACGCGCATCTTCGGGCCCGTGGCGCGCGAGCTTCGGGAGCGGAACTACATGAAGATCGTCTCGCTCGCCCCGGAGGTGCTCTAGATGGACGTTCGGAAGGGCGACACCGTCCTCGTGCTGACCGGCAAGGACGCCGGCAAGCGCGGCACCGTTGAACGGGTCCAGAAGACGAAGCGAGGTTTCGGGGTCGTGATCCCCGGGATCAACATGGCCAAGCGACACCAGCGCGCGCGTTCGCGGACGCAGGCCGGCGGGATCATCGACATCCCGGTGCCGCTTCACCTCAGCAACGTGCAGGTCGTCTGCCCCCGGTGCAACCAGCCCACGCGCGTCAACCACGGCCGGCTCGAGGGGGAGCATGCCCGGAGCACTCGCGTCTGCAAGCGCTGCGGTGAGCAGATCGAGGTGACGTCCAAGTGAGCCCCGAGGAGACCAAGCAGCCAGCCCGAAGGCGCGCGGCCGCGCCGAAGGCAGACGCTGCAGCGAAGGCCCCGGCCAAACCGAAGGCTGCTCCGAAGGCCGCTGCGGCACCCAAGGCGGCTGCGGCGCCGAAGGCCGCTGCTGCACCGAGGGCCGCTGCTGCACCGAAGGCCGCCGGATCGAAGCCGACAGCCAGGCGGGAGGCGTCGCCGAAGGCTGGCGCGCCCGACGCCGGGAGCGGGACCTACCGCCCGCCCGAGTACATCGGCCTGCGGCAGCGCTACCGCGACGAGGTCATCCCCGCGCTCCAGCGCGAGTACAGCTACGCCAACCCGATGGACATCCCGAAGGTCAGCAAAGTCGTGGTCAACATCGGGCTCGGCGAGGCCATTGCCAATGCCAAGGCGCTCGATGCCGCCGTCGGCGACCTCACCACGATCACCGGACAGAAGCCCATCGTGACCCGAGCCAAGCGCAGCATCGCGCAGTTCAGGCTTCGCACCGGGATGCCGATCGGGGCCAAGGTGACGCTTCGCGGCCAGCGGATGTACGACTTCCTCGAGCGGACCATGGCACTCGCACTGCCGCGCATTCGTGACTTCCGCGGGATCCCGACTCGCTCGTTCGACGGCCGTGGCAACTTCAGCCTCGGCCTGCGGGAGCAGCTGGTGTACCCGGAGATCGACTACGACAAGATCGACCGCCTGCGCGGCTTCGAGATCAGCATCGTGACGACGGCGAAGACCGACGAGGAGGGGCGCAAGCTCCTCGAGCTCCTCGGCATGCCGTTCCAGAGCAACTGAGGAGCATCACGTGGCCAAGAAGTCGATGATCGCAAAGGCGAAGCGCGGATCGCGCTTCCCCGTGCGCGACCACAACCGATGCCAGGTGTGCGGCCGTCCGCGCGGCTATATGCGTCGGTTCGCGATGTGCCGCATCTGCTTCCGGGAGCGCGCCCTGCTGGGCCAGCTGCCGGGAGTGACCAAGTCGAGCTGGTGAGGGCTCTCAACACCGTTGGCCGTCTCGCGACGGCCAGCCATCAGCGGCAGGCGCTCGCGGGAGCGAACCACCGCCGAGGAGACGAACGAACACACACATGAACGTGACCGATCCGATCGCCGACATGCTGACTCGCATTCGAAACGCGAGCATGGCACGGCACAAGGAGCTGACCCTCCCCTCGTCACGGGTGAAGCGCGAGATCGCGCGGATCCTTGCCGAGGAGGGGTTCATCGACGCATTCGAGACCGAGCCTGACGGCGTCCAGGAGAAGCTCGTGCTCCGGCTGAAGTACGTCGAGGGCCGCACCCCGGTGGTGAGCGGCCTGAAGCGCATCAGCAAGCCGGGACTGCGGGTCTACGCCCGCAAGACCGAGATTCCCCGCGTCCTCGGCGGCCTGGGGCTCGCCATCCTGTCCACCTCCCACGGGATCATGACCGGGAACGATGCCCGGAAGCAGAATCTCGGCGGCGAGGTCCTCTGCTACGTCTGGTAAGGAGCGCGAAGCATGTCCCGAATCGGACGAATGCCGATCCAGCTCCCTTCCGGAGTGGAAGTGACGCAGGACGGAACCCGGCTCACGGTGAAGGGCCCTCTCGGAACGCTCGAGCGCGAGCTGCACCCCGAGATGACCCTTGAGCGTGCAGATGGCGAGCTGCGCGTCGTGCGCCCGACCGATGAGCCTCGACACCGTGCGCTCCACGGCCTGACCCGCGCGCTGGTGAACAACATGGTCACCGGGGTCACGTCCGGCTTCACGAAGAACCTCGAGATCAGCGGCGTCGGCTACCGTGCGCAGCTGCAGGGTTCGAAGCTCGTGATGGCGCTCGGGTACTCGCACCCGGTGGAGGTCGATCCGCCGACCGGGATCGAGTTCCGGGTCGAGAGCCCCACCCGCCTCGGTGTCTTCGGCGCCGACAAGGAGCTCGTCGGCCAGATCGCGGCATACATTCGCGCCCAGCGCAAGCCAGAGCCATACAAGGGCAAGGGCATTCGCTACCAGGGCGAGCAGATCCTCCGCAAGGCTGGCAAGGCTGGCAAGGTCGGGGGAGCGTAAGGACAGACCGATGACGAACCCCTCACGCGACGCGCTGCGTCGCAAGCGCCACACGCGCCTCAGGCTCCGGATCCGCGGGGACGTGGATCGTCCGCGCCTGTCGGTCTTCCGTAGCGCCAAGTACATCTATGCCCAAGTGATCGACGACAGCACCGGGCGCACGCTGGCCTCTGCGTCGAGCCGCGAGGACAGCCTCGAGGGCGCGACCAAGGTCGACGTGGCGCGCTCGGTCGGCCGTGCGCTTGCCGAGCGAGCGAAGGCCGCCGGCGTCAGCGCCGTCGTCCTCGATCGGGGCGGCTACCAGTACCACGGGCGGGTCCGCTCGCTCGCCGAGGGCGCCCGCGAGGGCGGCCTCAACCTGTAGAGCGAGAGGAGAACAGCGGATGGCACGCATCGATGCGTCCAAGCTCAATCTCGAGGAGAAGGTCGTCCAGATCAACCGCGTCGCGAAGGTCGTCCAGGGCGGACGGCGCTTCAGCTTCAGCGCGGTGGTCGTGGTCGGCGACGGCAATGGCAACGTCGGGGCGGGGATCGGCAAGGCCGGCGAGGTGCCGGAGGCGATCCGCAAGGGCGTCGAGGACGCCAAGAAGCACATCATCCACGTCCCGTTGGTGGGATCGACGATTCCGCACGAGGTGCATCGTCACTTCGGTGCCTCGAAGGTCATGCTCAAGCCGGCCAGCACCGGGACCGGCGTGATCGCCGGCGGGTCGGTCCGTGCCGTCGTCGAGGCGGCCGGCATCCGCGACCTGCTCAGCAAGGCGTCGGGCTCGACGAACCCGATCAACGTCGTGCGCGCCACGATGGTATGCCTCGCCGCGCTGCGCTCCGCGGACGACATCGCGGCGCTCCGCGGTCGCACCGCCGAGCAGCTGCTCGGTAAGCGAGGCGCCGAGCTGGCCCGGACGCCCCACGAGATTCCCGAGCGGCGCGAGCCGATGAACACCGGGCCGGGAGGCGGACGTGGCCGCTAGGACTGCCGCTGCATCAAGTGGATCCCTGCTCCGGGTGACCTGGGTCAAGTCGACGATCGGCCACAAGGCGGCCGCGCGAGGCACGATCCGGGCGCTGGGCCTGCATCGGCTCAATCAGACGGTCGAGGTGGCCGACACGCCGATGATGCGCGGCATGATCCGCCGCGTAGCCTTCCTTCTCGACGTCGAGGAGCCCGCATCGCCCGCCGCGAAGATGAGCGAGGAGGCCAAGTGAAGCTCCACGACCTGCACCCTGCCCCGGGTTCACGCAAGCCGGCACGACGGGTCGGCCGCGGCCACGGATCGGGGCGCGGCAAGACTGCGGGCCGAGGCACCAAGGGCCAGAAGTCGCGCGCCGGCGGCAACCTGCCGGCGTGGTTCGAGGGCGGCCAGACCCCGCTCCACGTCCGCACACCGAAGCTGCACGGCTTCCGCAATCGCGGGCGGGTCGAGTACGCCCCGGTCAACCTGGCGCGCCTCGCCGGGGTCGAGAAGGGCACGCTCGTGACGCCGGACGTCCTCGCGCACGACGGCCTGATCGCCGACACGTCCAAGCCGGTGAAGATCCTCGGGGTCGGCGACGCGCCGGCCGGAATCACCATCCACGCGCACGCGTTCAGCAAGAGCGCCCTGGAGAAGCTCGGCGCGGCCGGCAGCACGCCGCAACGCCTCGGCTGGCCAGGCAACGAGCCGCTGGAGGATGTCGTGCGGCCGCCCAAGCCCCCACGTCGCCGGAAGAAGGGCCGCGCGACGCCGAAGGCCGCAGCCGCCGACGACGAGGACGCGGCCCCCGAGGCGGCAGACGAGACCGCCCCGGCGAGCGCAACCGATAGCGGTGCGCCGGTGGAGGCAGGAGAGGGCGAGACCGGGAGCGACAACCAGAACGAGAGCGAGTCCGAGGCTTGATCGGAACCTTCGTCGACGCCTTCCGGGCGCCGGATATCCGGCGCAAGCTGCTCTTCACGCTCGGGATCCTTGCGATCTTCCGGGGGCTGACGAACGTGCCGATCCCGAACGTGAACACGGCCGCCCTGGCGAACCTGTTCACCGACAACCCGCTGCTCGGGATCCTGAACATCTTCTCAGGAGGCGGGCTGGCGGCCGCGTCGATCATCGGCCTCGGCGTGAACCCGTACATCAACGCGAGCATCATCATGCAGCTCATGCGGGGTGTGATTCCCGCGCTCGAGGAGCTGAGCCGCGAGGGTGAGTACGGACGCAACAAGATCAACCAGTACACCCGCCTGCTGACGGTGCCGCTGGCGATCGCACAGGGCTACGGGATCAGCGTGCTGCTGAGCGCCAACGGCGTCATCCCGACCAACGACCTGTTCAGCATCGAGACGATCAGCCTGCTGCTGAGCTTCACAGCCGGCACGATCCTGCTCATGTGGCTGGGCGAGCTCATCAGCGAGCGCGGTCTCGGCAACGGCATCAGCTTCATCATCTTCGCCGGCATCGTTGGCAGCATCCCGCAGCAGATTGGGCCGATCCTGTCCGGCCCCGACGCGCTGACGCGGCTCATCCCGTTCGTGATCGTGGCCATCGTCGTCATCGCCGCGGTCGTCTTCATCAACGAGGGCCAGCGCCGCATCCCGATCCAGGCGGCGAGCCGCGTCCGCGGCCGTCGCATGTACCAGTCCCAGAGCACCTACCTGCCGCTGAAGGTCACCATGGCCGGGGTCATCCCCATCATCTTCGCCGTCAGCATCCTGCTCTTCCCGGCGCAGATCGCCACCTACTTCACGGCGAGCGATGTCGACTGGGTGCGCAACGTCGCTACCTGGATCAGCACAAACCTCAACGGCCAGAACAACATCCCGCTGTACGGCACGCTGTACTTCGGGCTGGTGGTCTTCTTCACGTACTTCTACACCGCGTTCCAGTTCCGTCCGGATCAGACCGCGGACTACCTGCGCAAGAACGGCCAGTTCATCCCGGGCATCCGCCCCGGAAAGCCGACCGAGAACTTCCTCGCCCGCGTCACGAACCGGATCACGCTCGGCGGCGCCCTCTTCCTGGGCTTCATCGCCGTGCTACCGTTCCTCGTCACGGCCGTCATCCCCGGGACGAGCAACCTGCAGCTCGGGGGGACGAGCATTCTCATCATGGTGAGCGTCGTGGTCGAGACGATGAAGCAGCTCGAGGCTCAGATGATGATGCGGAACTACGAGGGATTCAGCAGGTGACCGCGGAACGCAACGGGCCCGGCCCGACAGGCAACGAGCGCCTGATCCTCCTCCTCGTTGGCGCCGTCGGGACTGGGAAGGGGACGCAGGCCAAGGCACTGTCGCGAGAGCTCGGCCTGCCGCATCTCGCCTCGGGCAACCTCTTCCGCGCGGCGATGGCCGCCGGCACGCCGATCGGCGAGGAGGCGCAGCAGTACATGAAGCGTGGTGAGCTCGTGCCCGACGAGATCACGATCGGCATGTTCATGGAGGAGCTCGCGAAGCCGCCTGCCGCGCGCGGCGCGATCCTGGACGGCTTCCCACGCACCGTGGGTCAGGCGACCGCCCTGGACGAGACCCTCGACGCGGTGGGCGAGGAGGTCGATCGCGTGATCTTCATCGAGCTCCCGACCGACATCATCCTCCGGCGGGTGAGTGGTCGATGGATCTGCCCGACGTGCAGCACGCCGTACCATGAGACTGCCGATCCACCGCGCATCCATGGCATCTGCGATCGTGAGGGCGCCGCCCTCGTCCAGCGGGACGATGACAAGCCGGAAGTCGTTCAGGCCAGGCTCAACAGCCAGGTGCCCCCCATGCTCGCCGTCGTCGAGCACTATGAGCGAGCGGGGATCGTCGATCACATCGATGGTCGGCAATCGGTGGACGCCGTGACCGCCGACATCCTCGGCCGGATCGGCCAGATCGCTTCGAGCGAGTGAGCGGCATGCAGCGCACCGGCGCGGCCACGATCAAGCGCCCGGCTGAGGTTGATCGAATGCGCGCTGCAGGTGCGATCCTGTCAGACATCCTCGACGTGCTGCGAGCGGAGCTTCGCCCGGGCACGACCACGGCCGCCCTCGACTCGATCGCGTCGCGCATGATTGCGGACGCCGGTGCGATCAGCTCGTTCAAGGGGTACGGCAGCCATCCGCCGTTCCCCGCAGTCATCTGCACGAGCCTCAATGACGAGGTTGTTCACGGCATCCCGTCACCGCACCGGCGAATCGTCGACGGCGACGTGGTGAGCGTCGACATCGGCTGCATCGTCGATGGCTGGCACGCCGACTGCGCGCGGACGTGGATCGTCGGGCAGGCTCCGGTCGAGGTTGCCGACCTGGTCGACGCAACGCGTCGCGGCATGGAGGCGGGGATCGCCGCGGCCCGGCCGGGCAATCGGCTCGGCGATATCGGACATGCGATCGAGTCGATCGCCAGGGATGCCGGCTACGGCATCGTCCGTCCCTTCGTCGGTCACGGCATCGGCCGAGCCATGCACGAGGACCCGCAGGTGCCGAACTACGGGCGACCGGGGACCGGGATGATCATCGAGCCGGGGATGTGCTTCGCCATCGAGCCGATGTTCAACCTCGGTGGTGACGAGGTCTTCGTCGAAGACGACGGCTGGACCGTGCGCACCGTCGACGGTGCCATCTCGGCCCACTTCGAGAACACGATCAGCGTCGGCGATGACGGGCCAGTCCTGCTCACGGGGCCTCGATGAGGGCTCCTTGTGCCGCATCGGCGTCGTGGGGTATACTCCTCGTTCGGGTCGCCGTTGCGCGGCGGCCTTTCCCTGTGTCAATCCCACTCCATTGATTTCCGCTGAAACGAGGGTGCGTGTCGCTTGGCGAAAAAGGATGCGATCGAGGTCGAGGGCGAGGTGATTCTCCCCCTGCCGAACGCGCAGTTCAAGGTGCGGCTGGAGAACGGGCACGAGGTGCTCGCTCACATTTCAGGAAAGTTGCGCCAGAACTTCATTCGCATCCTGCCAGGTGACACCGTCCGCGTCGAGCTGAGTCCCTACGACCTCACCAGGGGTCGCATCACGTACAGGATGAGATGAAGGTTTCGGCTTCCGTAAAGCCGCGCTGCGAGCGCTGCAAGGTCATCAAGCGCTCCGGCGTGGTGATGGTGATCTGCGTCATCCCCAAGCACAAGCAGCGGCAGGGGTAGATCGTGGCACGTATCGCAGGCGTCGACATTCCCCGCGAGAAGCGGGTCGTGATCAGCCTCACCTACATCCACGGCATCGGACCGACCTCCGCCAAGAAGGTGATCGGCGCGGCCAACGTCTCGCCGGACACGCGGGTGCGAGATCTGACCGATGACGAGGTCAACCGCATCCGCGAGATCGTCGACCGCCAGTTCAAGGTCGAGGGCGACCTCCGTCGCGAGGTCAGCCTCAACGTGAAGCGGCTGATGGAGATCGGCTCATACCGGGGCCTCCGTCATCGCCGCAATCTGCCGGTCCGAGGGCAGCGAACAAAGACGAACGCGCGGCAGCGCCGAGGCGCGAAGAAGACGGTCGGCGTCCGCCGCAAGAAGTAACGGGAGTTTCATGGCAGAGCGTAAGAGCGCGAAGCGCGGGAAGAAGCGCGAGCGAAAGAACGTGCCGGTCGGGCACGCGCACATCCAGTCGACGTTCAACAACACGATCGTGACCATCACGGACACGACCGGGAACGTCGTCAGCTGGGGCAGTGCCGGCCTCGTCGGCTTCAAGGGCTCGCGCAAGAGCACGCCCTTCGCCGCGGCGCAGACGGCAGAGCTCGCCGCGCGCCGCGCGATGGAAAACGGCATGCGCCAGATCGAGGTCTTCGTGAAGGGCCCGGGTGGCGGTCGCGAGCAGGCGATCCGCTCGCTCCAGGCGGCCGGCCTCGAGGTCACCGCGATCACCGACGTCACGCCGATCCCGCACAACGGCTGCCGCCCGCCGAAGCGACGCCGGGTCTAGGGGGTCGAGATGGCACGTTACAACGATGCGGTCTGCCGCATCTGCCGCCGCGAGGGCCTGAAGCTCTTCCTGAAGGGCAGCCGCTGCTACAGCCGCAAGTGCGCCTTCGAGCGTCGCAGCACGCCGCCCGGCATGAACACGATGCGCCGCCGCAAGGTGAGCGAGTACGGGCTCCAGCTGCGCGAGAAGCAGAAGGTCCGCAAGAGCTACTCGGTGCTCGAGCGCCAGTTCCGCAACTACTTCGCGAAGGCGGACCAGCGCAAGGGTGTGACCGGCGAGAACCTCCTGCGTCTGCTGGAGATGCGCCTGGACAACGTCGTCTTCCGGATGGGCTTTGCCTCGAGCCGCGCCCAGGCGCGCCAGCTCGTGACGCACGGCCACTTCGCCGTGAACGGTCGCGCGACCAACATTCCGAGCTACGCGACCAAGATCGGCGACCGCATCGAGGTCCGCGAGGGCCGTCGCGGCCGCGAGTATTTCAAGATCGCCGCCGAGACGATGAAGTCGGCCCAGGTCCCCGAGTGGGTCAGCGCCGACCCGTCGAAGATGTCGGGCACCGTGCTCGCCGAACCGGCGCGCGAGCAGATGCCACTCGAATTCAACGAGCAGCTCGTCGTCGAGTACTACTCGCGCTAGGAGTCATTTCTCTCTCATGATCGAACTCGAAACCCCGCAGCAGCACGAGCAGCCGATTCCCGAGCCGCGCATCGAAGAGGTGAGCAGCGAAGGCAATCTCAGCCATTTCGAGGTCGGGCCGCTCCAGGAGGGCTACGGCGTGACGCTGGGAAACGCCCTGCGACGCGTCCTCCTCAGCTCCCTCGAGGGTGCGGCTGTGACCAGCGTCCAGATCACGGGCGTCTTCCATGAATTCAGCACGATCCCGAACGTCAAGGAGGACGTCACCCAGATCGTCCTGAACGTGAAGAAGCTCCGTCTTCGTTCATTCGCGCGACACGCGCTGACCCTCAAGCTCATCAAGCGCGGGGCCGGTCCGGTCACCGCCGGAGACATCGCGGAGTCGGCCGACATCGAGATCATCAATCCGGATCTCGTCCTCCTCACGCTCGACTCCGACTCCGGGTCGATCGAGATGGACCTGACCGTGGAGACCGGGATGGGCTATCGCCCGGCCGAGCATACCGAGGAGATGCCGATCGGGGTTGTCCCGGTCGATGCCATCTACTCGCCGGTCCGTCGCGTGAACTACCAGGTCGAGAAGACCCGCGTCGGGCAGATGACGAACTTCGACAAGCTCATGCTCGAGATCGAGACCGATGGCACGACCACCGCCCAGGCGGCGTTGAGCCAGGCGGCGGACATTCTCGTGCGCGAGTTCGGCCGGTTCGCGGAGATCGGTCGCCCGGCGATGGGCGGAGCCGACGAGAGCCCGATCGCGCCGGCCGCGAACCTGCTCGACGCGCCGATCGAGGAGCTCGACCTGCCGATGCGGGCCTACAACAGCCTCAAGCGCAACTCGATCACGAAGATCGGCCAGGTCCTCTCGCTCAGTGACGACGAGTTCCTGCGCATGCGCAACTTCGGCCAGAAGAGCCTCGACGAGCTCAAGGAGCGTCTCGCGCTTCGCGGCTTCATCAGTCCCGAGGCGACCTCGATGAGCACGGACGAGTCGGACCTGCCGGCCTCCGCGGAGCTCGACGAGGCCGCGGCGGCCGAGCTCGACCGAGAGGCCTAGACCCATGCCGCACCGCACCGCCGGCCGCAAGCTGAGCAGGCCCCACGCTCATCGGGTCTCGATGCTCGGCAACCTCGCCGTCTCGATCCTCCGCTACGAGAGAGTCAAGACGACCGAGGCGAAGGCCAAGGAGGTCCGCGGCATGGTCGACGGGATGATCACCCTCGCGAAGCGCGGCGACCTCCACGCGCGGCGCCAGCTCATCAGCCGGATGCCCCACGAGCCGCTCATCGTTGAGAAGCTCATGGGCGAGCTGGCGACGAAGTACGCCGATCGCGGCTCCGGCTTCACGCGCATCGTGAAGCTCGGCCAGCGGCCCGGCGACGCCGCCTCGATGGTCCAGATCGAGCTCGTCTGACGGCGGACGAGCCACCAACAGAACACCGACACGACCCGATGGCCGCCCGACCGCATCAATGCGTGCGAGCGACCCTCGAGTACGACGGGACGGCCTTTGCCGGCTCCCAGGTCCAGCCGAACGCTCGGACCGTGCAGGGAGAGCTGGAGAAGGCCCTTAACAGGCTGATCGGCGAGGGGACGCGAGTCCGTCTCGCCGGGCGAACCGATGCCGGGGTGCATGCCACCGGCCAGGTCGCGGCGTTCTGCCTCCCGGGGCCTCTGCCCCGTGGCGGCGGGCTGCCCGAGCTGCAGCGACGGCTCAACGCAGCCCTGCCCTCGGACCTGGCCGTGCGCGCGCTGCGACCGGTGGCTCGGAGCTTTGATCCGCGGCGCGATGCGCTCCGGCGGGTCTATCGCTACCGGATCCGGATGAACGGGTCATCCCGGCCGCTGGAGCGGCATCGGACGCTCGAGATCGACGATCGTCTCGACGTGGTCGCCATGCAGGCGGCCGCGGCGCGGATGGTCGGGGAGCGGGACTTCGCCGCCCTCGGCAGCCATGCGCGTGGACGGACCGTGCGTGATCTTTCGGAGGTGCGCGTCCGCCGGACGGGCGACCTCGTCGAGATTCGCGTGACCGCCAACGCGTTCCTGCGACGCATGGTGCGCAGCCTGGTGGCCCTCCTTCTCGAGGTCGGTCGCGGCCGGCTGGCACCGGAGACGATCGAAGAGGTGCTCGACGGCGGTCGCCGCGCCCTTCACGGGAGGGCGGCACCACCGCGCGGCCTCACGCTCGAGAGCGTCGTGTATCGGCCGATCAGCCGGACAAGTGAACGAACCACGGCAGGGCCCCACGGGGGCGGCCGAACCAACCAGGACAGAACCGGAGAGCAGGGAACGTGAAGACCTACGCCGTCAAGGCGAGCGAGATCGAGCGTGGCTGGTGGGTCGTTGATGCGACCGACCAGACTCTCGGCCGGCTGGCGACACGCATCGCCACCCTGCTCGAGGGCAAGCACAAGCCGATCTACTCGCCGCATCTCGACACCGGCGACCACGTGGTCGTCCTGAACGCCGGGAAGATCCGCGTGACCGGGGACAAGCTGAAGCAGAAGAGCTACTTCCGCCACTCGGGCTATCCGGGCGGGCTGCGCGAGGAAAGCCTCGGCCACCTCCTGGAGCGCAAGCCGGAGCTCGTCATCGAACGCGCCGTGAAGGGCATGCTGCCCCAGAATCGGCTGGGTCGGGCGATGTTCAAGAAGTTGAAGGTCTACGCCGGCGCCGAGCACCCGCACCAGGCGCAGCGTCCCGAGACGATCGAGCTGTAACGAGGTATGGTCAGAACGTGAGCACGAACTACGTCTACGGGACCGGCAGGCGCAAGACCGCTGTCGCGCGCGTCCGCCTCCTGCCCGGTGAGGGCGGCATCGTCGTCAATGGGAAGCCCTCGGGTGAGTATTTCGGTGGCGGGGCGAGCGAGTCGCAGCTGATCCTCCCGTTTCGGGTGACCGAGACCGAGGGGCGTTACTCGGCCAGCGTCCTTGTCGCCGGTGGCGGCGTTTCGGGCCAGATCGGCGCGATCCGCCACGGGATCGCCCGCGCGCTCCTCAGCGCCCACCCCGATGCGCGCGCATCGCTGCGCGAGGCCGGACTCCTGACCCGTGACCCGCGCGCCAAGGAACGCAAGAAGTACGGCCTCAAGCGCGCACGGAAGGCGCCCCAGTACACGAAGCGCTGACGGATCGTCGCGACCGGCAACAACCCGTTGGGCTTGCGCGTCTGGAGAGCGAGCGGCGGGGCTGTGCGCCCGCCGCTTGGTATCATCGAGCGCATATCGCTGCTGAGAGCGCAGGCACGCCACACTCGTGATCGACGGGATCCGTGAATTCTTCGAGACCTACCTGAGGGCAAGCTGGACGTCGATCGTCGACATCCTGCTGGTTGCCGTTGTCATCTACTGGCTCTTCCTCCTGATTCGCGGCACCCGCGCGGTCCGGATCGCCATCGGGCTGCTCATCCTGTACCTCGTCTACCTGGCAGCCAGATTCCTCGGGCTTGATCTCCTCCGCACGCTCATGGAGGCGGCCGCGGTGGTCGGGCTCTTCGCGGTCGTGGTCGTCTTCCAGCCGGAGCTGCGCCGCGCCCTCGAGCAGATCGGTCGCATCGGCAGCGTGAACCGCTTCTTCGTGAGCAGCGAGGTCGCAGCGGCCGAGCGGGTGGCACGTGAGATCAGCCGCGCGGCCCGCATCCTGGCCGGGTCGCGGCACGGAGCTCTCATCGCACTCGAGCGCGAGACGGGACTCCAGGACCTCGCCACCGAGTCCGGAGTGCCGATCCATGCGGACCTGCGGGCCGAGCTGCTCGTCACGATCTTCTACCGCGGCACCGCCCTGCACGACGGCGCGGTCATCATCTCGGGCGACAAGATCACTGCGGCCGGGGTGCTCCTGCCGATGAGCCAGACCGTGCTCGACAGCGAGCGATACGGCACCCGCCACCGAGCGGCCATTGGCATCAGCGAGCAGACCGACGCCGTCGTCGTGGTCGTCAGCGAGGAGACCGGCTCGATCAGCCTCGTCGTTCGCGGACGCATCGAACGGAATCTGACGGAGGAGCAGCTGCGGCGCCGCATCTTCAACCTCATCCGTCCCCAGCAGCCGCGACGCGCGATTCCGTTCCTGCGTCGCTCGTCCGAGGGCCGCTGGCAGCTGACCGACGACGAGGCCGCCGACCTGGAGCCGATCGACCCCGAGGCCCGGGTCGTGGTGAGGCGCTGAGCCCATGGGATGGCTCGTCCGCAACTGGCAGCTCAAGCTTGCCGCCGTCGCCGTGGCGACGGTTCTCTATACGGGGCTCGTGTTCTCGGGCACGTTCTCGGACGAGAGCATCCGGCTCCGGATCGAGCAGTCCGGCGTGTCTCGCGACGTCTTCGTGCTGAGCGGCGATCTCGGGCTGGTCGAGGTGCGCTACCGCGTTGCCAACGACCAGGCGATCAACGTCACGGAGGCCGACTTCGTCGCGAGCGTCGACATCGCCGAATACGACATGCAACGAGCGCCCGAGCCCCAGCAGCTGCCCGTCGAGGTTGCCACGCTGCGTGACGGGATCGAGGTGCTCGAGATCACGCCGAGCGAGGTGCGGGTCGAAGTGGATCGAATCGAGGTCCGCTCGGTCCCGGTGGAGGTGGATACCGGGGCCATTCCGGACGGCCTCGAGATCGACGACCCGGTGGTCAGCGCAACCGAAGTGGAGGTCCGCGGGCCCGCGTCGGTGGTCGAGAGCGTCGATCGGGCCGTGGCGTTCATCAGCATCCCGGCGTCCGGAATCGACGTGAACGAGGCGGTCGACCTGGTCGCGGTCGATACCCGCGACCAGCCGGTTGCGGCGGGAACGGTCGAGATCGACCCGGAAACCGTGTCGGTGCAGGTGGCCGTTCGCGCGATCGAGACGCAGACCACCGTGGCGGTCAGGCCAAATGTCGAGCCCGGCACACCGGCCCCGGGCTTCGCGCTCGAAGTGCTCCAGGTCGAGCCCTCGACCGTCACCATCGTCGGGCTACCCGAGGTCCTCGCCGAGATCGACTCGATCCAGACGGCCCCCATCTCGATCGATGGGGTATCGAGCGACCAGACGTTCGAGGTCGAGCTCGAGCTCCCCGACGGGGTCAGGCTCGCGAGCGGTGAGCAGGACGTCGTCACGGTCACCGCAACCATCGGGCCGTCGGTGTCCAGTCGGACGTTCGTCGTCGGGCTCGTATGCGAGGGGGCTGGTGACAACGCGTGCCTTCCGGGCCTCGACCAGGTCGCCATCACGGTGAGCGGCAGCGGCGAGGCATTGAGCGCAATCAGCGCCGGCGACGTGACCCCGACCCTCAACGTCGCGGGCCTGGCGCCCGGCGAGTACGAGCTCGCCCCGGCGATCAGCGGCCTGCCTGCCGGCGTGGAGCTGTTGAGCATCTCGCCCGGCACGGTCCCCGTCGCGATCGTCGCCCCCGAGCCACCGCCCACCCCGGTTCCGACGCCGTAGATGCCAGGACGATTCGGGACTGACGGGATCCGCGGGCGCGTCGGGGCTGACGTCGACGCCCCGCTGGCCCTTGCGCTCGGGCGCGCGACGGGCCACCTGTTCGGCGGGCCGGGACGGAGCGTCGTGCTCGGGCGCGACACCCGGCGGTCCGGCGACATGCTCAGCGCCGCCCTCGTCGCCGGCCTCACCTCCACCGGCACCGAGGTCGTGGACCTGGACGTCGTCACGACGCCCTGTCTCGTCCATGCCAGCGCCGATCCACGGCACGCGGCGGGGATCATGGTTTCGGCCTCCCACAATCCGGCAGACGACAACGGGCTGAAGGTGGTCATCGGTGGGCGCAAGGCCGACGAGCAGACCGAGGCGGAGCTCGATCGGCTGATCGATGAGCCTGGCGAGATCCCGACCCGCGACAACGCCGGGCTCGGCCGACTGCGGGCCGATCCGACGGCGATCGAAGCGTACGTGCGTCACCTGCGCGACGCTGCCGGGGACGCCTTCTCGGGGCTTCGCATCGGCATCGACTGCGCCAACGGCTCGGCGTCCGTGATTGCCCCGGATCTCTTCCGCGCCCTCGGCGCGGAGGTGACGGTCCTCTTCGACGCTCCCAATGGCACGAACATCAACGACGGTTGCGGCTCGACGCACCCGGAAGTTCTTGGAGCAACCGTTGTGGCGGCAGAGCTTGATCTTGGCCTCGCCTTCGACGGTGACGCCGATCGACTCATTGCCGTCGATGAGCTGGGCGGGTTGGTGGACGGTGACGCGGTCATGGGCATCTGCGCGCTCGACCGCTTGGCGGCGGGGACACTCCGCAACAACATCGTGGTGGCGACCGTGCTCAGCAACGTCGGCCTCGAGCGCACCATCACCCTGGCGGGCGGCACGCTGATCAGGACTCCGGTCGGCGATCGCCACGTCTTCGAGGCCATGGAGCGATCCGACGCCATTCTCGGCGGGGAGCAGTCGGGGCACATCATCTTCCGCGAACGGTCGACCACGGGTGACGGCATCCTCACCGCGATCGAGCTCGTTCGCGCGCTTCGGGCGACCGATGCGACCCTCTCGCAGCTGGCTGCCACGATTCCGAGGCTTCCGCAGGTGATGCTAAACTCAGCCGTCCGGCAGCGCGACGAGTGGCAACAGGACGCGGAGTTCATGGCGGCCGTGGACCGCGCCACGAGGCAGATGGGGGACCGCGGACGAGTGCTCGTCCGTCCATCCGGCACCGAGCCGACGATCAGGATCATGGTCGAGGGCGACGACGCCGGCGAGATCGATCGAATCGCCCGCGAGCTCGCCACGCTCGCAGAGGCCCGTCTCAACTAGCGCCGCGGTCGCGCGGCGAGGAGGACACATGTGCGGCATCGTCGGATACGTCGGGCCGCGAGATGCCGCGCCGATCCTCATCGAGGGCCTTCGGCGCCTCGAATACCGGGGCTATGACTCGGCCGGCATCGCCGTGGTCACCGCCGACGGTGAGGTCTTCGTCGAGAAGAAGGCAGGAAAGCTGTCCAACCTCACCGATCAGCTGAATGGCGGAGCGCCCGCCGGACACCCGGGCATCGGTCACACGCGCTGGGCGACCCACGGCAGCCCGAACGACATGAACGCCCACCCGCACACCGACTGCAGCGGCAACCTGGCCCTGATCCACAACGGCATCATCGAGAACTATGTCGAGATCAAGCACCGCCTGCTCGCGGAGGGCCATCGCTTCACGTCGGAGACCGACACCGAGGTCCTGGCGCACCTGATCGAGACGAAGTACTCGGGCGACCTCGTTGAGGCGGTACGCGGCGCCCTCAACGAGGTTCGCGGCGCGTATGCCATCGGAGTCATGCACACCGAGCATCCCGATCGGATCGTCGGCGCGCGAATGAACGTGCCCCTGATCGTCGGGCTCGGGTCGGGTGAGGGGTTCCTGGCCAGCGACGTTCCCGCCATCCTCGAGCACACGAAGAACGTCGTCATCCTCCACGAGGGAGACATTGCCGATGTGACGCCCGATGGGACGCGCATCGTGTCGCTCGACGGCACCGAGATGCAGCGCGACGTGACCGAGATCCACTGGAACATCGACGCGGCCGAGAAGGGTGGGTTCGCGCACTTCACCCTCAAGGAGATCTACGAGCAGCCTCACGCCATCCAGGAGTCCCTTCGCGGGAGGGTGGGACCGGGCGGAGAGATCACGCTTCCGGAGCTCGACGCGATCGAGGACAAGCTGCGGGCGGCTGATCGGGTCTACATCGTCGGCTGCGGAACGGCCAGCTACGCGGCCCAGATCGGCGCGTACCTGATCCAGGACTGGGCCCAGCTGCCCGCCACGATGCAGGTCGGCTCGGAAATGCGGTACGGCCCGCCTCCCCTGGACGAGCGGACGCTCGTCATCGGCGTCAGCCAGTCGGGCGAGACGGCCGATACGCTCGCGCCGCTCAAGCTCGCGGAGGAGCGCGGAGCGACCGTCGTCGTCGTCACCAACGTGGTCGGAAGCGCCATCACCCGGGAGGTCGATGCCGTCTGCTATCTCCAGGCCGGACCGGAGATCGCCGTGGCGAGCACGAAGGCCTTCGTGACCCAGGTGCTCGTGCTGCAGATGATCGCCCTCCACCTCGCGCGGCTGCGCGGCACCCTGCCGGAGAGCCGAATCCGCGCATACGGCCAGGCGCTCCGCAGCCTTCCGCGTCTGGCGGCCGAGACCCTGCGGCTCGCCCCGCAGATCAAGAAGCTGGCGCAGCAGTACGCACGCGTCAGCGACTTCATCTACATCGGCCGTGGCGTCGGGTTCCCGATCGCCATGGAGGGCGCGCTGAAGCTCAAGGAGCTCAGCTACATCCATGCCGAGGGGTACGCCGCCGGCGAGCTGAAGCACGGCCCGATCGCGTTGCTCGATGCCGACACGCCCCTGGTGGCGATCGCGACCGCCGGCGCGGTGTACGAGAAGGTGGTGAGCAACGTGGCCGAGGCCCGAGCCCGGTCCGCGCCGATCATCGCCATCGCCACCGAGGGCGACGTCCAGATCGACCACTACGCTCACGATGTCATCTACGTGCCCGAGACACCCGAGGCGATCAGCCCGGTCATCGCTGTGCTGCCGCTGCAGCTTCTCGCGTATGAGCTGGCGGTCGCGCGAGGTACGGACGTGGATCAGCCACGGAATCTCGCCAAGTCGGTGACCGTCGAATAGGAAGGCAGCCCGCCCGCCCATGAGCCGCCACGAGGTCGGGATCGACCTGATCGACATCGACCGCATCGTCGCGGTCCTCGAGCGATTCCCCGATCGCTTCCGACATCGCGTGCTCACCGAGCACGAGCGCCGCTACGTGGGCCGCAAGGTCGAACGGCTCGCCGGTCGTTGGGCCGCAAAGGAGGCGATCAGCAAGGTCCTCGGCCTCGGCGTCCGCGGCGTCGGGTGGCGCGAGATCGAGATCCTGCCGAATCGGGCCGGGGCGCCACAGGTCACGCTGCACGGGAGGGCCGCGCGGCGGGCCGAGGCGCTCGATCTTGACGAGGTCACGGTTTCCATCTCGCATGAGCGCCGCATGGCGGTGGCGGTGGCCGTGGCACACCGTCGCCACGGGTAAGCCTCGATGGCCGATGCCGCCCAGTCCATCACCCAGCGCTGGGTGGCGCGCAACCTGCCGGCGCGCCCCGAGCGCGCGCACAAGGGGGACTTCGGGCGTCTGCTCATCGTCGCCGGATCGATCGACTTCCCCGGTGCCGCGCTGCTGTGCGCCCTCGGCGCGCTGCGCTCCGGGGCCGGCGTCGTCCGGGTTGCGACCGCGGAGTCCGTCGCGGCGCGCGTTGCCGGGTCGGTGCCCGAGGTCACCTGGATGGCCCTCGACGAAGAGGCGCCCGGGCTGATCGCGCCGGGAGGGTGGCGCCGGGTCGCGGTTGAGGTGGACGCACACGATGCCGTCGTGATCGGCCCCGGCATGGGGAGCCAGCCGGCGACCCAGCGCCGCGCTCGCCAGCTCGTCAGCTCGATGGCCGGGCCGGCGGTGGTCGATGCGGACGGCCTCAACGCCCTCGCCGACCAGGCCCGCTGGTGGCAGGGCATCGGGGCGTCGCTCGTCCTCACGCCGCACCCGGGCGAGTTCGCGCGCCTTACCGGCGAGGCGGCTCCCGCCGGCGACGACGACGATGCCCGATCCTCCGCCGCCGCCGAGGCCGCGCTGCGCTGGAAGCAGGTCGTCGTTCTCAAGGGGGCACACACCGTCGTCGCGGCGCCCGGTGGCGAGGTGCTGCGGTCGAACGTGGCCACGCCGACCCTCGCCACGGCTGGGAGCGGGGACGTGCTTGCCGGGGCCATCGGCGCATTCCTTGCCTCAGGCGCGGCGCCGCTGGTGGCAGCCGGGCTTGCCGTGGCGGTGCATGGCGCAGCCGGCCTGCTGGCTGCCGAGCGGATCGGGCTGACCGGGGTCATGGCGCGAGACCTGGCGAACCTGCTGCCCGAGGCGATCGCTCAGCTCCGCGGCGAACGCCGATGACGGGTCCGCGGAGCCCGCACCGGGCATGGGTCGAGGTCGACCACGACGCGATCCGGGACAACCTGCGGCTCCTCCGCGAGCGCGCGCCGGGGGCGGAGATCATCGCCGTGGTCAAGGCCAACGCATACGGACACGGCGATGTGGCCGTCGCGCGCACACTGGTCGAGGACGGGGCCGAGCGTCTTGCGGTGGCCACGGTCGACGAGGGACTGCGCTTGCGGGATGCGGGCGTCACCATTCCGATCCTGCTCCTGTGGGGCATTGGTCCGTCGGAGGTCGATGGCGTGATCGAGGGGCAGCTCGAGCCGATCGTGTACGACGAACGCACGGTCGACCTCCTGGAGACTGCCTCGCGACCGGTTGGCGTGCATCTGAAGGTCGACACGGGGCTCGGGCGCCAGGGAATCGAGCCTGACCAGGCCGTCGAGCTCGCCACGCGGATTGTCCGCAGCCGGCACGTCGCGCTGACCGGCACCATGAGCCACCTGGCGGTCCCTGGCGAGGATGATGCGTACACCGAGACGCAGCTGCTGCGCCTGGCGCGCATCGTCGACGCCATGCGGGCCGCGGGCATCGACCCTGGCCTCGTCCACGTCAGCGCGACGGGTGGGATGCTCGCGGGGAGCCTCGGGTTGGCTGGGGCCGTCCGGCCCGGGCTTGCCCTCTACGGCCTCCTCCCAACGTGGGCGGCCGGCATGGGGATCGGCCTGCGTCCGGCGCTCAGCGTGAAGGCCCTTCCCCTGCGCATCTTCGATCTCGCGGCGGGCGACGCGATCGGCTACGGGCTCCGCTTCCGCGCTCCACGGGCCTCCCGCATCGCCACCCTCGGCATCGGCTACGGCGACGGCTGGCCGCGCGCGCATGCCAACAACGGCAGCGTGCTCGTGCGTGGCGAGCGTGCACCGATCGTCGGCGCGGTGAGCATGGACGGGTTGACCGTCGATGTCACTGGAATCGCTGGTGTAACCTACGGCGACGAATTCACGCTCATCGGCGAGCAGGGTGGAGTCCGCATTACTGCGGAGCAAGTCGCCGATGAACGGCGGACGATCAACTACGAGGTCACCACAGCCCTCAGGGGCCGGCTCCCGCGACTCCACCTCGGGACTCGGTGAGGGGCGGGCAGGAGCGGAGCAGCGTGGCAGGACCGATCGAAATCGACGTGTGGCAGGGCGATATCGCCGAGCTCGAGGTGGACGGGATCGTCGTGGCCGCGAGCGAGTCCCTCTTCATGACGGTCGGCGCCGCCGCCTCGGTGAAACGCCATGGCGGCGATGAGATCGAGCGAGCCGCCGTTGACCAGGGACCGATCGCTCCGGGGACGGCCATCGTCACCACCGGCGGCAAACTGCCCGCGATGTACGTGATCCACGCAGTCGCGGTCGGCCACGACCGCGTCGCGGACGCCCACATCCTCGAGTCCGCCGTGCGCTCGGCCCTGGCCTTCGCCGAACCGCTGCAGCTCAAGCGCCTGGCCATTGCACCCCTGGGCGTGGAGACCGGAGCCTTCACGGCTGAGGAGTCCGCCGAGGTGCTCATCCGCGTGCTGGCCGAAGCGGCGGCGTCGACGCCGGTCGAGTCCATCGTGCTTGCGGCCGTCCATGCCTCCGAGGCGCGCGCGATGGGCGAGGCCGTGCGGGCGGCCGATGCGGGAGCGTCAGTGGCGTGACCGACGGGCCGTCGCGCCGCCTCGCCGACGCCATCGGCCGGCGGGGACTCACGGCGCCCGCCCGCCTGCTCGTCGACGCCCACCGGCCGCTCGACCCGCTCGTCTCGGACCTCGGTGCCGCACTCGGACCCATGATCGGGGCCGTGGTCGGCAGAGGGAGCGATGACCTGCGCGACGCCCTGACCCGCCCCGGCGGGTTGGACCGCCTGATCGAGGAGCTCGACCGGATACCCGCTGAGAGCTCTCGTGCCGACACCCGCTGACGTCGTCGCGGAGATCCTTGCGTTCGTCAGCGACGTCCTGGGCTCCTCATCGCTCCGGCTCGGTGTCGGCCCGACCCTCCTGATCCTCGGGGTCATCCTCGTCTTCCTCCAGCTCGTGGCTCGCCCGATCACGCGCTGGGTCACGACAGATGCCGGGGGCCTGGCCGCGGTGGCTCGCTCGATGGCCGTTGCGGCCGAGGCGGGGACCGACGCGGTCGTGACCCTGGGCAGCGGCGGCCTCACTCGTTCGACCGACGCGTTCGCTCGCCTCCAGACGCTCGCCGCGCTGCCGACCCTCGGGCACGTCGTGCGCGCCGCCGCCAGGAGCGGCGTGGCGCTGCGCGTCCTCGTCAACGATCCGCTCACCGAGGTCGCGGCCCGCACGACGCTCGACGCTGCCCACGAGCGGACGTCCACTCTCGAGCGCGTGGGCCGGTCACGCGTGGTGCTGACCGGCGAGGGGCGGCTGCCGGCGGCCGGGTTGGTGATGACCTCGCGAGCCCGGCCGGCCGCCGCCATCGCGGTCGGAAGCCTGCGCGAGGAAGCCACGCTCCACCTCGAGGGGCTGCGTGGCACGGCTGGAGCGATGGTCAGCGGCACGGCGGAGGCGGCCCAGGCAGCGGCGCCGGTATTCGTCGGGGGTGGCGTCCTCATCGGCCCCGAGCTGTTCCAGGTTGCGGGCGACCTGCGCTCGGACGTCAACGATCGTTCGGTGGCCCTGGCCGCGAACCGACTCATCGGCCTTGCCGTTGTGACCATCATCGCCGCAAGCGTCCTGGCGCTGACGGGCCTGATCGAGCCGAGCGACCTCCTGCTGGGGATCGGGCGCCCGTGAGGCGAGTCACGATACCGGCCCTCGTCATCGTCGTCGGCCTCCTCATCCTCGTTGACCTGCTGATCGTCAACGAGTCGCTGGCATCGGTCACCACCCTCGTCATCGACGCCGTCATCGTGGTCGCCGCCGGCGCGGCCCTGGCTGCGGGGGGCTCGCTTGGGCTGCGTCGCGCTCGTGACCTGTGGGAGCGCCGCGGCGACCCGATCGGTGCGGTCGCCGTGTTGATCGGGATGGCCCTTGTGCTCGTCGCCGGGTTGCGACCCGGGGCTTCGGGCGTGACCGACCCGGCGGTCGGCTGGCTGGTCGTGGCGCTCATGGTCCCGATCGGTGCAACGCTCTTTGCGCTGCTCTTCTGGACGACCTTGGCCGCGATGCGCCGCTCGATCGCGCATCGAAGCCGCGAGGCCGTGGTGATGGTGATTGCCGCCGTGGTGGTGCTGATCCTCCTCCTGCCCATCGGCGGTCCCGCGGGAGAGCCAATGGCGAACGCTGCCTCGTGGATCCTGGCCGTGCCAATCGGTGCCGTGTTCCGCGGAATGCTCATCGGGATCGCCATCCTGGCCGCCGTCCTGGCGGCGCGGACGCTGCTCGGGGTCGGATCGACCGATGAGTGAGACCGCGGTGCGGCTGGCGGCCCCCATCATCCTCGTGGTGGCCCTCGCGGCCGGGATCCTGGTCGATGCGAATGCGCGCTTCGAAGCCAGCGCCACCGACCGCGCCGCCGCCACCCGTTTCGACACGGTGCTGGATGGGCTCACCCCGGACTCGCTGGTGCTCGTCGGCTTCGACGCGGACTTCGGAACCTATGCCGAGATTCGTCCCTCGGTACGCACGCTGTTGGCCGACCTCCTGGCTCGCGACGCGCGTCTCGCGTTCGTCAGCCTCACGCCAGAGGGGCGTGCCCTGGCCCTGGCCGAGCGGGATCGGCTCATGCGCCTCGACCCGGACCTCGAGGCCGATCGTATCGGTGATCTCGGGTTCCTGCCCGGGTCAGAGGCGGCCCTCGTGACCGTCGCACGAGCCATCGATGGCGGCGCCGCGCTCGGGCCACCCTCGGATCCCGTCGACCTGGCCGAGACGGGCCTCGTGCTCGTGGTCGGCGGCAACGACCTCGGCCCGAGGAGCTGGGTCGAGCAGGTGGTCCCGCGCATCGGGCCGATCCCGATGGTCGCCGTGACGCCGACCATTCTCCTGCCAGAGGTGCAGCCCTACCTCGCGAGCGGGCAGCTTGCCGCGCTGATCGCCACGCCGATCGAGGGGGCGGCCTATCGCGACGATGTCGCCGAGGCGACAGGTGGCCGCCTGGGCGAGCTCGGGGGTCCCTCGACCTTGGCGGTCGGATTTGGCCTGGCGATCGGGATCGTCTGGCTCCTCCTGGCGCTGGTGCGCCGGATGGCGTCCAGCCGACCGGCACGCGAGGCCGATCGCGCGTGAGCGGCTTCGAGGGATCCACCGACGCCGATCAGGCCGCGACGCTGGTGGCCGCCGTGGTCACGTTGATCGTGTTCGGAGGCCTCTTCGGTGAGCGGAGGCTCTTCGGATGGACGCAGCACCTGTTCGCCGGCCTGATCACCGGGTACCTCGTTCTGCTCGCCATCACCGAGGTCATCGTGCCGCGCCTGGTCGTCCCGCTCGCAGAGGATCCCGTTGCTCGCCCCGAGCTGTGGCTCGGGGTGGGTCTGCTCGTGACCGCCGCCGGCGCGCCATGGCTCCCGAGGCTTGTCGCCGCGGTCCCGGTCTCGATCGCCATCGGTGGGGTCGCGGCGTTCGCCCTCGGAGGTGCGGTGGTCGGCACGATCCTGCCGCAGCTGGCGGCCAGCATCGCGCGGCCCGGCGACGACGCGGTCGCCACCGTCGTGAGCGCGTCTGCGGCCATCGTGAGCGGGCTCGTGCTCATCGGCTTCGTTCATGGGGCACCCCGCGGGAAGGTGCTGGCAGGAGCGTCCGCGGCCGGTCGCTGGCTCATGCTCGGCGGCATTGGCGGATGGATCGGCTACCTGCTCCTGTCGCGGCTCGTGCTGATGGTGGATCGGATCACGTTCCTGGTCGTCGATTGGCTTGGGCTCGGCCGATGACGGAGGCGCCGGTGACCACCGAGCTCGCGTTGCTTCTCGACATTGGCTCGGCGTGGGCGAAGGCAGGCGTGATCGGGCGGTCCCGCGGCCGATGGCGCCTCGTCGCACACGCGGCACAGCCGACCTCGTGGGGCGCCCGTGCGCTGCGTGACGCCCTCGTCGAGCAGCTCGAGGCCGCCGGTGATCGGCGCCTGGCCGGGCAGTACGACGAGCTCATCGGCACGGCCAACCGGATCGAGTGCCACAGCCCACGGCGGCAGGCGCGCCTGGCCCTCGTGGCCGTGTCGCGCGAGCTGTCAGGGAGCGCCGCCCGCCGCGCCGCCGAATCGGCCGGGTGGGAGGTTGCGCCGATCGTGAGCCTCGACGACGGAAAGTCCCTCGCGGATCGCCTGCGCACGCTCCAGTCGGCCGAGCCGGATGCGTGGCTTGCCGTGGGCGGGTTCGACGACGGGGCGAGTCCGCGCGCCATCGAGGTGGCGGCCCTCGTCTCTGCGGCTCGCCGTCCGGGGTCTGCGCCGGTCGTCTGGGCAGGTTCGCGCCGCCTCGCCGACGAGGTGGTGAGCCTCTTTGAGGCGGACGCCGCCGCGAGCGTTGCGAACCCCCGGCCGAGCGCCCGCGACGAGGACACGGCACCGCTGCGGGAGCATCTGGTGGCGCTCATGCATCGCGTCCTGGGTGACGAGGATTCGGGGCACCTGGCGCCGGTCACGCTGCCGCGAGCCATTGGGGCGCTCGCGGCCGCGGGAGCGCTCAGCGTCCTGGCGGTCGACATCGGAGCGCGGTCGGCGCTCCGGGTCCTCGTGTCGCCGACGGGTGAGACATCGGTCCGCGTCAGCGCCTCGGGCGGCGTGTCGCGGGTGGCACTCGTCCCGGGTGGCGCCGGCCGCGTCGGGCGCGTCGCCCTCGACGCCGGCGACGACGCCGCGATCGCCGACCTGCTCCAGACGCAGCGTGCCCACCCCGCCACGATCCCCCAGCTTCCCGATGAGCTGGCGGCTCTCCAGGCCGCCACGCGCGTCGCGCTTTCCGCGCTCGTCGAGGACGTCGCATCCGGCCCGGTCGACCTCGTGATCGGCTCCGGTCTCAGCATCGCCGCGGCACCGCGGCCCGCGGACATGGCGCGGATGCTGCTCGATGGCGTGCGACCCGTTGGCGTGACGCAGCTCGCCGTTGACTCGGCCAGCGTCCTCGGGCCGCTCGGCTCGCTGGACGACGAGGAGCTCGCCGAAGGGCTGCGGCTGCTGGCGGACGACCTGCTCCTCCCGCTGGGCACCTCGATCGTGACACGGGGGGGCGAGCCCGGCGATGTGGCGATGCGCGTGACGATCCTTCGACCCGGTTGGCCAACGGCGTCCCCGGTGGCGGTCCGGGTCGGCCAGCTGCAGGTCGTGCCCCTGGCTCGTGGCGTCGAGGCCGAGCTGATCGTCGAGCTCGGGCCGGGGATCAGCCTGGGCAGCGGCACACGGTCGCGACAGGTCCGCGTCATGGCCACCGGCGGGTGCGTCGGCCTGATGCTCGACGCCCGTGGAGTACCGATCGTCCTGCCACGCCGGGGCGACGATCGCCGGGCGGTATTGGCTGCGTGGGGGGATGCCCTGGCGCGCGAGCCGGAGCGACCCGGATGAGCGTTGCACATCGCGTCCG
>DATBRU010000079.1:0-4190 GCA_036560105.1 Candidatus Limnocylindria bacterium | reverse complement strand
GGGGGCGAGCGCAGCCGCGATCATCGTCGACGTCGCCGGATGGGTGCGCGAGCCCGGCGTGTACGAGTTCACGTCCGGAGACCGGGTCATCGACGCGATCGACCGTGCCGGCGGCCCGCGCAAGGGTGCCGAGCTCACCACGTTGAACCTCGCGGCGCCGCTGACGGATGGGACGCAGATCGTGATCCCGAAGCCCGGCTCGTCGAGCGGTGATCCAGGTTCGTCCGGCGATGGGTCGACGTCCGGAGGGACCACGCTCATCAACATCAACTCTGCGAGCGAGACCGAGCTGGAGGGGCTTCCCGGCGTCGGACCGGTGACGGCCGCGGCCATCGTCGACTACCGCACACAGAACGGGCCGTTCGCGACCGTCGACGACCTGATCGACGTGACCGGTATCGGCCCGTCGACGCTCGAACAGATCCGCCCGTTCGCCACGGTATGAACGCGTGGGCGCTGCCGGCGACCGCGGCGGCGTTCTGGGCAGGACTGCTCGCGTGGGAGGTCCATCCGTGGTGGGCCCGGCCGTGGATGGGCATGGCCGTAGGTCTCGCCGGGCTCGCCGGGGCGTGGCTGGCCGCGCCGCGCGCAGCGTCGGTCGATGATCCGCTCGTCGCCACAGGACTCACCGAGCCCCGGCCGGTGGCGGTCGAGGTCGTGAGCACATCGTCAGGGGTCGGCGGTTCGCCACTCACCGCGATCGCGCTGGCGATGATGGGCCTGGTCCTGCTCGGCGCCGGCTGGTCAGGTGTGCACGCCTCGTGGCTCGACGACTCGCTGCTCGCCCGTCTCGCACCGCAGCGCGTCACGGTCGTCGGCACGCTGCACACCGACCTCGAGACCGGGGCGTTCGGGTGGCATGCCACGCTCGATGTCACCCGCGTCGAGTGGCCCGGCGCGGCCGCGTCGCTGCGCGCCTCGCTGTGGCTGAGCGCCGACGACGACCCGCCGCCATGGGTGCGTGGCGACGTGGTCACCGCCGGCGGTGTGATCCGCCGCCCCGACGATCCCGGGTTCCTGGATGCGCTCGCACACAAGGGGATGGTCGTCGAGCTGAACGCGAACGAGGTCGAAAGGATCGGGCCGTCACCGAGCCCGTTCATCCGTGCGGCACAGGTATTCCGGGCGTTCGTCGGCCGGTCGATCGCCCGGCTCTTCCCGGCGAAGGAGGCGGGGTTGCTTCTGGGGCTGGCCTTGGGCGACGCCTCCCGGCTGGACCCGGGCATGATGCGCGACTTCCAGGCGAGCGGCCTCGGACATCTGCTCGTCGTCTCCGGCGAGAACGTCGCGATGGTGCTGGCGCCGATCATCGGGTTGGCGTCGCTGCTGCGGCTCACCCGCTGGCCGAGGTTCGGGCTGGCCGTCGGAACGGTGGTGTTCTTCGTCGTGATGACCGGCGCGGAGCCGTCGGTGATGCGCGCGGGGGTGATGGCGACGATCGCGCTCGTGGGCGTGCTGATCGGCAGACCCCGTGCCACCGGCTCTGTCCTGGCGGCGGCCGTCCTGGTGCTCCTGGTCCTGGATCCCTGGCTGGTGTGGTCGATCGCCTTCCAGCTCTCGGTGACGGCCACCGCCGGCATGGTGGCGCTGGCGTCCCCGCTCGGCGATCGGTTCCGGCGCTTCCTGCCGGCGCCGATCGCGCTGGCGGCCGGCACCACGCTCGCCGCGCAGCTCGGCGTGACGCCGCTCCTGCTGTTCCACTTCGACGAGGTCCCGGGCGTCACGATCATCGCGAACCTGATGGCGTTCCCGGCGGTCTCGCCGGCGTTACTGCTCGGGCTGGTCGCCGCCGCGGTGGGCCTCGTGTCGGTGGCGGTGGGTCATCTGATCTCCGCGCTCGCGCTGATCCCGATGCGCTACCTCGAGTGGGTGGGGGACCGGCTCGCGAAAGCTCCGGTGGGCCACGTCACGTCCGGTGGTGGGCCGCTCGTGCTCATCGTGGGAGCGGCGCTGGTGCTCGCGTTCGCGTGGGCGATGCATCGGCGATGGCGGCCGCCGCGGCCGGTCATCGTGCTCGCCCTCGCGGCCTTCCCGCTGATCGTCTGGTCGTCCGCGCTGGGTGTCGGTCCACCGTCGGCGCTGGTCGTGCGGTTCTTCGATGTGGGGCAGGGCGACGCCGCACTCGTGACGTCGCCGGCCGGTGTCGCCGTGCTGGTCGACGGTGGGCCGGACGAGGAGCAGGTGTCCACGGAGCTCGCCGCGCTCGGCGTGAAACGCCTGGACGTCATGGTCGCGACGCATCCCCACGCCGACCACATCATCGGTCTGCCCAACGTCCTCGGCCGTGTGCCGGTGGGGCTGGTCCTGGAGCCGGGCTGCCCCGGGACGTCCGCGATCCAGAACGACCTCGATACGGCGATCGACGACGAGCACGTGCCCGTCCGCTTTCCGCGCGCCGGCGACTCCATCACGGTCGGCGACATCCGCCTGGACGTGTTGTCGCCCGACCGATGCTGGGCGAACACGGACTCGGACGCCAACAACGACTCGCTGGTCATCCTGCTGCGTCACGGCGAGGACTCGTTCCTGATGGGTGGCGAACCGGAGGAGCCGGCGCAGCAGCTGCTCCTCGACAGACAGATGCCGCTGCACGCCGAGCTGCTCAAGGTGCCTCATCACGGCGCCGCGACCTCGCTCCCGGCGTTCTTCCAGGCGGTCGACGCGGACGTGGCGGTGATCTGCGTCGGCCAGCCGAACGACTACGGTCATCCTGTGCCCTCGACGCTCCAGGCGATCGCGGCCACCGGTGCGCAGATCTGGCGGACGGACCAGCACGGCACGATCACGGTCACGTTCGGGAGTCAGGGGATCTCTGTACGATCCGAGCGATGAGCCCCGCCGCCAAGACCACGTCCGTGACGCTGCTGTGGGGAGAGGACGAGTTCCTGCTCCGAGAGCGGGGGTTGGAGCTGCTCGGCGACCGGCGGCCAACGGAGGTCGACGGGGGCGAGTGGCAAGGCCACGAGCTCCAGGACCTCGCCACGCCATCGCTCTTCGGCGAGCCGCGGGCGCTGCTGATCACCGACGCGAAGAGTCTGCCGAAGGAGGCGGTCGGCGACCTCGCGACCTACCTCGCGTCGCCCGACCCCGATGCGCCGCTGGTGATCTGCGCGCAGGTCGGGGATCGCGCCAAGGTCCCGGCCGCGCTCGACAAGCTGGTGAAGCCCGTCGGCCAGGTGCTCGAGGTGAAGATCGCGCGCAAGGACCTGGAGCCATGGCTGCTGCAGCGCGCGAAGCGCGACGGCGTGGACATCACCCCCCCCGCGGTGCACGCGCTCGTGGAGATCCTCGGCGAGGAGCCGGGGCAGCTCGTGGCCGCGCTCCGACAGCTGGGATCGGCGTTCACGGGCCAGCGCGTCACACCGTTGATCGTCGCGCAGCAGTTCCGCGGGCTGGGCGAGCAGAAGGTCTGGGACCTGTGCGACCGCGCGTTCGGCAAGGACCTGCCGGGCGCGATCCGCTCGTGGCGCTCGATCGAGGAGGGGCGCGACGACGCCCTGATGGTATTGGGTGGCATCGCGAGCCGGTTGCGCGACCTGATGAAGGTCCGGGCGCTGCCCGACCGGATGCCGCCCGCGGAGCTGGCGCGCGCGGCCGGCCTGCGGTTCGACTGGCAGGCACGGCGGTACCAGCAGCAGGCCAGGAACTACTCGATGGGTCAGCTGATCGATCTGCACGCACGGCTGGTCGATGCGGACCGGGCCATGAAGTCGGGCGCGAGCGCCGACGTGGTCATGCCCACGCTCGTCACGGCGATCGCCGCTAGCTGATGGGTTCGTAGCGCAAGGGTGCGCTACTCGGCCGAGGCCGACGCGGTGACCTTGTTCGCGGCCTTCGCCAAGCGGGACTTGCGGCGGGCCGCCGTGCGCTTGTGGACGATGCCTTTCGAGGCGGCCTTGTCCAACGCGCGAGACGTCTCCAGGGCCTGAGCGGTCGCGGCCTCGGAGTCGCCTGATTCGACGGCCGAACGGACCTTCTTGGTCGAGGTCTTCAGCGACGTGCGGACGGCCTTGTTCTTCTCGGCCCGCTTGTCGTTCTGCTTATTGCGTTTGATCTGAGACTTGATGTTCGCCATGAGTGTTCGATGCTACCAGCAGCCTCCGAACGTGCCCCCGCGCAGGTCCGGGGCCTGGGTGCCCGTACCATGGAGGTCTCGTGACGGACATCTCCCACATCCGCAACTTCTGCAT
>DATBRU010000078.1:0-10363 GCA_036560105.1 Candidatus Limnocylindria bacterium | reverse complement strand
CGAGCGGCTTCGGTCCATTTCATCGCCGAAGGAATTCCGCGACCATGTCATGGTCGCCATCGACGCACTCGCGGCGGCGCGCTCCGGCCAGGCATCCCCCGCGGCAGCATCCCCCGCGGCGGCCAGCGCCCCGCCGGCCGGCGCAGGCACCCCCGAAGCCGAGCAGCTGCAGACGCTTACTCGCCTGGCCGAGCTCCGCGACTCCGGGGCGCTGACGCCCGAGGAGTTCGAGGCCAAGAAGGCGGAGATCCTGGCGCGGATCTGACGCCTGCACCCCAGTCAATGCGGGGGTCGGCCACGCGTCGTGCCGTCGCCCCAGTGGGCACGTGCAGATCAGGGTGTCGACCACGGATTTGCTGGACGCGTCGGATACAGTAGACGGCCATGATTGACGTCATCACTCCCGAGGCGAGGTTCGCCCTGGCCATCGGAGCCATCTTTCCCGACTCGACTGACCGATTCACGGAGAAGATCGCCGCCGAAGATTGGGCCGGTGCCCTCTCGATCGTGCGGAGGGCGCACCGCCTCGCGGTGCTGGACGGGTGGTGGACCGAGAACCGGATCCCCGCCGATGAGCTGCGCCAGCTCCTGCCCGGGGCATGGCAGGACTCGGACACCGACACCGGCCTACGATTCTGGCCGATGTTCCGCGATGTGGGCTTCTGCGGTGATGCCCGGCCGCTCCCCGATCACCTCGTCGGCTTCCGCGGCGGGCAGCGGGACGATCCGCCCGGGATGCTCTGGACACTCGACCTCGAGGTCGCTCGGCGCGCCGCGTTGCGCTGGCCACGCTCGGCAGCGACGAACGCCGAAGGTCAACCGATTCGCGCCGGCATGGTGATCACTGCCCGCATTCCCCGCGCGCGAGTGACCGCGCACTGGGTCGGTCGTGCCGGCATCGAAGTCATCGCGCATCCCGAGTTGATCCAGATCCTCGGCAGGGAACGCATCGAGGAACCCTTGGAGTCGGCCTGGGAGGGGTGACGACCCGCTTGGACGCCCGACCAGCGAACTGCCTTCAGATGGCGGCCCTCGCGTCCGATCGCCGATCCGCTAGGCTGGCGCCATGAACGGTGATCCCATCAGCCTCAGCGACGCCTGGCTCGATCTCGACGGCCGGCGCCTGCTGTATCGGACGAACGCCGAGTCTCCTCCGCCGGCAGACGCCCCCGTTCTGATCCACGTCCACGGTTTCGCCATCTCGGGCCGGTACCTCATGCCGACGGCATGGCGCCTGGCTCCCGAGTTCCGGACCTACGTTCCAGATCTACCGGGCTTCGGACGGAGCGAGCGTCCGCCGCGCCCCTTCGACATCCCGCAGCTTGCGGGCGCCCTGGCGCGCTTCATGGATCAGGTCGGTGTCGAGCGTGCGACGCTGCTCGGGAATTCGCTCGGCTGCCCCATCATCGGCGAGTTCCTCGAGCAGTTCCCGGACCGAGCCGAGCGGGTCATCTTCGTGTCACCGGCCGGTGGGCTCTACAACCAGCCACTGCCCAAGGGCCTCTCCCAGCTCATCGTCGACACCCTGCGCGAGCCGCCGGGCATGGGCAAGTTCGTCGTCACCGACTATCTCGCGTACGGTCCGGTCGCGGTGTTCAACCTCATCCGCTCGATGCTCGCGTACCCGACGACCGAGCGAATCGCCAAGCTGACGTTGCCGACGCTCGTCGTGCTGGGCAGTCGCGACCCGTTCGTCAGCGAACGGTGGGTCAAGCGACGGGCAGTCGGGCTCCCTCATGTCACGGCCGTGACCATCCACGGCGCCGCGCACGCGATCAACTACTCGCACCCCGAGCAGCTGGCGAACGTTGTCCGGAGCTGGATGGCCGATCGGCCGATCGTCGATGACCCGACCGCCCCCGGGCGGGCGCGCGTCTTCCTGAGGCCCGCCGCAGACTAGTCGTGCGCGAACCCATCGAGCGAGGGCCGGATGCGCGGCCATCGGCGGCGGTATCGTGAGCCGGCGGCATCACGGCCCGGTCGTGGCCTCGCAGTCCGGCGTGAGTGGTCCGCCGCTCGTTCTGCTCCACGGACTCGCCGGCTCGGGGGCCTGGTGGGAGCGGAACCTGCCCGCGCTCTCCGCCGCGTTCCGCGTCACGGCCATCGACCTCCCGGGCTTCGGCTCCAGCCATCCCGACGCACGTCTCATCCTCGACGAGGTACCCGCCCAGGTGGCCGAGCTCCTCGGCGAGCTCGGCATCGAGCGCGCCCACGTCATGGGCCACTCCATGGGCGGCCTGGTGGCCGGGGGCCTTGCAGCCGACCACCCCGAGCGCGTCGATCACCTCGTGCTGGTGGACGCCGGCTTCCTGTCGCTCGACCCGACCTGGCGACACCGGGTCACCGGTCCCCTGAAGACCTTGCCATGGACCTCGCTGACGATCCTCCCGACCCTCCTGCGCGACGTGGCGCGCTCGGGCCCGGTTCGGATGGCCAGGGCCACCGCCGAGGTCCTGCGCCAGGACTGGGGCCACAAGCTGCCGACGATCGCGGCGCCCACGCTCGTCGTGTGGGGTGAGCACGATCACATCTGCAACCCGCGCATCGGCAGGCAGATCGCGGCCGCTGTGCCCGGGGCACGACTGGTGACCATCCGTGGGGCAGGCCACAACCCGATGTGGGAGAAGCAGGCCGACTTCGACCGCGAGGTGCTCGCCTTCCTGCCTCGCTAGCGGCAGCTCATTGGCGTGGGCGCACGGGCTCAGCGCAACCGCCGGATGATCGGGAATTCGTGCTCGACTTGATGGTCGGGGCGAGAGGATTCGAACCTCCGACCTCCTGAACCCCATTCAGGTGCGCTACCAGGCTGCGCTACGCCCCGACCGAGTGGCCAAGTATACCGAGCGTCGGGGCCGCGTCAGTCATCCGGAGTCGGCAGCGCCTCGGTCGTCACGGCGTTCCGCCCGCATCCTCGCGCACCAGCTCGTCCTGCGGGGCGCGTCCCATCAGCTCGGCAACGGCGGCCAACGGTGGTCGACGCTCGTGGACCACGGCGCGCACCTGCTCCGCGATGGGAAGCTCGACGCCCAGCGACCCCGCGAGCTCCAGCGCGCCGGTGACGGTGACGACGCCCTCGGCCACCCCGGTGAGCCGCTCGGCCGCCTCCGGCCACGGCACGCCGGACGCGATGAGCTCCCCGGCCCGCCGGTTCCGCGACAGCGGGCTCATGCACGTCGCGATCAGGTCGCCTACGCCCGCCAGACCGGCGAAGGTCAGTGGATGCGCACCCGCCGCGACACCGAGGCGGGTCATCTCGGCCAGCCCGCGGGTGATGATGCCGGCCTTGGCCGAGTCACCGAAGCCGAGCCCGTCGACCATCCCGGCCGCCAGCGCGACGACGTTCTTGAACGCCCCGGCCAGCTCGACGCCGATCAGGTCGCCGTTCGTATAGACCCGGAATCGATCGCCGGACAGGACCGTTGCGATCTCGGCCATGAGGTCGGGATCATCCGACGCCACGACCGATCCAGCCGGCTTGCCGTCCGCAATCTCGCGCGCCAGGTTCGGCCCCGACAGGGCCGCGATGCCACGGCCCGGGAGCTCCTGGGCGATCACCTCGCTCATGCGCAGGTGCGTGCCTTCCTCGATCCCCTTCACGACCGACAGGACCGGAGCAGCCGGATGCAGGACGTGCGCCAGGTTGCGCGCTGTCGCGCGAAGGTGCGCAGAGGGCACCGCCATCACGAAGAGGCGGTGCGGCTCCGCCAGCTGTGACGCATCGGTGACGACACGGAGGTTTGGCGGGAAGACGACGCCGGGCAGGTAGCGCTCGTTGGTCCGTTCGTGGGCCAGGCGTTCGGCGCCGTCCCCGGAGTGGGTCCACAGGCTGACCGGGCGCTCGGCCTCGGCGAGGAGGACGGCAAGGGTCGTGCCCCAGGCACCGGCGCCGAGGACCCCGATCTGGTCGCTCATCGGCCGGAGTCTACCAACCGACTGCTCGCGGCTCCAGCCGCCGTCAGCGGGTCGCCCGACGACGACGCGGGCGGGCCGAGCGTCGCGCCGCCTCCTCGGACTCGCGCTGCCGGAGGATGAGCCGGATCGGCGTCCCGAGGAAGCCGTACTCGTCGCGGATGCGATTCTCGAGATAGCGGCGGTATGAGAAATGGATCAGCGACGGGTCGTTCACGAACACGACGAAGGTCGGAGGCGCGACGCCGACCTGGGTCGCGTACAGGATCTTCGGAAGCCGATTTCGCACGTGGGAGGGCGGATGCGCGCGCACCGCTTCCATGACCACGCGGTTCAGCTCG
Source organism: Candidatus Limnocylindria bacterium (assembly GCA_036560105.1). Lineage (GTDB taxonomy): Bacteria > Chloroflexota > Limnocylindria > QHBO01 > QHBO01 > JACDBZ01. The sequence continues at coordinate 6,113 of DATBRU010000078.1, read as the reverse complement.
CCGGTGGGCACACGCCGGTAGCGCTCCTCGGCGACTCGCAGGGACTCCTTCAGGATGCGCTCGGCGCGCTGGCCTGTGAGCGCCGATGCAAAGACGATGTCCGCCCACGCCAGGTACGGCGCGTCGCGACGGAGCTTCTTCAGCCATCGATCGGCGGTGAACTCATCCTTCTCGACGGCGTCCCACTTGTTGAGGACCAGCACGATCCCCTTCCCCGCCTCCAGCACGTACCCCACGACGTGCGCGTCCTGCGCGGTGTACCCCTCGACCGCATCGGTCATGACGACAGCGACGTCGGCCGAGTCGATCGCCTTCATCGAACGCAGGACGCTGTAGCGCTCGATCCCGCGCTCGATGCTTCCCCGTCGGCGGATCCCGGCCGTGTCCACGAGGACCAGCGCCTGCCCGTCGAGCTCGATGGCCGTGTCGATTGGGTCGCGTGTCGTGCCTGGGACCTCGGACACGATCATCCGCTCCGAGCCGAAGACACGATTCACGAAGGTCGACTTTCCCGTGTTCGGTCGCCCGACGATGGCGATGCGCGGGGCGCCGAGCTCGGTCTCGGCGAGCTCCGCCATCTCCTCCTCGGTGAGGTCTTCAACATCGACCGATGCCGCCGCCTCCGCCTCGGTCGGCGGCGGAAGGCCGTCGACGATGAGATCGGCCAGGTCGCCGGTGTTGCGGCCGTGCTGCGCGCTGATCGTGATGAACGGATCGAAGCCGAGGGCGAAGAACTCGACCGCATCGGCTTCTCGGGCGGGGTTGTCGCCCTTGTTGACGACCAGGATCACCGGGGCATCGGCACGCCGCAGGCGGTCGGCGACATCGTGGTCCAACGGCGCGAGACCGGCATGGGCGTCGACCACGAAGAGAATGAGGTCGGCCTCCTCGATCGCCACCCGCGCCTGGTCCTGGACCCGCTCCTCGATGGTCGTGCCCGGCTCGAGCTCCAGCCCGCCGGTATCGACCATGGTGAACGTCCGCCCGTTCCACTCGGCGGTGCCGTAGACGCGATCACGGGTCGTGCCGGCGACGTCGCTGATGATCGCCAGGCGCTCACCGATGAGCCGGTTGAAGAGCGTGCTCTTCCCGACATTCGGACGCCCGACGATGGCCACGACCGGCAGCGACGACATGCGGCGCAGTGTAGGCCGGTTCCCTCGAGCACCCCCGCGTCGGTTGTTTCACGCGGTGCGACTTACCGCGAACGACAGCCCTTTCAGGCGGGATTGGTGTCATCCGGCGCGACCCAGGCCGAAGGAGGTTGCCTCCGTTCCGGCTTGGTCGCACTCCGTGGAACCCGAGGGCAGAACCATGCGGCGCGGCGGCCCCAGCACCGATAGCATCCACCCATGCGCATCGGCATCGTGGCGACCCGGTTGGCCGGCGTGGACGGCGTGACGTTCGAGGCCGCCAAGTGGGAGACGGTGCTCGAGCAGATGGGCCACCGGGTCCATCTGTGCGCCGGCGAGGTGGACGCGCTGCGACCGAATGCGCGGCTCATCCCCGCCATGCACTTCACCTATCCCCAGGCCGCTCGGGTCACCGCCGCGGCGTTCGACCCCGACAGCGACGCGGCCGCGGTTCGCACGGAGATCGATCGCCTGGCCTCGATCCTCGTCCCGGTGCTCCGCGATTGGGTTGCCGCGCATCACATCGAGCTGATCGTCGTCGAGAATGCCTGGGCCATCCCGATGCAGCTCCCGCTCGGCGTCGCGCTCCGCCGTGTCGTGGAGGAGACGGGCATGCCGGCCATCGGCCACCATCACGACTACTGGTGGGAGCGCGAGCGGTTCGCCGCGTGCATCGTGCCCGAGGTCCTCGAGGAGGCGTTCCCGCCGGACCTGCCGACCATCCGGCATGTGAGCATCAACTCGCTGGCCGCCACGCAGCTGGATCAGCGCCGCGGCATCGCTTCGAAGGTGATACCCAACGTCTTCGATTACGACAACCCGCGACCGAGGCGCTCCCCGTCCATTCGCCGCCGCCTCCGTCACGAGCTGGGCATGAACGATCGAGGCCTGCTCGTGGTCCAACCGACACGGGTGGTGCCGCGCAAGGGCATCGAGCTGGCAATCGAGCTGGTCGGCCGGCTCGAGGACCCCGATGCCGTGCTGCTCATCACTTCACCGGCGGGAGACGAGGGCCTCGACTACCTCGTGAGCCTGGAGCGACAGGCCGAGAAGGCCGGAGTGCGCCTCCGCTACGCGGCCGACCGCTTCGTTCCCGACGACCTCGAGGGTCAGCCGATTCGCCCCGCGCACTCGCTCCACGACGCGTACCTCGCCGCCGACCTCATCACCTATCCGTCGCTGTACGAGGGATACGGCAACGCCCTGCTCGAGGCGCTCTTCTACGGCGTCCCGGTGCTCGTCAACCGCTACCCGGTCTACGTCGCCGACATCGCGCCGCTCGGCCTCAAGCTGCTCGAGATCGACGGCGCCATCACCGATGCGACGGTCGCCGAGGTGCGCTCACTCCTCGCCAACAGCGACCGGAAACGGGCCTGGGCGCGCCACAACTTCGAGATCGCTGAGAAGCAGCTCTCCTACCGGGTCCTCCGTCGCCGGCTCGGCAGGCTGATCAGGGATCTCGTGCCGCAGGACGGTTCGTGATCGTCCGTCTGCCAGATCTTCATCGGATGAGCGTTATGAGCCTTCGGCTGTCGCGACCGGTCAGAAACCGCCGATATCGATCACCGGGTGAAGATCTGGACCGTTCGCGCCCCGTTTCAGCGCATAGCGACCACACGGTGAAGATCTGGACCGCTCGCGGGCGATAGCCGCCAGGCGGCGCCCCACCCGGGGCCTTTCGACGACAACCGGTGCGGCCATGGTCACTTCCTAGGCTCCGACGAGCGAAGCGGCCCGCTCGATCTCGGCGGGTGCCGGCAGCACGGACAACGTGGCGAGAGCCGCCTGCGCCACCTCCGCGGCCTCGGCGGATCGGCCGACCGCGGTAAGTGCTTCCGCCATGATCAGCTCGGTGCCGGCCCGGTCCCATTCCGCCTCGAGCCCTCGTTGCGTGTTGCGCGCACGCTCGAGCAGCACATACCCACCATCGAAGTCTTCCGCGGCGATGGCAGCCTGCCCTTCAAGCCGATCGGCGAAGGCGGGAAGCGCCAGGAGCCCGGTACGTGCCGCCCATTCCCGCGCCTCCGCAACGACGCCGGCCGCCTCGTCCCAGGCGCCTTCCGCGACGATCACTTCGGCCCGCGCCTCCAGTGTCAGATCAAGGTTCTGCGCATCTCGGACGGGGTCGGGCTCCGCAAGGCGCGTTCGAGCGTCATCGAAGCGGCCACGGCGAACGAGCGTCTGGACGATCCACGGCCGGGCGCCCGAGACGCCCACGGACCCACGTGTGGCCTGCGATCGGTCGACCCGCTCGATCAGGGCGTCGGCCGCTTCGGAACGGCCCTCGATCTCGCGCAGGTACGCCGCCAGGCCGTACATCCGCAGCAGGTGGTACTGGATCGGGCGGCTCGGATCGGCGAAGTCATCGAGCTCGCCAAAGATCTCCCAGAACCGATCCCACATCCCGAGGCGATAGCACGCAACGGTGTGAAAGGCGTACTTCATGCGATTGCTGACGCTCGAAAGCGTGACCGTGCCCGAACGACCGTAAAACGTCTGCGGCATCTCGACCACGCGCCGGTAGTGGCCGACGTGGACGAGCTGCCACGCCACGGTCCCGTAGATGTCGGCCACCTCCGCGGGATCGTCGAGCTCCGGCACGAGGAGGAGCCGCTCCTCCTGGAAGGGGTGTGCGGCACCGTAGCCGCCGTGGCTGACCGATGCACCGCCGACGTCGAGCGCCGCCGATATGAGACTGGGCCGACCGAGCCTGCGGGCAAGCTCGATCCCTTCACGGGCGGCCGCGGTGTACGCCGATGTCCGCAGCGGATCCGTGTCGGTCTCACCGAAGCCCCATCCCCATCCGCCCCTGGCCATGAGCATCCCCAGGCGTTCCTCGCTGTCGCCTTCGTCGAGCATCGAGAATCCGAGATCCAGGTACGGCTGGGCTTCGTCCCGGGTCGGCAGATTGCTCATGAGGCCGGGCCAGCGGGTGGGGATGCCCAGCAGGAACCCGCACAGGCGGCTGATTGCTCGTCGATCCCCTGAACCGCCCTCGGCGGCCACGCGGAGGTCGATCGCCTCGCGTGCCGAGCGCCACGCGGCGTCGCCATCGTCCTCCCAGAGCTCGAGCCGCGCCTGGGCTTCCAGGCCGCGCGCCCGCTCGATCGGCCCGCTGGCCAGCTCGAGGCCGGTTCCGAGCCGCTCGCGCGCCCGGTCGAAGGCGAAGAGCCGTCCGGCCTCCTCTGCCGCCTCGAACAGCAGGTCGACGGCCCGGGCACGGATCTCCTCTCGTCGATCGGGCTCGACGCGACCCCACGCCGATGCGCGCTGCGCGGCGGTGTAGTGATGGGCGAGCAGCTCGACCACCTCGAGGCGGCGATCCCCGATCGTCTCCTCGATCCAGTGCGCCACTTCCAGATGGGCCAGCGCCCGATCCCGCTTCGGAATGCTCTCGTAGGCGACGTCCCGCACGAGCGCGTGCTTGAAGATGTGCTCGGGCTCGCCGGCCATGGTCGACCCGAGGCGTGAAAGCACGAGGTCCCGCGCCTCGAGGGCCCGCAGGAGCTCGGCGGTCCGCGCCGGATTCGCTTCCAGGAATCGCCCGATCGGCGCGGGCCAGAACACGCGGCCGACGACGGCAGCGGCCTGCAGAGCGCGCTTCTCGTCCGGATCGAGCAGGTCGATGCGGGCGGCCAGGACCGCCTGTACGGTGTCGGGGATCGTGACCGCCGTCAGCCCCGGCTCCGCCTGCCATCCCTCCCCGACCCGCCTGAGGCGACCCTGATCGATGAGGTGCCTTAGGATCTCCTCGACGAAGAACGGGTTCCCGCCCGCCCGGTCGACGATCCGTGCGTGCAGCTTCGGCGGCAGCTGCTCGACGGCGAGGAGCTGGGCGACGAGGAGGCTCGCGGCGTCCGCATCCAGTGGATCCAGGAAGACCCCGGAGAAGCTGCGCCGTCCACCACCCCATCCCGGCCGACGGTCGGTGAGGTCCGGTCTCGCCGGGCAAACGAACAGCACCGGCCCCTGCACCCGAGCGCCGAGGTCGTCGAGGATGTCGAGGAGGGCCGTCTCCGCCCAATGGATGTCCTCCACGACCGCGATCAGCGGACCCGCGACGGCCAGGGCCGAGAAGAAGATGCGCCACGACTCCACCAGCTCGGCCCGCAGCTGCTCGGGGTCGCTTGTCTCGAAGTCGTAGCCGGGCAGGGCGATGCCAACGGTGAAGCCGAGGATGGCCGTCGTGCGGGACGGATCGGGAGCCATCTGCGTCGAGATGAGCTGCCTGCCGAGCTCGGTGAGCTTCCTCGTGGCCTCCATCGGCGAGTCGCTGTCCAGGATCTCGGCCTGGCCCTTGAGAATTTCCGCCAGCGGCCAGAACGTAACCCCGGAGCCATACGAGAGGCATCGGCCGCGGACGACGCGGGGTGGCGACTCGCGGGCGGCGAGGCTCGCGAGGAACTCAAAGGTGAGCCGGCTCTTCCCAACCCCCGGCTGGCCGTAGAGCGTCACGAGGTGCGGACGCCCGTCGGCAGCCACGCGGTCATAGATCGAGGTCAGCAGCGCGAGCTCCTCGTCCCGACCGATGAGCGGGGCACGAAGGAGCGCCGCGTTCGAATCGGCGGCGATCGAGCGGCGGCCGACGAGCTCGTACACCTCGACGTCGGACGCCTTGCCACGAATCTCCTGCGGCCCGAGGCGCCGGAACTCGAAGGCGCTCGCGGCCCCGACGGTGCGGGAACCGACCAGGATCTGGCCGGGCGCCGCCATCTGCTGGAGCCGAGCCGCGACGTTGACCGCGTCGCCGGTGACCATCACATCGCCCGGGCGCGGGCTGGTGGTCGAGACCACGTCGCCGCTGTTGATCCCGATGCGAACCTGCAGCTCGGTTCGACCTTCGTCCCGAAGTCGAGCATTGAGCTCGCCGAGGCGCTCGTGGATGGCCAGCGCCGATCGGAGCGCGCGGGGCGGATCGTCCTCGTGCGCGACGGGGACGCCGAAGGCCGCCATGACCGCGTCGCCGACGAACTTCTCGAC
>DATBRU010000077.1:0-31366 GCA_036560105.1 Candidatus Limnocylindria bacterium | reverse complement strand
TCCTGGTGGCCGCGGCGCTGACGCTGCGCGTGCTGTGGGCCCCGATCGGCGTTCGCCTTGGCGACGGCGGTTTCGATCCCGCCGCCGCGTTTCTGCTGGTAGGCTTCGTGACGATCTGGCTCTGCCTCGTCCTGGGCGGCGGCGCACTGCATGCGCTCGGATCGGCCTCGTGGACCCGCGTCCTCGGGGCGGCCGTCGAGGCGATGCCCGAGCCCACCGGCCTGGAGACGCCCGAGCGATCGTGAACCCCGACCTCTCCCTCGAGACCGAGCTCAACCTGGCGCTGCGTCTCGTCGTGGGACTCGTGCTCGGGGCGATCATCGGCTTCGAGCGCGAGCTGCATCGTCAGCCGGCCGGGTTTCGGACCCACAGCCTGGTGGCGCTCGGGTCGGCCCTGTTCACGGTCGTCAGCGGGTACGGGTTTTCCGGGCTCGGGGCCGACCCGACCAGGATCGCGGCCCAGATCGTGTCGGGCATCGGCTTCATCGGTGCGGGAACGATCCTCCAGTACCGCGGCCAGATCCGCGGCCTGACCACGGCCGCCAGCCTCTGGTCGGTGGCGGCAATCGGCATGGCGGCCGGTGCCGGGCTCTTCGTCATGGCGATCACGGGGACCGTGCTCATCCTGGCCGTGCTCTCCGTGCTCGATCGGGTCGAGGGCTTTGCGCGCCGCCGCCTCGATCTCCCACCCGACCAGTACGACGTCTCTGATACCGGCCCCCCCGATGACGGCAAGAGCGAGGACCTGTTGTGACCCTGACCAGCACTCACCTCGAGGGGCTTCCCCTCATTCACAGTGGCAAGGTGCGCGAGACCTACGAGGTGGATGATCGCCACCTCCTCCTCGTGGCGACAGACCGCCTCTCGGCGTTCGACGTCGTGTTCGACCAGCCGATCCCCGACAAGGGGGCCGTCCTCACCCGGCTGTCGGCGTGGTGGTTCGAGCAGCTCGGCTCGCTCGGTCGATCGCACTTCGTGAGCGCCGAGACCGACGACCTCCCCGAGGCCGCTCGGACTCCCGAGCTGGCCGGCCGCTCGATGCTTGTCCGACGCGCCAAGCGGGTCGACGCCGAGTGCGTCGTGCGCGGGTACCTGACCGGGTCGGGCTGGGCCGAATATCAGCGCACCGGAGAGGTGTGCGGGCACATGCTGCCCGAGGGCCTCCGCGACGCCGACCGTCTCCCCGAGCCGATCTTCACTCCGTCCACCAAGGCGGAGGTCGGCCACGACGAGAACATCAGTCGCGAACAGCTGGCCGACCTCGTCGGCGGCGGGCTCGCGCGCGAGCTCGAGGAGCGCTCGATCGCGCTGTACCTCGAGGGCGCTCGCCGAGCGGAGGGGGTTGGCCTGATCCTGGCGGACACGAAGTTCGAGTTCGGCTTCATCGATGGCGAGCTGGCGGTGATCGACGAGGTGCTGACGCCGGACTCATCGCGATTCTGGGACCTCGCGCGGTATGAGCCCGGCTCGAGCCCGCCGAGCTTCGACAAGCAGTTCGTGCGCGACTTCGTGGCCGCCACGGGCTGGAACAAGGAGCCGCCAGCGCCAACGCTCCCCGACGAGGTGATCCGCGGCACGCGAGATCGCTACGTCGCCGCCTTCGAGCGCCTGACCGGGCGCGCGTGGGCGTGACGGTGCAGTGGGTGGCGGAGGTCCATATCGCCCTGCGTTCGGGGATCGCCGATCCCGAGGGCCAGACGATCGCGTCGGCCCTGCGCTCGCTCGGCTTTGCCGGCGTTGACGACGTTCGGAGCGGGAAGCTTCTGCGGATCGGATTCACGGCCGAGGACCGCGCGACAGCCGAGGCCCACGTCAGCGAATGGTGCCGGCGGCTGCTGGCCAACCCGGTAATGGAGGTCGCCAGCTGGGAGCTCACCTCCGAGGCCGCGGGGGTCGGGGTCAGCGCCCGGTGACGGTCGTGGCCGAACGCCCGCGGGTCGCGGTCGTCGTCTTTCCCGGGACATGGAGCGAGCGTGACTTCGTCCACGTCGCGCGCGAGGTCCTTGGCTGGCAGGCGAGCCTGGTCTGGCATACGGACACCAGCCTTGGCGCCGCGGACGCGGTCGTCCTGCCGGGCGGCTTCGCCCACGGCGATCACCTGCGCACCGGCGCCATCGCGCGGTTCTCGCCGATCATGTCGGCTGTCACCTCTTTCGCCGACGCGGGCGGCCCCGTGATCGGCTCGTGCAACGGCTTCCAGGTCCTGACCGAGGCCGGTCTGCTGCCCGGGGCGCTCATGCGCAACGACCACCTCGAGTTCCGCTGCGACTGGCAGACGCTTCGGGTCGAGCGTCCTGACTCGTGCGCGGCGTGGCTCGGCGACCTCGGCGACGGTGAGCTCATCAGCCTGCCGATCAGCCACGGCGAGGGCCGCTTCGTCGCCGACCCGTCCACGCTGGACGAGCTCGAGGCCTCCGGGCGCGTCGTCCTGCGCTATGCCGGCGCCGACGGACGGACGGCCGCGACCGCCAATCCGAATGGTTCGGAGCGCGACATCGCGGGCATCGTCAATCCGCGCGGAAACGTGCTCGGGCTGATGCCACACCCTGAACGCGCGGCCGAGCCCGATGTCGGAGGTGCCGACGGCCTGCGCCTGTTCCGGTCGCTGGAACGCTGGTTGCAGGCACAGCCGGCATCGGCGGAGCGTCGGCTATGATCGGCTTCGAACGCCCAGACCTCGCCGCAGGAGGCGCAGACCATGGACAACGACGAGCGGGAGCGGCGCGATCAGCCGGCCCCCGACGCGGCACCCGACGACGAGCCGGCGGGCGGTCCCGAACCCTCGGCAGCTGAATCGCCGACGGATGAGCCGCCATCGGTCTCCGCGTCCGAGATCGAGAGCTGGCCGAGCGAGGATATCGACCCGGGCGTGACCGATGCCGGGGAGTCGGGTGCCACCGCGGCCGATGCCGGCCCGGTGGTCGACGCCGCCGCGGTCGAGGCCTGGCCGACCGAGCCACCCACAGCTGGCTCCGGGGGGCCGGATGCGTGGCCGACCACCCCACCGGAGATGGGCGACGAGCCGATTCTCGAGCCGACTCCCGAGCCGGCGCCCGTACCCGCACCGGGCGAGCCCCCACCGAGCGAGGTCGAGGCATACGCTGCCCCTGCGGCGGCCGCGGCCGCCGCCTCAAGCCCCGATCCCGAGCCGCCCCCCGCGCCGGTGGTCGAGGCCGGTGCCGCGGCCGAGGCTGCGCCGGAGCCTGACCCGCAGCCCGATGCGGCCGCGGCGGGCGCTGCGATCGCTGCCGGGGGAACCGCCGAGAGCACCTTGTGCCCGCGCTGCGGGACCGAGAATCCGCCAGGGCTGTCGTTCTGTCGCAGCTGCGGTCAGCGCCTTGTCGCGGCCGGCGTCGCAACGACCGTCGACCGGCCCGGCACTGCCGAGGGCACGATGGCGTGCCCGCGCTGCGGAACGCACAACCGTGCCGGTGTGGCCTTCTGCCAGAACTGCGGTGCCAACCTGCGCGGAACCTCGGCCGGCTACGTGCCGCCTGCCGTTGCCGGGGCGGCGACCGCCACGGCGGCGGCGACCGCCCGCGGCGGCGCCGTACTTGGGCCCGTCGTGCTGCTCATCGGCATCGTCGGCCTGGTGACCGCATACCTGCTGCCGTTCCTCTACGGGACCGGCTCGCTGTTCGACCGGGCGTTCGGTGCGGGCGGCTACGGCGCGGCATTCTGGTCCGACTATCCCGATGGCGGCGTGGCCGACCAGGCGTACTTCGGCCTTGCCGCCGCGGTGCCGATCCTTGCCGTCCTGCTCGGCGGATTGGCGATCGCCGGCTTCGTGCGGGCGCGGCCGGGGCCGATCCAGATGATCGGGCTCGTGATCGCCATGCTGTGGAGCGTGGGCCTCGCCGTTCTCTTCCTCGTCGTCGAAGTGTTCGGGAGCTGGGACGGCGACATCGTCGGGTTGCTGCGCGTGCTCACGCCGGCCGGGATCATCCTCTTCCTGTCCTCGCTGATCATCATCATCGGCACGCTGACGCGCCTCGGGCGCAGCTGAGCGCCAGACCGATGCTGCGCTACTGTCCGAACTGCGGAACCGAGGTCGACGACACCGCGCTGTTCTGCCCGACCTGCGGCCAGGCGGTCGACCAGGCAGCGGAGACCGCGATGCCGCCGGCGCCGGCGTGGCCAGAGCCGGAGCCGCCGCCGCCACCCCCGCCGGCGCCAGCGGCATGGGACGAGCCGGAACCGGCGCCCGCACCGGCCGCGCCACCACCACCGCCACCGCCAGCAGGGGCCCTGCCCTCAGCGGCCCCGCCCGCGATGGCTCCCCGCGACGGGGGCGAGCCCGCCTCACCGTCCCAACGGGCCGGGACGAGCCTTCCGGTCAGCGCGCCGGTCATGTTGTCTGGCTGGCTCATCGGGGGTGGTGCCGCCGTCGGCGCGCTCGGCGCGCTCGTCGCGCTCTTCGACGGGTCGGGCACCTTGGTCGAGTTCCTCGTGCTGGTCATCCTGGTCGTGATCGCCGTGTCGGTCTTTGCGGCCGCGGCACTCCCCGCGATCCCGCACCTGCGACTGGCAACCCTGGTCGCCGCGCTGATCGCCTTTGGCGTTGCGCTCGATCGCATCGGCTTCGGCTCCGGTGGAGTCGGCATGCTGCTCGTCTTCCTCGGCAGCGCGGCGGCGGCGATCGGCGGGATCATCCTCGAGATCGGCCGCGACCAGCCCGTGCGGGGCACGTAATCGCCGCATGACCCTCGCGCCCCCGCCCGCCGAGCAGCGCCATGGGCTGACCGAGACCGAGGTCGACCTCGTGGCGGCATCCCTCGGCCGAGCGCCGAACGATGTCGAGCTCGGGATGTTCGGTGCGATGTGGTCGGAGCACTGCGCCTACAAGCACTCGAAGCTGCTGCTGGGTCGCCTTCCGACCGACGGTCGACGGGTGCTCGTCGGCCCGGGCGAGAACGCCGGTGCGCTCGACATCGGGGACGGCCTGGCCGTGGTCTTCAAGGCCGAGTCGCACAACCACCCCAGCGCCGTGGAGCCGTACCAGGGCGCCGCCACCGGCGTCGGCGGCATCATCCGCGACATCTTCACCATGGGAGCGCGTCCGATCGCCCTCCTCAACTCGCTGCGGTTCGGGCCGCTCGAGGCCGGAGCCGACACCGACGCCGACGCCGCGGCCCGCAACCGCTACCTGTTCGGCGGCGTGGTCGGCGGGATCGCCGGGTACGGGAACTGCATCGGCATCCCGGACGTGGGCGGTGAGCTGGCATTCGACCCGGCCTATACGGGGAATCCGCTCGTCAACGCGATGTGCGTCGGGATCGTCCGTCACGACGAGATCACGCTCGCCCGGGCGGCCGGGCCCGGCAACGTGCTGCTGCTGGTCGGCGCCGCGACGGGGCGCGATGGAATCCAGGGTGCTTCGTTCGCCTCTGCCACCCTCGGTGACGATCGCGACGAGCGACGTCCTGCCGTCCAGGTCGGGAACCCGTTCCTCGAAAAGCTTCTGATGGAGGCCTGTCTCGAGCTGGCGGGCCGGGACGGCGTCGTCGCGATGCAGGACCTCGGGGCCGCCGGGCTGACGTGCGCCCTCGCCGAGCTGTCCGCCCGCGGCGGTGTCGGGGCAGAGGTCGACCTGGACGCGGTGCCCCGGCGCGAGGCCGGCATGACGCCCTACGAGGTCCTGCTGTCCGAGTCGCAGGAGCGGATGCTGATCGTCCTTCGGCCCGACGTGGTCGATGACGTGCGCGCCGTGTTCGAGCGCTACGAGCTGACCGCCGCCCTGATCGGGACGATCACCGCGGAGCCGTTGATCCGGGCGCGCTCGCGCGGCGAGCCCGTGTGCGAGGTCGCGGGAAGGTCCCTCGCCGACGATGCGCCCCGCTATGCGATCTCCGGACATCCGGATGCCATTCCCGATGCCGATCTGGCAGCGCTTGCCACCGAGCCGCCCGGCGCCTCGATCCTCCTCGAGCTGCTCGCGGCGCCGAACCTCAGGGACCGCAAGCCGGTCTGGCGGCAGTACGACCACATGAACGGCACGAACACGCTCGTCGGTCCCGGGGCAGGCGACGCGGCCGTGCTGCGCATCAAGGGAACGTCGCGTGCCGTGGCCCTGGCCCTCGACGGCCCCGGGCCGGCCCGCATCGGGGCGCTGGACGCGTACCTGGCCGGCGCCTCCGCGGTCATCGAGGGCGCCATGAACGTCGCCTGCAGCGGGGCCGAACCGATCGGCATCACCGACTGTCTCAACTTCGGCTCACCCGAGACCGATCTCGGCGCATGGCAGCTCACGCGGGCCATCGACGGCATCGCCGATGCCTGCGGCGCGCTCGGCCTGCCGGTCGTCTCCGGCAACGTCAGCCTCTACAACGAGACCCCGGACGGGCCGATCCTGCCGACCCCCGTCGTCGGAACCGTCGGCCTGCTCGAGGATCGCGCGGCGATGCTGCGGATGGCATGGCGACCCGGTGAGGAGGTGTGGCTGATCGGTGAGCCGGCCGACGATTCGGACGCCCTCGCCGGCTCCGAGCTCGCGTGGCGGCGCGGCCTTCGCGGCGGCCGCCCGACCCTCGATCTGGAGGCCGCGGCACGCGTGGTCGCCGTGATCCCGCGCCTTGCGCGCCATCGGCTGATCAGCGCGGCACACGACCTGTCGACGGGCGGTCTCGGCGTGGCGCTGGCGCGAATGGCGATCGCGTCCGGCCACGGCGTAAGGATCCGGCTCGACACGAGCCTGCCCACATCGGCCCTCTTCGCCGAACGTGCCGGTCGCGCCATCGTCGTCACCGACGTCGCGCGCGGCCCCGAGCTCGAGGCGGCGTTCGAGGCCGCGCGGGTGCCGGCGAAGCGCATCGGCGAGGCCGGTGGGGAGTCGCTCGAGATCGAGACCGGTGGCGAGCCGATGCGGCTGGCCCTGGGCGAGCTCGAAGGGGCCTGGCGGACGGCGTTCTAGGGCGTCGGCCGTCCGACCCGCTCGTGGCCGCCCGCGACATCGTCCCCGACGCCGAGCGCGGCGACGATGGGGTCCTCCTCGAAGGTTACCGGCGCTCGGCGGATCGACCGTGGCTCGGCCTCGAGTGCCGCAGCCGCACGCCGGCGTCCCCGCGCCCGCACGGCGGCGGCGGTGACCAGCGCAACGCAGCCGACCCCGAGGGCGCCGACGATGGCGATCTCGAACGGGTTCACTGGCTCGCCACCTGGCGAGTCGGAGTGGCCGCCCGCCTCCGCGAGGCCCGTGTGCGCCGCGCCGGCCGATCGACCGGGCGGTGGACTTCGGCATGCCCGTTCGAATCCACGTGCGTCAGGCCATCAACCGTTCGCTCGTGAAGGCGGTAGACCTCCTCCAGGCCATCGGGCGGCACGGCCTCGGCGTACACGCTGCAGAACACCTCCACCACCTTCGGGTCGAACTGGGTGCCGGCGTTCTCGCGCAGCTCACTGAGCGCCTCGCTGTGCGCCAGCGCGGTGCTGTACGGTCGATCGTGGATCATCGCGTGGTAGGCATCGGCGACGGCGACGATGCGCGCGCCGATCGGGATCTCGTTGCCGTGGAGGCCGTGCGGGTAACCGCCGCCGTTGAAGCGCTCGTGATGATGCAGCACCACCGGGATCGCATCGCGCAGGCTGGACGCCTGCTCGAGGATGACCTGGCCGATGCGGGGATGCTGGCCGATGGTCTGCCACTCGCCGTCGGTCAGCTCGCTTGGCTTGTCCAGGATCTCCTCGGGGATCGCGATCTTGCCAAGGTCGTGGAGCAGCGACGCCACCCGGATGCGCTCGATCTCCTCCGGTGCCAGTCCCATCTCGAGGGCGATGCCGGTCGCCAGCGACGCGATCATGTCGGACGGACGGCCGCGGTGATGGGGCTGCGGCGCGAGGACCGACGCCAGTGCCTGCGTCGCGGTGTCGCTTGCCCAACGGCCGATGGCGGTCGCCTGCGCCCGATGCGCCGCGGAGATCGGAGCCCGCCGCACGGGCGCCTCGTCGTCGAGCTCGCGGTAGAGGTAGGTGCGGTTGCGACCAAGAGACTTGGCCGCATACATGGCCGCATCGGCCCGATCGACGATCATGTCCAGCTGCAGCTGCGATCCGACCCCGCCGGCGATGCCGATGCTGATCGTGGTCTTGATGGTCTGGTCACCGGCGATGCGCATCGGCTCCGCCATGACGAGGTTGCGCAGCTCCTCGGCGAGCCCGACGGCGTCCTCGGGGGTCGTTTCGGGCAGGATCAGCATGAACTCCTCGCCGCCGTAGCGACCGAAGGCGTCGCTGGCGCGCACCGACCCGCTGATAAGCCGCGCCACCTGGCGCAGGACGGCGTCGCCCGAGTTATGGCCGTGCATGTCGTTGATCGGCTTGAAGCGATCGATGTCGATGAAGGCGACGCTGAGGGGCTGGTAGTGGCGCGTGGCACGCTCGATCTCGGCGTGGAGCGTGGTCAGCAGCGTCTCGCGATTGGCGACGCCGGTCAGCCGGTCGTGTGTCGCGCGCTGCTCGGTGAGGAGGAAGGTGCCGGCGGCGGCGTTGAACGCCCTCGCCAGCCGTCGCTCGGCCGGGATCCCGCTCTCGCGAAGCTTGACCGGGCTCGCCGTCTCCAGGGTTCGCTCCAGGGCTCGCGCGATCCGGTTGAGCCGCCAGCCCACGTAGCTCCAGGCCAGCAGGGCCATGGTCGTCATCCCGGCGATGGTCGCCACTGCCGCCGCCCCCATGAGGAGCAGGCGATCCTCCGGCGAGGCCTGTGCGGCCACGGCAAACCAGATGATGAGGGCGGCCGCAACGGCCATGGGTGCAAGGAATCCGAGGGCACGGACCAAGGTGAGCACGTGGCAGAGCATGCGGGCTGGGTACCCGGTGAGCCATGGCTCGATGGTCCCGCGTTGCGTTTCAGCACCCATGCGATGGGCCCCGTTTCGGCCCGGGTGCGGAGCGGTGCAGTACCCGGGCGGTACCTTGGGCGGGCGTGCGTCGCGGGGGTCGGGCGGGCGATCCCGCGCCGCTATGATGGCCGCGTGCCCGGCCTGCGCCGACCCGCCTGATACGCCACGTGCGAGCCCCCATCCGGCTGCCGCATCGTTCTGGCGAGGCGCTACCCGCCTACCAGCCCGAGTACCTTCATGGGGGCCCCCGCGAGGAGTGCGGCGTCGTCGGCGTCTGGTCGCCGGGCGGGCCGGTCGCACGGCTCACGTACCTCGGGCTTCACGCGCTCCAGCATCGCGGGCAGGAGTCGGCCGGCATCGCCGTCAGCGACGGTGAGCGGCTGGCGCTCCACAAGCGGCTCGGACTCGTCACAGGCGTCTTCGATGAGGAGACCCTCCAGCGCCTGGAGGATGGCGACGGAGGACGACGGCCGGTCGCGGCGATCGGCCATACGCGGTACAGCACCACCGGCTCCAACACCCTGCCCAACGTCCAGCCGGTCTACGCCCAGACCGAGCGCGGGGAGCTCATGCTCGGCCACAACGGGAACCTCACCAATGGCCGATGGCTCCGTGACGAGCTGACGGAACAGGGCGTCGAGTTCGTCACCTTCTCCGACACGGAGGTGCTGGCCAAGCTCATCGCGCATGCCCCTGGACGGACGTGGGCGCAGCGGGTCGACCACGCCTTCCACCGCGCGACCGGCGCGTTCACCTTCACCATGCTCACCGACGATGCGCTGGTCGTTGCCAGGGACCCGATCGGCTTCCGCCCGCTGGCCCTCGGACGCCTGCCGAATGGCGGGTGGGCCGTGGCCTCGGAGAGCGCCGCGCTCGACGCCATGGGCGCACAGTTCGTTCGCGATATCGAGGCCGGCGAGGTCCTCACCATCACGGAGGCCGGGGTCGACGCCTTCCGCTCCACGCAGGCGACGCCCGAGCGCGAGCGCCTCTGCGTCTTCGAGTTCGTCTACCTGGCGCGCCCGGACAGCGTCATCTCCGGCCGCCTGCTGTACGAGGCGCGACTCGAGATGGGCCGCGCCCTGGCGCGCGAGCAGCCGGCCGATGCCGACCTCGTCATCGCCGTGCCCGACTCCGCCATCCCCGCGGCCATCGGCTACGCGGAGGAAGCCGGCCTGCCCTACCGCGAGGGCCTGATCAAGTCGCGCTACGTGGGCCGGACGTTCATCCAGCCCGCACAGACCGGCCGCGAGGAGGCGGTGCGGCTGAAGTTCAACCCCCTCCCGGAGCTCCTGCGCGGCAAGCGGGTGGTGGTCGTTGACGACTCCATCGTGCGCGGCACGACTACCGGTCCGATCGTCGCCATGCTGCGTCGTGCCGGTGCCGCCGAGGTCCACGTTCGCATCCACTCCCCCGAGATGCGCCACCCGTGCTACATGGGCGTGGACACCGGGCGCCGGGAAGAGCTCATCGCCGCCACCCACACGACCGACGAGATCCGTCGCGCGATCGGTGCGGACTCGCTCGGCTACCTGTCGAAGGAAGGGCTCCTGGCGGCCGTCGGCGGCCGGGGCGGCGGGCACTGCACCGCGTGCTTCGATGGCGTGTACCCGACCGACGTTCCGCTCGAGCTCGACAAGCTCGCCATGGAGCGGCGCTGAGCCCATGGCTCGCACCTACCGGGAAGCTGGCGTCGACGTTGCCGAGGCGGAGCGCGCCATCGAGCGGATCGCGCTGGCGGCCGCGTCGACGTTGACGCCGTCGGTCCTCGGCGGCATCGGTGGCTTCGGTGGGCTCTTCCGGTTCGACCCATCGACCCACCCCGACCCGGTGCTCGTGAGCAGCACCGACGGCGTTGGGACGAAGCTCAAGGTCGCGCTGGCGCTCGGCCGCCACGACACGGTCGGCATCGACCTTGTCAACGCGTGCCTCAACGACATCGTCGTCACCGGCGCCGACCCCCTCTTCTTCCTCGACTACCTCGGGCTGGGAGCCCTGCGAGCCGAGGTCGTCGAGGAGATCGTCGGCGGCGTCGCCGCCGGCTGCGCCGCCGCCGGTATCCCGCTCATCGGTGGCGAGACGGCCCAGATGCCCGACGTGTATCGCGGCGACGACTATGACCTCGTCGGCTTCGCCGTCGGCGTCGTGGCGCGGGCCGACCTGATCGATGGGTCCGGTACGCGGGCCGGCGATGCCGTCATCGGGCTGCCGTCGAGCGGGCTGCATACCAACGGCTACAGCCTCGCCCGGCGCGTCCTGCCCGAGCCGATGTGGTCGAGCCTCATGCCGGACAACGGCCACACCGTTGGCGAGGCGCTGCTCGAGACGCACCGGTCGTATCTCGACGACGTGCGCGCGCTGCGTCGCGCCCTGCGGTCGGCCGGCGGCGACATCCGGGCGCTTGCCCACATCACCGGCGGCGGCTGGGAGGGCAACGTGCCTCGCACCCTGCCCGATGGCCTGGGGGTTGATGTGCGGACCGGATCATGGCCGGTGACGCCGATCTTCACCCTCATCCAGCTGCGTGGCGACATCGCCGACGAGGAGATGGTGCGGACCTTCAATCTCGGCATCGGCATGACGGCGGTCGTGCCCGAGGCCCTCAGCGACGCTGCCCTTGCCGCCGTCCCCGACGCGTGTCGCATCGGACGCGTGGTCGAGGTCGCGGCGGGGGAGCCCCGCGTCCGCTTCGTCTGATTCGCCCGGCCGATGACGCGCGCCGCGCCGCGCCTGGGCGTGATGGTGTCGGGGCGTGGCTCCAACCTCGAGGCGGTTCTCGACGCGGGTATCGGGGTCGTCATCGTGATCAGCAACCGGCCGGCGGTGCCCGCACTCGACATCGGGTCGGCGCACGGGGTTCCAACCCTCGTCGTTCGCCGGGGCGACTTCGGCGATGCCGAGGCTCGTGACGGAGCCATCGGCCGCGCGCTGACCGATGCCAGCGTGACGCTCTGTCTGCTCGCCGGCTACGACCAGCGCCTGCGCGACAGCTTCTTCGCCGCCTATCCCGGACGGGCCATCAACATCCACCCCTCGCTTCTGCCCGCGCACGGGGGGCCGGGGATGGTCGGGCGCGCCGTGCACCAGGCCGTCCTGGACGCCGGCGACACCGAGACCGGCGTCACCATCCACGAGGTGATCCCGGAGCTCGATGCGGGGTCGATCGTGGCGCAGGCGAGCGTTCCGGTCCTCCCCGGTGACGATGCCGACACCCTGGCCGCCCGGGTGCTCGCCGAGGAGCATCGGCTGCTGGTGGCGACACTCCGGCAGATGATGGAGTAGCGAACCGAGCGTGGCCACGTTGGATCGGTCGAAGGTCCACGGGCCGATCCCGTGCTAGGATGGCCGACGGCGCCGTGCGCCGACTTCCTGCAACACGAGGCCACGCAAGAGCTCGATGGACGCGATTCTCGAACCGATCGGCGAGTTCTGGAACGGATTTCTGGAGAACCCGATCGTGCAGCTGGCGAGCCAGCTCATCGTCATCTACGTCGTGCTCCTGTGGCTCGGCACGGCCTACTGGGCCTTCCGCGATATGCAGGCGCGAACCGAGAATCCGATCCTGCCGTACTTCTCGGCGGCGCTCATCATCTTCTTCACACCGCTCCTCTTCTTCTTTGCGGTGATCCTGTACCTCATCGTCCGGCCGCGCGAGACGCTCGCGGAGGTCTACGAGCGATCCCTGGCCGAGGAGAGCCTGCTGGCCGAGGTCGAGAAGAACGAGCTCTGCCCGGTGTGTCGCGACCGCGTTGACGCGGACTGGATCGTGTGTCCCAACTGCCGCACCCGGCTGCACCGGGTCTGCCCGTCATGCAACCGCCTGGCGGAGCCCACGTGGCCGCTGTGCGCCTACTGCGGGCGTGAGCTCGAGCACGGTCCGCAGCGCGCGGGCGCGCGCCAGCGCTCGACGCAGCCCGCGGCCCAGCCGGTCGCCGGCGAGCCGGCCTTCGGTCCGTCACCGGCCGACGCGACTGCCGAGCACAGTCGCCTGAGCGAGGCGCCCAACACCTGACCGGGCCGCCAACTGGGCCGCCGATCGAGCCCTCGATGGAGCCGTCCGCGGAGCCAGCCAGCTTCGAGCAATCCGCCTCGCTACCGAGGGGTCCCTACTCCACGCTCGGCCCTGCCACGCCGCGGCTTCCACGATGGCCCGGCCCGCTCATGATCACGATCGGGCTCATGCTGAGCGTGGGCGCGTTCGGTGCGGCCTCGCTCGTCGTCACCGGCCAGCTCGAGGCGGATCCGACGGTCATCCTGGGCCTGGCGGCAGCAGGCATCCTGCTCTTCGGGGGTGGCCTGGTCTACAGCGCCATTCGGCAGATCCGGATGCGCCGCGTGCTCGCGCCGGAGCGCTATCGCGGCCCGGGCGTCATCGTGCTGTTGGCGATGGTGCTGCTCATCGCCACCGTGCTCGTCACGCCCTTCAGCCTGGACGCCGCAGAGCTCCTCGCCGGCGGCGAGGTCAGCCTGCTCGGCGCATTCGTCATCCTCGTCTCGACGCCTATTGCGCTCCTGCTCATCAGCTGGCTGTTCGTTGGTCTCCCGAACGCCATGGCGGGACTGCCGGCCTTTCCTCGTCCGAACCCGACGCGCGCGCTCCTCTCGGGGATCGGCTGGGGGGTGCTCGCGTGGATCGGTTCGACGGCCATCATCGTCATCGCGGGCTGGGTGCTCCAGCAGCTCGGCATGCCGCCCGAGGCCGGAACGGCGGAAGTCGCCATCGAACGGGTCGACCCGTGGCTCATTGTGCTGGCGATCGTGGTCCTGGCCCCGATCGCGGAGGAGATCTTCTTCCGAGGGATCGTCTTCAACGCATGGCGGCGCGAGGGCGGGGCGGTCTATGCATACGTCGGCTCCGCGGCACTCTTCGCGATCATCCACCTGTCGTTGGTCTCGCTCCTGCCGATCTTCTTTCTCGGCCTCGTGTTGGCGTGGGTCTACGAGCGCAGCGGCTACAACATCCTGGCGCCGATGGCCCTGCATGCCACGGTCAACGGCATCTCGGTCGCGCTCGCGCTGCTCGTCCGCTTCGACGTCGTGCAGCTGCCGGTCTGAGGCCCGTAATCCTCCGGTAAGCCGCCCACCGGTGGCTCCCGGCTATGGTCGGGGTCATGACGACGACCTCGATTCCGCTCCAGCTCGACTCCCGCCTCCATCGATCCGTGGACCTGCAACGCATCGAGCGCACCGGGCCCGAGGCCTGCCCCGACGACGAGCTGCTGGCGCTGCTCCTGGGTAGCGGCCCGACCGCGCGCCGCAGCGCGCGGCGACTCATCGATCGGTTCGGCTCGCTGCTCGGCGTCGCACGCGCGCATCCGGGCGAGCTGCGCGTGGCCGGTCTGGGTCCGATGGTCGCGCCGCGCATTGCGGCGGCGGTCGAGATCGGGCTGCGGGTTGCCCGCACTCCGCCGGCTGACCCCTGGCTGATCCGAACGCCGACCGACGTGGCCGAGCCCCTCGTCGACGCCATGGGCGCCCTCGAGCGCGAGGAGCTGCGCGTGCTGCTGCTCGACACGAAGAACGTCGTGACGGCGGAGCGGACGGTGTACCGGGGCAACCTGGCCGGGTCGTCCGTCCGCGTCGGAGAGGTCTACCGCGATGCGGTGCGAGCCTGTGCCGCCGCGATCATCGTCGCGCACAACCACCCGAGCGGCGACACGGCTCCCTCGAGCGAGGACCTTCGCATCACCGGCGAGCTGGCCGAGGCGGGCCGGCTGCTGGACATCGAGATGCTCGACCACCTCGTCATCGGTCGCGGGCGATGGACCAGCCTGCGCGCGATCGGAGCGCTCGGTCAGCCTCCGGCGTCGATGCGGTAGATCGCGCCCGACCGCAGGTCGGCCAGGTAGAGCTCGCCGTCGGCCGCCTCGCCGAACGTGGAGAGGTTGAGCCCGGTCTCGAGCACCAGGCGCAGCGCCTCGCCACCGGTGGTGTCGGACGCCAGGGCGAACACGAGCCCGGTGCAGTAGTCGCCGAACACGTACCAGCCGGAGAGCCCGTCGATCGCGATGCCGCGGTAGACGTAGCCGCCCGTCACCGAGCAGCCGGCGTCGCGCCCGTACTCGGCCACGGGCAGGAGCGTTCCGTCGGACGAGCAGTTCGCGATGAAGCAGTGCGACGCCTCGAGCCGATTCCAGCCCAGGTTGGCACCGGCGTCGCCGACCGGATCGACCCGGTCGACCTCCTCGTAGGCGTCCTGCCCGACGTCTGCGATCCAGAGCAGGCCGGTTGCGCGGTCGAAGCTGAAGCGCCAGGGGTTGCGCAGCCCGTACAGGAACACTTCTGGCGCGCCGCCTTCGCCGTCGGCGAACGGGTTGTCCTCGGGAATGGCATAGCCCTCGTCGGATGCGCCCTCGACGTCGAGCCGGAGGACGGACCCGAGCAGCGTCTCGGGATCCTGCCCGTGGCCGTGCGGGTCGGCACGCGAGCCACCGTCGCCGAGCCCGAGATACAGGAGCCCGTCGGGCCCGAACGCCAGCTGGCCACCGTTGTGGTTCGGGTGCGGCTGGTCGACTCGGAGGAGCACCTGCTCGGACGCCGGATCCAGCGTCGGTGGCGCGCCCGGAGGTTGGCTGCCGGCGAGCTCGGACACCACCGTGTCGCCGGCGAGATCGGTGTAGTGGACGAAGGCCCGTGGGACGTCGGGCCAGGCCGGATGGAGGGCGAGGCCGAGGAGGCCCTGCTCGTCGTCTCCGCGCACGCGATCGGTCATGTCGGCCGCGAGGGCGACCTCGCCGGTGGCCGGGGCCAGCGCCACGACGCGCCCATTCCGCTCGTTCACGAGCAGCCAACCATCGGGCGCGGCGGCGATCCCGATCGGCGAGGCGAAGCCGGATCCGACCAGGGTCAGGGTCAGCGCGGGCGGCTCGTCACCGACGGGCTCCGGTGTCGGCTCGGGGCTCGGCGTGGGCGGCGTCGAAGGGCGGATCGGTGCGGATGGCCCGGCCGCCTCCGGAGGGCTCGGAGCGGCCGTGGCGGTCGAGGGAATCGTCTGCGATGGGCTCCCCCCGCTGCACGCTGCCAGCATGCCGGCGACGGCGGCAGCGACGAACGTTCGTCGTGGCTGCATCATCGGCCCCATTGTGGGCTGATTGTGTAGGGTTGTCTCAGGCCATGACCACCATCAAGGAGAGCGTGCGCCGAGCCGCCGCCATAGCGTTGGCCGCCCGCGAACCGGACGCCCAGGCGATCGGCACGCGTCGCACGATCATCATCGAGCGCATCGAGCCGGAGCTCGATGGTGGCCGCTACCCGGTCAAGCGGGTCGTCGGCGACCAGCTGCTCGTCACCGCCGACATCTTCGCCGAGGGGCACGACCTGCTCGATGCCGCCGTCCTCCTCCGCGCCGATGACGACCCCGCATGGCGCGAGGCACCGATGCGGCCGATCGAGAACGATCGATGGTCCGGGCACGTCGAGCTCCTCCGCAACCGATGGCACGCCTATGCGGTCGAGGCCT
Organism: Candidatus Limnocylindria bacterium; assembly: GCA_036560105.1. GTDB lineage: Bacteria > Chloroflexota > Limnocylindria > QHBO01 > QHBO01 > JACDBZ01. The sequence continues at coordinate 15,073 of DATBRU010000077.1, read as the reverse complement.
GGCGCGACGGATTCGGATCCTGGCGTCACGGTCTCGATCGCAAGGTCGAGGCGAACGTGCCGGTGCCGGTCGAGCTCGAGGAGGGCAGGATCCTGCTGGAGGCAGCCATGTCTCGCGCGGAGGAAGCCGAGGCGGCCGACGACGTTCGCTTCATCCGCGCCGCGCTCACCGCGCTCAGGCGGGCCCGATCGGACGCGACGCGCCTCGCGGCCCTCTCCGGCGACGAGCTCCTGGCGGTGGCGCGGCGTCACCCGGATCGGCGCTTCGCCTCCCGCTCGCCGGAGCTCCCCCTGGTCGTGGATCGCGAGCGCGCCCGCTTCGGGGCGTGGTACGAGCTCTTCCCTCGCTCGCAGGGCCGGGATCCGGCCAGCCCAACGGCGACGACGTTCGCGGACGCGGCATGGCGCCTGCCCGACATCGCGGCCATGGGCTTCGACGTCGTCTACCTGCCGCCGATCCACCCCATCGGTCGGGCCTTCCGCAAGGGCCCCAACAACACGCTCGACGCGACGCCGGACGATGTCGGATCGCCCTATGCCATCGGCTCGGGGGCCGGCGGCCACGACACCGTTGCGCCGGAGCTCGGCGGGCTCGAGCAGTTCCTCGGCTTCCGCGAGGCGGTCGAAGCCAACGGGATGGAGCTCGCACTCGACCTCGCCATCCAGGCGTCACCCGACCATCCGTATGTCACCAGCCACCCGGAATGGTTTCGCCATTCACCGGACGGCACCATCAAGTACGCCGAGAACCCACCGAAGAAATACCAGGACATCTACCCGATCGACTTCGGCGCGGAGGATGCGGCCGCTCGGGAGGGCCTGTGGCGCGAATGGCACCGCGTCTTCGAGGCCTGGATCGAGCGCGGGATCCGGATCTTCCGCGTCGACAATCCACACACCAAGCCGATTGCCTTCTGGGCCTGGCTCATCGGCGAGGTCCAGCGCACGCATCCGGAAGTGATCTTCCTGTCCGAGGCGTTCACGAAGCCGAAGATGATGCGGCAGCTGGCGAAGGTCGGCTTCACCCAGAGCTACACGTACTTCACCTGGCGCGAGCGCCCGGGCGAGCTGCGCGACTACTTCACCGAGCTCACCGAGGGTGAGATGCGCGACTACTTCCGCGCCAACGCGTTCACGAACACGCCCGACATCAATCCGCACCACCTCGACCACGGCCGCCCCGCGTTCGTGATCCGGACGGTGCTGGCGGCGACCCTGTCGTCCAACTACGGGATCTACTCAGGCTGGGAGCTGTGCGAAGCCGCCCGGCTGGGCGAGCGGGAGGAGTACCTCGACAGCGAGAAGTACGAGATACGCGCCCGCGACTGGGATGCGCCGGGCAACATCAAGCTGCTCATCGGCGAGCTCAATCGCGTGCGCCGCGAGCGGCCCGCGTTGCAGCGCTACGACAATCTGCGCTTCCAGGACGTCTCGGGCGACCGAACCCTCTTCTATCGCAAGGCGATGCCGCACGGCAAGGTCGACCCGCTCACCGGCCATCCGAACCGGTGGCGCGATCCGGTCTATGTCGCGGTGAACACCGACCCCACGCTCGCGGAGCGTGCGATCCTGCACCCCGACCTGCCGGCGGTGGGGATCGGTTGGGACGAACCGTATCGCGTCATCGATCTGCTGAGCGGCCGTTCGACGCGCGAGATCGGCGCCGACCTGCCGGTCGACCTGGACCCGGCGGCCGAGCCGTTTCGGATCTTCACGATCAGTCCCGTCGGGGCCTGACGCGACCGCATCACGAATGACAGGGAGACGCCGCAGGTGACGAGTCCCGACCCGGTCACACCACTCGCCGGCGACGATCCGGAGTGGTACCGCGACGCGATCATCTACCAGCTCCACGTCAAGGCCTTCGACGACTCCTCCGGTGATGGGATGGGGGACTTCGCGGGGCTCACGGCGCGGCTCGACTACATCGCCGCGCTTGGCGTGACCGCCGTCTGGATTCTGCCCTTCTACCCGAGCCCGCTGCGTGACGATGGCTACGACATCGCCGCGTACACGCAGGTCCATCCCGACTACGGCACGCTGCGCGACTTCCGGGTCTTCGTGCGCGAGGCGCATCGGCGTGGCCTGCGCGTCATCACCGAGCTCGTCGTCAACCACACCTCCGACCAGCACCCCTGGTTCGTCGAGGCGCGTTCCAGCCGCAACAGCCGGAGGCGCGACTGGTATGTGTGGAGCGATACCGATCAGAAGTACACCGACGCCCGGATCATCTTCACCGACACCGAGACCAGCAACTGGACCTGGGACGCGGAGTCGCAGCAGTACTACTGGCATCGGTTCTTCAGCCATCAGCCCGACCTGAACTACGACAACCCGCAGGTGGTCAAGGCGATCCAGCGCGTGATGCGCTTCTGGCTCGACCTCGGCGTCGACGGGCTCCGCCTGGACGCGGTGCCATACCTCGTCGAGCGTGAGGGAACAAACGGGGAGAACCTGCCCGAGACCCACGCGGTGCTGCGCCAGCTGCGCGTCGGGCTCGACGAGCGCTACTCCGGGCGCATGCTGCTGGCCGAGGCGAACCAATGGCCACCGGACGTGCTGCCGTACTTCGGCACGCCGGAGGCGCCCGAGTGCCACATGGCGTTCCACTTCCCGCTCATGCCGCGGATCTGGATCGCGCTGCGGCGGGAGGATCGCTACCCGATCATCGAGATCATGGACCAGACCCCGGAGATCCCCGACGGCGCGCAGTGGGCCCTGTTCCTGCGCAACCACGACGAGCTGACGCTCGAGATGGTGACCGATGAGGAGCGCGACTTCATGTATGCCGAGTACGCGATGGACGCCCGGATGCGGATCAACGTCGGCATCCGCCGCCGCCTGGCGCCGCTGGTCGACAACTCCCGTCGCCGGCTCGAGCTGCTGAACTCGCTGCTCTTCAGCATGCGCGGCACGCCGGTCGTCTACTACGGCGACGAGATCGGCATGGGCGACAACGTCTACCTCGGCGACCGCAATGGGGTCCGCACGCCGATGCAGTGGACCGGTGACCGCAACGCCGGCTTCAGCCGCGCCGACGTGCACGCGCTCTACGCGCCGCTCGTCGCCGATCCGGTGTACGGCTACCAGGCGGTCAACGTGGAGGCACAGCAGCGCGTGCCGGGATCATTGCTGAACTGGATGAAGCGGCTCATCGGCGTGCGCAAGCAGTACCCGGTGTTCGGGCGTGGGACCCTCGAATTCCTCCATCCGGAGAACCGGCGCGTGCTCGCCTACCTGCGTGCGCACGAGGGTGTCACGGTCCTGTGCGTCGCGAACCTGTCGCGTTTTGCCCAGTACGTGGAGCTCGACCTCGGACGTTTCGACGGCCGGCAGCCGGTGGAGCTGATCGGGCGCGTGCACTTCCCGCGCATCGGGCAGCTGCCGTACCTGCTGACCCTCGGGCCCCACGACTTCTACTGGTTCGAGCTGACCGATGTCGGCTGAGACCCCGATCACCGTCCGTCACGCGGTGGCCCGCGACGCGGACGCGCTCGCCGGAATCAGCGGACGCTCCTGGCGGGCAACCTACCCGGGGATCGTGCCGGACAGGGTCCTGGCGGAGTGGATCGCCGAGGCGCCGGCGATGTGGCACGGGGCCTTCGAGAGCCGCCCGCCCGACGGTCCGTGGCGCGCATGGGTGGCCGAGCGCGAGGGTGTGGTGCTCGGATACGCGACCACCTTGCCGGCCGAGGACAAGTGGCTGCCGCCGCCCGACGGTGCGGGCGAGCTGACGAACCTGTACCTCGATCCGCACGTCATCGGCGTCGGGGTCGGCCGCCTGCTGTACGAGCATGCCGCGGCCGACCTCCGGGCGCGCGGCTTCAACCCCTTCGTGGTCTGGGCCTTCCGCGACAACGCGCGGGCGCTGCGGTTCTACGAGCGGATGGGCCCCTCCATCGACGTGCCCGATCACACCTGGGAGCTCGGGGGCGTGCCCTGCCCGATCGTCCGGTTCCGGCTCGACTGGCCCGTGGGCGCCGCGGACGCTTCGATCGGGTCAGCATGACCCACGCGGTCACCCCTGAGTGGCTCGCCGCGCAGCGCTGGTTCCGCGCCAAGCACCGCTCGATCTCCGGCATTCGCGAGGTGGAGCGCGCCCCCACCGGTCCCGGCACCCTGGTCGTCATCGAGGTCGCCTACGCCGATGGCGGCTCACCGGATTGCTATCTCGTGCCGCTCGTCGGCGGTCGCGAGCCTGCCGATGGCGACGGGCTCTGGGCCGCCCTGGTCGAGGCGGTCGGGCGAGCGCAGCGCATCGGTCATTTCGTTGCTCGGCCGATGCCGGGCTTCTCTCCGGGCTCGTCGGGCGAGCGCAGGCTGACCGTCGAGCAGTCGAACACGTCGGTGGTCATCGGCGAGCGGCTGATCCTCAAGGTCTTCCGGTTGCTCGAGGCGGGGGACAGCCCCGACATCGAGGTCGGCGCCTTCCTCGCCGATGCCGGCTTCGCGGAGACACCGGCACTGGCCGGCTCGATCACGTGGGAGCCGGATGGGGCAGCGCCGCGGGCCGCCGTGATGCTCCAGGAGCTGGTGACAGCCGACGGCGACGGCTGGTCGGCCATGCTCACCGCGCTCGCGATCGATCCGGGTCGCGCCACCGCGCTGGCCGCCGAGGTCGGCGCGCTGACAGCGCGACTGCATCGGGCGCTGTCCTCGCGGCCGGACGTCCCCGGATTCCCGTCGCGGATTGCGACGGTGGCCGAGACGGGGGCGTGGCGCGCGTCGGCCGAGCGGCAGCTTGCCGAGGCCGTCGCGGCACTGGATGGCGCGGCCCACCAGCGGCTGGTGACCCTGGCTCCGGCGGTCTCGGCTCGCTTCGCCGAGACCTTCGGCGCCGCAACCGGGGATGCGCCCGTGAGCCGAATCCACGGGGACTACCACCTCGGGCAGCTGCTGACGCGCGTCGACGGCGGGATCAGCGTGATCGACTTCGAAGGCGAGCCCGCGCGGCCGCTCGCCGAGCGTCGGCTCCCGTCCTCGCCTCTCCGCGACGTTGCCGGCATGCTTCGCAGCCTCGATTACGCCGCACGCACGGCCGAGCGTGCCGCGGATCTCCGCGTCGACGCCTGGTTGCCCCAGGCGCGTGCGGCGTTCCTCGGAGCGTATGACGGCGCCGCGCCGACGCTGACCGGGCTGCTGGAGGCATTCGAGCTCGAGAAGGCCTGCTACGAGGTCCGCTACGAGGCCGCCAACCGACCTGACTGGATCTGGCTTCCGCTCGCCGCTGTCGAGCGTCTCGTCGCATGACCCCGATCCGATGACGGCCGTCCCGGGGGGCCGCCGAGGCACTACCCTTCGGCGGGTGAGCCAGACCGCCTCCATCGTCCCCATGCGGTTCGCCGCGCTCGCCGGATCGCCGTGGCGCTGAGGGTCTGGCGTGGCCGGCCGTACCCGCTCGGCGCGACCTGGGACGGATCGGGCGTCAACTTCGCGCTCTTCAGCGAGCACGGTTCCGCCGTTGACCTGTGCCTCTTCGACGCCGACGGGGCGGAGCAGCGGATCCGGCTGACCGAGCAGACCGACCTGGTCTGGCACGCCTATCTGCCCGATGCGCGACCGGGGCAGCGCTACGGGTATCGCGTCGACGGTCCGTACGCGCCGCGCGAGGGCCACCGCTTCAACGCCGCGAAGCTGCTGATCGACCCCTACGCCAGGCGCCTCGACGGTGCCGTCCGCTGGGACGATGCGCTGTTCGGCTATCGCATCGGCGACGAAGCGAGCCCGGACGAACGGGACAGCGCACCGTTCGTCCCGAAGGGCGTGGTGGTCGACCAGGCCTTCAGCTGGGGCGACGACGCTCCGCCGAGCACGCCGCTCGAGGACAGCCTGATCTACGAGGTCCACGTCGCCGGCTTCACCCGCCGGCACCCGGAGGTGCCGGAGGACCTTCGTGGGACGTACGCGGGGATGAGCTCGGCCCCGGCACTCGAGTACCTGACCGAGCTCGGCATCACCGCGGTCGAGCTGCTGCCGGTCCACCAGCACGTCGACGAGCGCCATCTCGTCGAACGAGGCCTGCGCAACTACTGGGGCTACAACACGATCGGCTTCTTCGCGCCCGACGTGCGCTACGCGGCGACCGAGGATCCGGTCGGCGAGTTCAAGTCGATGGTCCGCCGGCTGCACGACGCCGGGATCGAGGTCATCCTCGACGTCGTCTACAACCACACCGGCGAGAGCAACCACCTCGGACCCACGCTGAGCTTCCGCGGCATCGACAACGAGGACTACTACCGGCTCGAACCGGGCGACCGGACCTACTACGTTGACTACACCGGGACCGGAAACACGCTGGACGCGACGTCGCCGCGTGTGCTCCAGCTGATCATGGACTCGCTGCGCTACTGGATCACCGAGATGCACGTCGACGGCTTCCGGTTCGACCTGGCGTCGGCGCTGGCGAGGGAGCTGCACGACGTCGACAAGCTCGGGAGCTTCTTCGACATCATCCACCAGGACCCGCTCATCAGCCAGGTCAAGCTCATCGCCGAGCCCTGGGACGTCGGGCCCGGCGGCTACCAGGTCGGCAACTTCCCGGTTGGGTGGGCCGAGTGGAATGGCAAGTATCGCGACACCGTGCGTCGATTCTGGAAGGGTGTGGGTGGGCAGACCGCGGAGCTCGCCTACCGCCTCACCGGGTCGTCCGACCTGTACGCCAACTCCGGGCGCCAGCCGCACGCCAGCATCAACTTCGTGACGTCGCACGACGGGTTCACCCTCAACGACCTGGTGAGCTACGAGTCGAAGCACAACGAGGCCAACGGCGAGGACAACCGGGACGGCGACGACGACAACAACAGCCTGAACTTCGGGGTCGAGGGTGAGACCGATGACGAGGCGATCCTCGAGGCCCGGGAGCAGCAGAAGCGCAACTTCCTCGCGACGCTCATCCTCAGCCAGGGCGTCCCGATGCTGCTCGGTGGCGACGAGATCGGCCGCACCCAGCGCGGCAATAACAACGCCTACGCGCAGGACAACGACATCAGCTGGTTCGACTGGGACCTGGCGCGTCGCGACCGTCAGCTCCTCGCGTTCACCCGCAGCCTCATCCGCCTCTTCCTGGCCCACCCCGTGCTGCGGCGGCGCCGCTTCTTCCAGGGCCGCCAGATCCGCGGATCGCGCGTGAAGGACCTGACCTGGTTCGCGCTCGACGGGACCGAGATGACCGATGAGCAGTGGCAGGCGCCCGGAGTGCGAACGCTGGCGGTGCAGTTCGCCGGCGACGCAATCAACGATCGGGGCCCGCACGGCGAGCGGATCACCGACGACACCCTGCTCATCATCCTCAACGCCGACGAGCGACCAGTGGCCTTCACGCTGCCAAATCACGAGGCCGCGAGGCGCTGGGAGGTGGTCTTTGACACCGTCCACGCCACCTTCACCGCGGCCCACGGCGAGCACGATGGCGGGGCCACGTACCGCGTCGCCGAGCGATCGGTGGTGTGCCTGCGTCGCCTGCCGCGCGTGCGACGTGCCCGACGCGGCTGATCCGGCGGAGCTCGTTCCGCCGACGTACGTCGACGCGTTGCGACGCACGCGCTGCGTGTCGCCCGAGACCCGTGACGCGGTCCTGGAGGCGATCGGACCGGCCAGCGATCCGGGCATCGTGGCGATCGCCCCACGCGGCTCGACGCTTCAGCAGGCAGGGGACCTGACCCTCGAGGACGGCACCTCGATGGGCCACGTCAGCGTCGTTCCGCCAGATGCGCCGTACGGGTATCACACCCTCGCGGTGGGTGATCGCGTCCAGCATCTCATCACCGGGCCCGGCCGCTGTCACCTCCCCGGCGATCTGCGCGAATGGGGCTGGGCCGTCCAGCTGCCGACGACGCGCTCGCGACACTCGTGGGGGATCGGCGATCTCGGTGATCTTCGAGAGCTCGCCGCGTGGTCGGCATCGGTGGGAGCCGGCTTCCTGACGGCGAGCCCATTGAATGCCCCGAACCCCGGCCCAGACCCGGACCCGAGCCCGTACTTCCCGAGCACCCGGCGCTGGCGGAACCCGATTCACCTGCGGATCGAGGAGGTGCCGGGAACCGAGGGCGTGAGCGATCTCGGGATCATCGCCCGGGAGCTCAACCGCGCGCCGATCGTGGATCGGCGTCGGGTGCTGGCCCTGAAGGGCCGAGCGCTCGAGGCGGCCTGGGCGGCGCGCGCGTTCGACCGGGAGGCACTCACGATCTGGCGTGCGGCGCAGGGCCCCGGGCTGGAGCGGTGGGCCGCCTACAACGTCCTGGCCCTCGAGCACGGCTCCGACTGGCGCCGCTGGCCGGTGTCGATCCGCCACCCGGATGCCCCTGGCGTGATGCCAGCCACGTCCGCGCATCGCGACGCGGTCGACTTCCATGCCTGGGTGCAGTGGTGCCTGGACACGCAGCTGGCGGCGGCGTCCGGGTCGGTGCGACGGATTGCCGACATGCCGGTCGCCTCCGACCCGGGAGGATTTGACGCGTGGGAGTGGCAGCGCGAGCTCGCCGCCGGCGTGACGATCGGCGTCCCGCCGGACCGATTCAACCTGGCCGGACAGAACTGGGGAATGCCCGCATTCTCCCCGCATCGGCTGCGGGAGGTCGCCTATCAGCCGTTCATCGACACCGTCCGAGCGCAGCTTCTCCACGCCGGGGGCCTGCGCCTGGATCACGTGCTCGGGCTCTTCCGCCTGTGGTGCATCCCGAGCGGCGCCCCGCCGACCGATGGCGCGTACCTGAGGCAGAGGACGAACGAGATGCTCGAGATCGTGGCGCTCGAGTCCGACCGCGCGGCGGCGGTGATCATCGGTGAGGACCTCGGAACCGTGCCCTCCGGTGTCCGGCCGGAGCTTCGCCGTCGTTGGGTGCTGTCCACGCGCCTCGCGTATTTCGAGCGCGCTGCCCCGGAGCGATATCCCCGTCGGGCGCTCGCGGCCGTGACGACGCACGACCTTCCCACGGTGGCTGGGCTCTGGACGGGTGCCGATCTCGCCGACCAGGGCGCGTCGGGCGTGCCACCGGATCCGATCGAGAACGCTCGCCTCAGAGCACGACTTGCCACCGCGGCCGGGGTTGAACCGGACGCGACCGCGGATGAGGTGAGCCTGGCAATCCACGGCGCGCTGTCAGCCTCACCGTCCGCGCTGGTTGCCGCCACGCTCGAGGACGCACTGGGCATGGCGGAGCGGCCCAACCTGCCGGGTACGCTCGTCGCACAGCGCCCGAACTGGTCGCGTGCCCTGCCGGTTCCGATCGAGGCGTTCGGCCGGAATCGCCGAATCGTGGCGATGGTGGCCGCCCTCGATGGCGACCGTGGGCGTGCTAGCCTCGTCCCGCTCCGAGGGCGCCCAAAAGCAGCGAGGTGAGCCGTGTCGCAGGTCGCTGGCAGCACGAGCCCGGCGGTCCCCGACCAGGCCGAGGCGGATGAGACAACGCGCAGCGCCGTGCGCGAGGGGGTCACGATGGCGCTGTACGTCGCCATCTCCCTCCTCGCGGTGCTCATCGGTCTCCCTGCCGGGACGCTGACCGAGCCGGTCAGGGAGATCTTCTTCACGGCGCTTGGGCTGCTCATGGCCCATACCATCGCGTTCCAGCTGTCGGCGCGGTTCACGCGGCAGGGCCAGCTCATCGCGGACCATGCGCGAAGACTGGGCGCGCAGCTGGTCGGGGGCCTCAGCGTCACGGCGCTGGCGATCGTGCCGGTGTACCTGAGCCCGGACGCCATGGGCGTCGCGTTGGCCGAGCTGCTGCTGCTCGGCCTGGTGGCGCTCACCGGGTACGCGGCGGCGCGATCCATCCCGATCAGCCGGATCCGCGCGGTGGCATATGTCGTCGGGGTGGTCGTGGCCACCCTGGCCGTGCTCTGGGTCAAGCTTCTCGTCGGTCACTGAGCGGCCAGGTTCGGCCGCAGGGCTACTGCCGCTCGGCGACGATCGTGACGGGCGTCGAGCCGGCCGATGGGCGCAGGATCAGGCCGGCGAGCGGTGGGAGTGTCAGGGTCGCCGAGAAGGGCTGACCGTGCCACGAGTCGACGCTCGCCTCCACGCCACCAAGGTTGCCGAGGTTCGAGCCACCGTAGTGCTCGGAGTCCGAGTTGAGGATCTCCTCCCAGCGTCCACCGACGGGGAGGCCGAGCCGATAGTCCGATCGGGGGATCGGGGTCAGGTTGAGGACCACGACGCAGATATCGTCCCCGCCACGTCGAATCCACGAGTAGACCGAGGACTCGACATCCGACGCGTCGATCCAGACGAAGCCATCGGGCTGGTGGTCGCCCGCCCAGAGCGCCGGAGTGGAAGCGTAGGCGCGGCCAAGGTCTTCAACGAAGCGCGCGACTCCGCCGTGCATCGGCGCCTCGAGCAGCCCCCACGGCAGGGCTCGGTCGTGTGACCACTCGTCGGGCATCGCCAGCTCCGTGCCCATGAAGAGGAGCTTCTTGCCGGTTTGACCCCACATCCCGACGAGAAGCGCGCGAAGGTTCGCGAAGCGCTGCCACTCGTCGCCCGGCATCTTGCCCAGCAGCGAGCCCTTGCCGTGGACCACCTCGTCGTGGGACAGGGGCAGCACGAACTGCTCGGTGCCCGCATAGAGGCCACGGAACGTGAGCCGGTCATGGTGGAAGCGCCGGTGCACCGGGTCCTCGGCGAAGTAGGCAAGCGTGTCATGCATCCAGCCGAGGTCCCACTTGAACCCGAACCCGATGCCGCCAAGATAGGTCGGACGTGTGATGCCGGGGAACGCGGTGGACTCCTCGGCGATCGTGACGACTCCCGGGAAGCGACCATACATCCGCTCGTTCAGTTCGCGCAGGAATGCGATGGCCTCCAGGTTCTCGCGCCCGCCGTGAACGTTCGGGGTCCATTCGCCGGCGTTTCGGCTGTAGTCCAGGTAGAGCATCGACGCGACGGCATCGACGCGGAGACCGTCGACGTGGTAGCGGTCGCACCAGAAGAGCGCGTTGGCCACCAGGAAGTTGCGAACTTCCGGTCGCCCGAAGTCGAAGATGAGCGTGCCCCAATCCGGGTGCTCGCCGCGCTGCGGGTCGGCGTGCTCGTACAGCGGCGTCCCATCGAAGCGGCGAAGGGCGAACTCGTCGGTTGGGAAGTGCGCCGGCACCCAGTCGACGATCACACCGATTCCCGCGCCGTGGAGCGTGTCCACCATGGCGGCGAAGTCGTCGGGAGTGCCGAAGCGTGCGGTTGGCGCGAAGTAGCCGGTGACCTGGTAGCCCCACGAGCCGTCGAACGGGTGCTCAGCCACCGGCATGAGCTCGACGTGGGTGAAGCCGAAGGTTCGGCAGTGTGCGACGAGCTTCTCGGCCGCCTGGCGGTACCCGAGCCACGATCCGTCGGGGTTCCGCATCCAGGAGCCGAGGTGCACTTCGTACGCCGCCATTGGTGACCGATACGGATCGGCCTCGGCCCGACGGGCCATCCAGGCCTCGTCGGTCCAGCGGTAGGCCGATGGGTCCCACACGCGCGATGCGGTCTCGGGCCGCACCTGCATGGCGAACGCGAGGGGGTCCGCCTTGAGGCGCAGCTTTCCGTCGCTCCCGAGGACCTCGAACTTGTAGAGCTCGCCCTGGCCGATGCCTGGCACGAACAGCTCCCAGACCCCCGACGCGCCCATCGATCGCATGGGCAGCAGGCGCCCGTCCCAGCGATCGAAGTCGCCGACGATTCGCACGCTTCGCGCGTTTGGCGCCCAGACCGCGAAGCTCACCCCCTCGACGGACTCGTGGGTGCGGGGATGCGCGCCGAGGACGTCGTAGAGGCGCTCGTGCGTGCCTTCGCCGATGAGGTGGAGGTCGGTATCGCCGATCGTCGGGCCGAAGCGGTACGGGTCGTCATGCTCCCACGTGTTCCCGTCGGCAAAGCTGAAACGCACCCTGTAGCGGAACTGGCCGGGATCGAGGTCGGCGACGAGCCCGGCCCAGAGCCCGTCACCGAGCGGCTCCATCGGCGCGAGACCCCCGTTCGGCGCGACCAGCGATGCTCCCGTGGCGTCGGGGTGGAAGCTGCGGATGACGGTCCCGCCGGGGCCCCCGTGCGCTCCGAGGATCGCATGGGGATCGTGATGCTCACCGCGGGCGAGACGCAGCCGTTCCTCGGTCGTGGGCCCCAGACCGAGCGCACCGGAGGTCATCGGCCAACGATAGACGCTGAAGGCTGCCGCGACCGTGGACTATCGCCGGGCACGTGTCGGCTAGAGGATGTAGTTGGCGCTCGCAAAGGCTCGGTTCCGCGCGCGCTGGAACCGGCCGCTGGCCGGGGAGCCTGCGACGCACATGGCGATGTCCGGCTCGAACAGCGTGGACACCACGCGCTCGGCGATGGCAGCGTCGTCAAAGAGCAGGCCAATCTCCGGGTTCCGGTACAGCGCCCACGCGTCGAGGTTGAGCGTGCCGATCAGGACCCGATCGTCGGCGACGATCACCTTGGCATGCACGACAGCGGGGTACTCCCAGATCTCGACACCGGCACCGATGAGGGCGTCGTAGTGGTGGCGAAACGCGCCGTAGGTCACCACGTTGGCGTGCGCCTCGTCGGCAATCACCAGCCTGACGTGAACGCCCCGGCGGGCGGCCGCCAGGATCTCGCGGTGCACCGTGGCATCGCCGATGTAGTAGTTCATGATGTCGAGGCGCCGCGTGGCGGCGCGGATCGTATCGATCGCGGCATCGGTCAGCGGCAGCCATCCGCGCGGCCAGTTCATGAGCACCGTGACCGGGTGCGGTCCCTCCTCCGTCACCTGCGGGAAGTACGCATCGAGATCCTCTCCCTCGGCCAGCGAGCCGCCGTGGTAGGCGAACGTCGCAAGGAAGATGGCCTGGAGCTGACGAGTGATCGGTCCGGTGAAGCGGATGTAGACGTCGTGGAACTTGCCGTTGAAAAAGTGGTCCTCGAGGCCGGCTCCGCCGATGTACGCGACCGTCCCGTCGACGAGGACGAGCTTGCGGTGCTCGACCCTTCCGGTCTGCCACAGCCTCGCCAGGAGCCGTCGCGAGCCGACGGGCCCGTGGCGATCCGGCGGTACGAGGTCGTGGAGCATGATCTCGACCCCTGCCGCCGCGAGGGAATTGAACATCTCGCTCGACCCGGTGTACGCGTGGCTGCCGAGGGCGTCCACCTCGAGGCGCACCTTGACTCCCTCCTGCACCTTGGCCTCGAACAGGGGCGCGAACTGGTCGCCGATGATCCCCGGCTGGAGGCCGTACTGCATGATGTGCACCGAGTGGCGGGCGCCCGCGATGTCCTCGAGCATCCGCGGATAGAAGACGCGTCCTTCGGGGAGCACCTCGACGTCGGCCGCCGTCGACGGCGCCCACAGGCGTGCCAGGTCCGCGTGCCGCGGGCCCGGGGGCGCGAGCGAGCGGCGCGCGTACTCGATCGCGTCGTGGCCGTCGATCGGACCTGAATCGGTCCCGGCCGGCCGGCGGCTCCCGATCCGCAGCACGAACCACCAGGCCACGGCGGCGAGTCCAGCGAGCAGGGCCACCGGCCCGAACAGCCAACGCGGCATCACCGCCGCGGTCCTCTGGTGATCATCGGGCTACTTTACCCGTCCGGATGGGGTCGTCTGCACGGGTTGCTCGACCGTGCCGGATCGAGCCAGCCGGACGGGTCACCGCGTTGGTGTATAAGGAGCGGGTGGCGACGAGCGGAGGCGATCGCGCTGAGCGTCGTGAGACGGCGAGCGATCGCGGCACAATCGCGTATCTCGGGCACGCCACCGTCGTGATCGACCTTGCCGGTGTGCGGGTGATCACCGACCCGATCCTCACCGGGCGCGTCACCTTCATCCGACGCGTCGCGTCGGCGCCATCGCCGGCGCTGGCGCCGGGCTCGAGCGGCCTGGTCCTGATCTCGCACGGGCACATGGACCACCTCCACCGGGCATCGCTCCAACAGCTCGGGCTGGAGGTCCCGGTCGTTGTGCCGATCGGGCTTGGACGCCTCGTCGAGGGGTGGGGTCATCGATCGGTGACGGAGCTCGCGGTTGGCGCCACCTACCGGCACGGCGCCGTCACGGTGACAGCGATCCGCGCCGACCACTCCGGCTTCCGTCCGCCGCTGGGTCCGCACGCTGCCACGGTCGGGTACCTCATCGAGGGTGCGGGCCGCGCGATCTACTTCGCCGGCGACACGGATCTCTATGCGGAGATGGCCGACCTTGCGCCGCTCGGTCTCGATGTCGCCCTGGTCCCGGTCTGGGGCTGGGGGCCGAACCTGGGCGCCGGCCATCTCGATCCCGAACGCGCTGCGTCCGCGGTCGGCCTCCTGGCACCGCGTCTCGCCGTCCCGATCCACTGGGGCACGCTATGGCCGATGGCGATGCGCTGGCGGCGACACCGGCTCACCGATCCACCGGCCCTCTTCGCGGACGCGGTCGCGCGCGTCGCGCCCATGACGAGGGTCATCGTTCTGCCGCCTGGCGCAATGCTCAACCTCGAGGACGCGGCATGACGCTCGTGCGTTCGCTACGCAGCCGGCCGCCAGAGCGTTGATCGGCGCGTTGGTCCGCCGGCCGCGGACTACCCGGTCAGCCCCAGAAGGAGCATCCAGATGCCGACGGCGCCGACGATCAGCGCTCCCCACACGCCCCCTTCGATGCGGTCGAGGGCCGGCCTCGCCCGCTCCTCGAGGGCATCGAAGCGTCCGCGCCTGAACACGTAGATCGCCATCGGCCCCCACACCGGGATCTGCCAGATGAAGATCATGAGCCCGATCGCGCCCAGCGCGACGAACGTGTCGCTGATGAGCCCCAGGCGGTACCCACCCGCAAGCAGCACGAGGAGCCGCCCGAAGGACTGGATCGCGACGCCGATGCCGACCCCGAAGGCCTTGAGGACCGGATGGGTCGCGGGTTGGGGATCCGGGTCGTTCATGCGCCGGCGATGGACGACGAGCATGCTGCCGGCCACGACGATCATCGTGAGCCCGAGCACGATGTTGACGGTCGGGGATGTTCCTCCGATGCCCGGGGCGTGCACGCCGAGCAGCCCGATGATCGCCGCGACGCCGAAGACAAGCGTGCTGCCCAGCAGCAGCGCGAGCGCTCTCGGCCACGGTGCCACCGGACCCGCGAGCATGACCACCGACA
>DATBRU010000076.1:0-7425 GCA_036560105.1 Candidatus Limnocylindria bacterium | reverse complement strand
GGCAGGCTCGCCGGACAGTCGGCCGGCCCCGTCGCCCGCAGGATGCCCCAGGCACCGATGAGGAGGAACGCGAACACGACAACGGCCCCGCAGCCGATCGCTCGCCGGTTCACCCGCGAACGATCCCGAAGCCGTGGAACTCGCCGCTGGCGACGAGACGGCGGGACTCCACGTCCTCGATCCTCGCGCCCGACGGACCCTCGCGGAGGCGCCGCTCGAGCTCGTCGAGCGCGACGGCGGGCCCCTCCGCCACGAGGTCCACGGCACGTTCGTCATCGGCGTTCATCACCCAGCCCGTTAGCCCGAGCTCCACGGCGGCGCTGCGCACCCACCACCGGTATCCGACCCCCTGGACGCGCCCGGTCACACGAGCCGTGAGCCGCTCGTCGCTCACCGGTCCGAGCGCGGCCAGGCCAGCATCGCGGTCTCGAGCGCAAGCCGAGGCGAGGCACTCTCCTGGAGCCCGCCGCTGACTTTCTCGAGCAGGCGCAGCATTCCGATCAGCTCTCCCGGATCGAGGCGGGGGCCGATGCCGGACACGTCGGGTGCCAGCTCGCCACTCGGCGCCAGGTCCGCGCGACCGACGCTGGCGACGAGGAGGTCCCTCGTGAGATCGATCCATGCCTCGACGATGCGCATGGCGGCTCCACGCTGCACCGACGCGGGGGCCCGGCCGCCGCCCTCCGCGGGGTCGTCCCCACCATCTCGCGCCGGCCCGACGGGCTCGACAGGGATCGTGTCGTCGAGCAGGTCACGGACCGCCTCGAAACGGTCGGCAGGCCCGTGGCCCAGCTGGCCGAGCAGCGACGACTGGGTGCGCCGGCGCCAGTCGATGAGCTCGGTGCGATCCGCGTAGCCGATGGCCGCGCCGGTCAGGCCGTGCGCGATGCGCGCCAGCGTGCTCGCCTGGTCCGCGGGCAGCCTCCGTCGATCCATCAGGTGCGCGACAAGCTCGTCGTGTGGAACGGGACCGATGCGAAGTGGCTGGCATCTCGACCGCACTGTCGGCAGCAGCCTGGTCACGTCGTCCGCGACGAGGATGAAGCCATGGCGATCGCTCGGCTCCTCGAGCGTCTTGAGCAGAGCATTCTGGATCTGCTCGCTCGCGCGGTCGGCATGCTCGACGAGCACGATCCGCCGATCGGCGATGACCGGAGCGCCAGCGACTTCGAGCAGCCACCGTCGCGCGGCCGCCACGATGCTCTCCCCCACCGACCGCTGCTCCCGCCAGAGCTCGGGGGAGCCGATCACGAGGTCGGGGTGGCTCCTCGCCCTCGCGTCGCGGCAACCGCGGCACGCGTTGCACGGACGGGCGGTCCGGTCGTCGGCGGAGCAGAACGCCAGCGCCAGGAGGTCGTCAACGAACGCACCCTTGCCCGCCCCGGCGGGGCCGTGCACGAGGAGCGTCCGCCCGCTTCGGCCCTCGATGGTGGCGCGCCGCGCCATGCGCTTCGCTGACGCCTGGCCGACGCTGAGGAAGCCTGACGGCGCGGTGGCGATCACGAAAACGAGTATAGGTTCCGCGCCCGATCGGTCCGAAATATGGGCCTCTGGGCCGATGGCCCGCTTCGGTGGCATACTTTCTGCACCCGCAGCGCGCCGTACCCGAGGAGACAGAACATGGCCACGAAGCCGGCCGCAACGGCCGATGACATCAGCGACAGCATCCGTTCGCTCGTCGACCGATTGGTCGACGCGAAGATCACTCACGAGATCGCCCGGCGCGGAACCGAAGCGACCGAGCTCGCCAACGAGGCATGGAAGGACAGCCGGCCGATGCGCCGCGACGCCGCCAAGGCCATCGAGCGCGCGACGAAGGACGCTTCCAAGTGGTCGCGCAAGACGCTGCGACCCTGGTTGAAGGACGTCTGGAGCCGCCGGACGCTCGCGATCGGTGCTGTCGGGGCCGCCGTGCCCGCGGCGCGCGAGGTCGTCGACACCGCTGCGGTTCGCCTCGGGGTCAAGGAAAAGGAGGAGCGTCACTGGGGCGCCTTCTTCCTCGGCCTCCTGTTCGGGATCGCGGCCGGCGCGATCGCGGCGATGCTCACCACCCCAAAGCCCGGCTCGGAGATGCGGCGCGAGCTCGGCGAGCGCGCCGACGAGCTCGCCACCCGCGCCAAGGACGAGTGGGTCCCGATCTTCGAGCGCGCAACCAGCGGGAACGGCGAGGTCGACCAGGCCCTGGACAACGTGGCCGAAGGCGCGGCTCAGGCCGGCGCCACCGTTGGGGAGGCAGCGGGCGATGCCGTCGAGGCCACGACCGAAGCCGCGACCGCCGCCGCCGATGCGACGGCAGACGCGATCAACGACGCGCGCGACTCCGCCGAGCGCGAGACCCAGGCCTAGGCCTTCGCCCGCGAAAGGAGGGAGCCGGCGCCTCGCGGCGCCGGCTCTCGTCGTCAGATCGCTCGGGCGTCAGCCCGAAGTGGTCGGGCGTGGCTTGCGAGCCGAACGGAACCGGCCCCAGATTCCCTGGGGCTCCTCGCTGCCGTCATCGGCTGTTGTGATCTCGGCCGTACCGTCGGTGGCGGGCACTTCAGCGCTCGACCCCGCCGATCCAGATCGGCGAGACGCGGGCTGATCTGCGGCCGCGGCAGAATCGCCGTCGGATGCCGGGGCTTTGCGCGAGCGCGTGGCCCGCTTCGGTGCGGCCGCCTCGACCGGCTCGGCGGCATCGCCGGCAGTATCAGCGGCAGCCTTTCGCGACCGAGTCCGCTTGGGCTTCTCGTCGCCCGCTCCATCGGCGTCGTCGGCGGCCTTCCGGGACCGCGTCCGCTTTGGCTTCTCGGCGGCTGCCGTCTCCTCCGCGGTGAGCCCGAGCTCGGCCAGCGTCGATGCATCGGCTTCCTCGAAGGTGTAGGCATGGTCGGGCTCGGCACCGTCGAGCTGCGCGAGGTCGTCGAACTCCTCCCATCCGATCTCCTCGCCGCCGGTGGCGGCCGGTGATTCGGGAGTGGCCTCGGCGTCACGTCGAGACCGTCCGCGACCGCGCCCGCCGCGGCGGCGACGGCGGCGGCGAACCTCGTCTCCGGTCTCGACCGCCGTCTCGGTGGCGGCATCGTGTGCCGGCGCAGCCTCGTCGGCCGGTTCGGCCGCGGGCGCCGAGCGGCGGGTCGGCGTCGAGGCACGGCCGGTGGTGCTGGTGCGCGTCCGGCGGCCCGTGCTGGTTGGCGTCCCACCGGTCTTGATCGCCGCAAGGGCGGCGGCCGCCACGGAGGGGGAAGCCTCGCGGAACCCGAACTCTGGGCTGACCTCCTTGGCCGGCATCTCGGGCGCGCTCATCGACGTTCGGGTGCTCGACGCAGCCTTGCCACGGCTGATCGAGGCGACCTTCATGATGTCCATGAACTCGTCGGCCACGGCGATCAGGTCCGATGAGGTGTTCGGCTTGAAGCTGATGACCTCCGCGCGGACTCCCTTGTCCTGGAGGGCGCGGATGGCGGGGGCGAAGTCTCCGTCGCCCGACACGATCACGGCGATGTCCATGCGGTCGGCAAGCCGGAACAGGTCGACGACCAGCTCGATGTCGAGGTTGGCCTTCATGCGGCCATCGCCGAACTTGCGGATGTCCTTGACCACCGGCTTGTAGCCGTTCTTGGCCAGGAAGTCGATGAACTTGCGCTGGTTCTCATTCTCCGGGTCCAGCCCGGTATATGCGTAGGCGCGAATGAGATCGCGCCCCTTGGTGGCGTGCTTGAGGAGGGCGACGTAATCGACGTCGACGTCCTGGCCTCGAGCCGCGTAGTACATGTTGGCGACGTCAACGAACATCGCCACGTTCTTGCTCACGGTTGAGCTCTTCTCCTGTAGTGATCTGTTATGGCCGTGGCGGGTGGGGTGCCGCTCAGTCGATCGCTCGTCCGAGCGTCTTGCCGCGGCTCGCGAACCGGTGTCGCTTCCAGAGCGACGGTTCTGCGGATGCCAACGGCTCGGAAACCTCCACGCGCGTGCAGCCCTTGTTTCTTGCCGATGCGGCGAGGTGCTCGACGAGATCGTCGGCAACCCTGCGCCGTTCGGCGGCGTCCAGCGCGGATCCGTCTAGTCCCAGCTCGTCGACAACGCCGACGAACGGTCCCGACCGCACCGATGGCCTGATGGAGACGACTCCCACGCCCACGACTCGTCGCTCGGCCTCCGCGACGACGACCGTCGCCGAGGGAATGAAGAGCAGGTTGCGCAGGAAGTCGGCGTCGTCGTGCCCGGTATCCGGATCGATGCCGTCGCGCGACAACAGGCGCGTTGCGGCGGCAAGATCGGTCAGGCGGGCGTTACGTACGTGAACCTCCAACGATGGCCCCTCCAACGAGGCCCCTTAACAGGCGCGGGTCAGGCGCGGGTGTGAATCGCAGCGGTCACGCTGCTGGACAGCCCAACGGAAGGATACCACGACGACCGCCGGAACCGATCGAGAGGGCGGTCCGGTACGGTCCGCACGGGTGGGGCGTGGATATTGCGCTGTGCTCTCGCACGCGGCTATGATGCCGCGATCTACCAGCCGGGCCCGCGCACGCGCGACTCCCGAGCAAACCCCAGTGGAGGAAGAAAACCGGATGCAGAAGTACATGCGATGGAGCGGGCTCCTCGTCGTGCTGATGCTCGTCCTTGCGGCGTGTCAGAGCGGAAGCGGCTCGAGCACAGCGGCCAGCGCGGGAGCGAGCGCGGGAGCGAGCGCGGGAGGAGACGACCCCACGGCCGTCTGCGAAGCGGACGAGTTCGGATGCGTCGAAATCGCGGAAGGCGAGCCCATCGTGCTCGGCACCGCACTTGTGATCACCACCGCCGACGCTGACCTCGGCCAGGACAGCCAGTACGGCGCGCACGTCGCGGGCGACCTTCGCAACGACGACGGCGGCATCAAGGGCCACCAGATCGAGTGGGATGACCAGGACGATCAGTGTGGTGCCGAGGGCGGAACCGCGGCTGCGCGCGCTCTCGTTGCCGATCCGCAGATCGTCGCCGTCGTCGGCACGAGCTGCTCGGGCGCTGGCATTCCGGCCGCCCAGATCACCAGCGAGGCAGGCGTCCTCATGGTGTCGCCGTCCAACACGGCGCCATCGCTGACGGCCGCTGAGACGCACGAGCCGTTCTACGCGCGCACCGCGCACAACGACAAGGTGCAGGGTGCGGCGATGGCCACGTTCATCTGCGAGGAGCACCCCGAGATCACCTCGGCAGCGACCCTGCACGATGGAAGCCCGTACGCGGAGCAGCTCCAGGCGGTCTTCCAGCTCGAATTCGAAGAGCAGTGCGGCGGCGAGACTGTCTACGCCGGCGCGGTCGACGATGACGAGACGAACTTCACCGATCCGCTCGATGACATCGCGGCGGCCGGTGCCCAGATGGTCTACTACCCGATCTTCACCGCTGGTGGTGCGGCGATGACCCAGCAGGCCCGCGAGCGTGCTGAGTTCGACGACGTCCTCCTCGCCGGTGCGGACGGCATGCAGAGCCAGACCTTCCTCGAGACGGTCGGTGCGGCCGGCGACGGCCTGTTCACGTCGGGTCCCGACCTGGCGTTTGAGAACTCGTTCTACCAGGACACGTTCCTGCCGGCGTACTACGAGCTGTGCGGGTGCGATGCGACCCTCTCGGTCTTCCATGCGCACGCGTTCGATGCCGCATCGCTGATCATGGACGCGATCGACACCGTGTCGATCGAGGGTGATGACGGGACGCTCTACGTCCCGCGCACTGCCCTGCGTGACGAGTTCTTCGCCACGACGGACTATGAGGGCATCACCGGCTCGCTGACCTGCGACGAGTACGGCGACTGCGCCGACCCGAAGATCTCGGTCAGCCTGATCGGTGCCGACGGCACCTACGAGCGGATCTGGCCGCCGGAGGAGTAGCCACTGTCCCGGATCGGCTTGTCAGCTGATCCGGGTCCCACACTTAACGTGCGGGTGGGCCATCACTGGCCCGCCCGCACGCCATACCCCACCCGGTGCACCCCGGAGGGACGATGCGACTGCGGATCCCCGAGCGCCTCTCGATCGTCGACCTGATCCTGTGGGGCCTGCGCGTCGCGATTGTCGTGTTCGTGCTGGTGGGTTCGTACGCGACCCTGTCGCAGGGCCTGCTTCCCCCGGAGCGCTGGCCCGACCTGTTCGTCAACGGGCTGTCCGCGGGGAGCATCTACGCCCTCCTGGCGCTCGGGTACACCCTCGTCTACGGCGTGCTGTTCATGATCAACTTCGCCCATGGCGAGGTCTTCATGTCGGGCACGTTCACGGGGTTCTTCGCGGCCACGGCCCTCGCCGACACCGGGATTCTCGAGACGAACCCGATCGTCGGTCTCGCCATCATCTTCGCCGTTTCTGCGGTCAGCGCGATGATCGTCGCGGTGCTGCTCGAGCGCGTCGCCTACCGACCGCTGCGGCGGGCACCTCGCCTGGTCCCGCTCATCACCGCGATTGGTGCATCACTCTTCATCCAGTACACGTTCCGGGGCCTCTATGGCTCGGGCGTCCGCTCGTACCCGCCGATCCCGCTGCTGCAGGGATCGGTCAACATCCTCGGAGTCGAGCTGCTGAAGACGCAGGCCATCGTCATCGCGTCCGCCGTCCTAATGATGATCGGCCTGTACTTCTTCGTTCAGCGCACGCGAACCGGCCGGGCGATGCGCGCTGTCAGCGAGGACAAGGACGTGGCGGCGATGATGGGAATCAACGTCGACCGGGTCATCGCGACGACGTTTGCCATCGGTGGGTTGCTCGCCGGGGCGACCGGCATCCTCTACGTCATGCTCTTCAACATCGTCAGCTTCAGCATGGGGTTCCTGCCGGGGATCAAGGCGTTCACGGCTGCCGTCCTCGGCGGGATCGGCAACATCGTCGGCGCAATGATCGGCGGGATCGTCCTCGGTCTGCTCGAGTCGATCGGCCCGCGGCTGCTCCTGAGCGGCTTCGGCGTGCCCGCGATCAACCAGCTGCGCGACGTCGTCGCCTTCACCGTGCTCGTGCTCGTCCTCATCTTCCGGCCGTATGGCCTCCTGGGTCGGAAGGAGTGACCCGCCGATGACCTCGACCGGATCAGGTCAGCACTATCGTCGAGCCATCGGCCTCGGACTGCTCGGGGGCGTGGTCGTCATCTACCTCGCCCTCGTCGGGATCATGGAGCGCTTCGCCGAGCGCCCGGTCATCACCGACGTCCTCACGCTCGGACTGTTCGCGCCTGCACTCGCCTTGCTCGTGCTCGCCTATCGCGCGACGGTGCCGCCGCGCACGTGGGTCGGCCCGCCGTTGACTCCGCTCCAGGTCATGGGCACCGCGCTGACGGCAGGGCTGGCCGGCGGAGCCCTCACGGCGACGTTCCTGTTCATCAACGAAGCGGTTGACCTGACGGGGGTGTTCGTCAACGCCGGGCCCTCCATCGCCGCGATCCTTAGTCTCGGGTTGACGCCGGTCTGGCTCGGACCCCTCGTCC
>DATBRU010000075.1:0-2840 GCA_036560105.1 Candidatus Limnocylindria bacterium | reverse complement strand
GCCATGCCGAAGTCGTCGTCGAACAGGTTGGCGACGCCCAGCATCCGCTCCATCTTCTCGGTGCCCGCCTCGGTGATCGCCACCTGGCGGAACTTCTCGTCGATGATGTAGTCGTCATCGGCGTTGAGCCGCGGCACGAGGCGGGAGAACTGGGTGTATCGGTCGGTGGACTGCTCCCCCTGGCCGCTGATGATCAGCGGCGTCCGGGCCTCGTCGATGAGGATGTTGTCGACCTCGTCCACGATGCCGAAGAAGTGCCCGCGCTGGACGCGCAGGGCCAGGTCGGTCACCAGGTTGTCGCGCAGGTAGTCGAACCCGAACTCGTTGTTCGTGCCGTACGTGACGTCAGCCGCGTAGGCCTCGCGCCGGGCGACGGGGCGCAGGTCCTGCATCCGCTCGTCGGTGGCGACGTAGTCGGGATCGAAGAGGTACGCCGCCTCGTGCTGGATGGACCCGACCTGCATGCCCAACCGGTGGAACACGGCGCCGATCCACTGCGCGTCACGCTTGGCCAGGTAGTCGTTGACGGTGACCACGTGGACGCCCTGCCCGGCCAGCGCGTTGAGGTAGGCGGCCAACGGGGCGACGAAGGTCTTGCCCTCACCCGTCTTCATCTCCGCGATCGCGCCGCGATGGAGAACCATCCCACCGATCAGCTGGACGTCGTAATGGCGCTTGCCGAGCGCGCGCTGCATGGCCTCCCGAACCGCCGCGAAGGCCTCCGGCAGCATTCGCTCGAGGGCCTCGTTGATCTGGTCCATCTCGCGTTTCTGCTGATCGCGCCGTCGCTCGAGCCGGCGCGCGGGGTCGCCGCCCACGAGCTCGGAGGCCGCGTCCTCGTCAGACCGTTCGCGGTCCGCGATCGGGACAAGGAGGTCGCCCAGCTCCTCGCGCAGCCGATCACGGAACAGCGCCGTCCGACCGCGAAGGTCGTCGTCGCTGAGGGCGCGGTACTCGGGCTCGAGCGCATTGGCCCGCTCCAGGAGCGGTGCCAGGCGGCGGACCTCGCGCTCGTTCGAGTCCACTACCCGGGAGAACAGTTTCAGCATTGGTCGGCGGCGAGTATATCCGTCTGCTCGCCGGACCCCCGAGGGCCGGTCAGACCACCGCCCGCAATTCCGGCCGCGTCGCCGGGACTAGACCGTCGCCTTCGCCGGATTGAGCACCGGCTCTTGTGTATGCTCCGCGCGCTGCTTGATGCCCTCGAGCTGCTTGCGGAGCACCATGAAAGCGCCGAAGCCCATCATCGGCAGGGTGTGCCGAAGCCATGGCTTGTCGGTATCGCCGAACTGGAATCGGATCCGCTCGACGAGCTGCGTGCGGTTGTCGGGCAGCTCGTCCAGGACGAATGCCCAGGTGGCCGACATGTCCATCGGGCTTTTCTGCCCCGACTGCTCACCGGTCATCCCGGAGTCGATGTACAGCACGAGCGCGTGGCCGGGGTCGAGCCGTCGAACGATCAGCCCGCTGTCGGCGTTGGCTGGGACCAGGTCGCCCTCGGCCAACGACTGGAATTCGGGCAGGATCGCGTTCGAGCTGGCGCCGGTATCCATCGCGTCGAAGCTGTACCAGCCGCCACGGCCATACCCCATCTGCACCAGCCACGGCCACACCGATGCCGGCGGTGCCTCGATGGTGATGGTCCTGGTTTCACCGCCCGAGGCGTCGGGGAGCAGCTCGTCGCCGGGCAATGCTCGGGCCGATTGCTCCGGGCTGGTCCCCCAGCTCCGGAACGGGCGCACGGCAAACTGATAGGTCAGGGCGGCCACGCCTGCAATGCCTGCGATGGCGGTCAGGCCGAAGATGAGCTTCTTCATTGGGATCCTCGAGGTCTTTGGATGTGTGCCTTCAGCCTCCCCTGAATCGGGCGCGGGCGCAAGTGCCGCTCGCGATGCGCACGGCCCGATGGCCCCGCTCGCTCAGTTCGTGGCCCGCTCGACCATCGGTTTGACCTCGCCGATCCATCGCGCCAGCGTCTCGTCGTCGTACGGCGCCGGCATTTCGCCGATGAAGGTGTGGAATCCGAGCGCGCGGGCCTCGACCATCCGCTCGGCCACCTGGTCCGGGGTTCCAACCCAGAACGTGTCGTCTTCCTCCACGCTGCTCATCGGTGTCCGGTTGTGCGCCATCTGCGACTCCCAGGCTCGGCGGGCCTCTGCCTCGGTATCGCGGATCAGTGGCTTGCAGCCGGCGGTGAGCTTGATCTCGGACATGTCGCGCCCGACCGCTGCGCAGTGCTCGCCCAGGACCGCGACCTTGTGCCGGAGGAATTCGGTGGTGCCCATCGCGTTCCACATGTCGGCGTACATCGCGACGGTTCGGAGCGTCTTCTTCTCACCCGAGCCACCGATCATGATCGGCAGGTGCGGCTGGAGCGGTCGCGGCAATTGGCGCAGCTCGTCGAAGCCATATCGCCCGCCGGGTGGGCTGGTCGCCACGCCGCCGTCGAGGACCGTCCGGATGGCCGCCACCGCTTCGTGCATCCATGTCAGGCGCTCGCCCGGCCCGCTGCCGAACTCCAGGCCGTGTGCCTGGTGCTCATGCTCGAACCAGGCGCCACCCAGCCCGAGGATGGCCCGTCCGCGGCTGACGTGGTCCAGGGTCGTGGCCATCTTGGCCACCACGCCCGGGTTGCGAAACGTGTTTGCTCCGACCAGCAACCCAAGCCGCACCCGCCGCGTGAGCTGTGCCCACGCGGCGAGGGTCATCCATCCTTCGAAGATCGGCTGGTCCGGGTCACCGAAGATGGCGTGCAGGTGGTCCCAGGCCCAGACGTGCTCGTAGCCGAGCTCCTCGATCCGGCGCGCCACCGCCTCGATGGACTCCCAATCGGTGGCCTG
>DATBRU010000074.1:0-1606 GCA_036560105.1 Candidatus Limnocylindria bacterium | reverse complement strand
CAGGCCACCGATTGGGAGTCCATCGAGGCGGTGGCGCGCCGGATCGAGGAGCTCGGCTACGAGCACGTCTGGGCCTGGGACCACCTGCACGCCATCTTCGGTGACCCGGACCAGCCGATCTTCGAAGGATGGATGACCCTCTCCGCCTGGGCACAGGTCACGCAGCGGGTGCGGCTTGGATTGCTGGTCGGAGCGAACACGTTTCGCAACCCGGGCGTGGTGGCCAAGATGGCCACGACCCTGGACCACGTCAGCCGCGGACGGGCCATCCTCGGGCTGGGCGGCGCCTGGTTCGAGCACGAACATCAGGCCCACGGGCTGGAGTTCGGCAGCGGGCCCGGCGAGCGCCTGACCTGGATGCACGAAGCGGTGGCGGGCATTCGGGTGGTCCTCGACGGCGGCGTGGCGACCAGCCCACCCGGGGGGCGGTATCGGTTCGACGAGCTGCGCCAACTGCCCCGACCACGGCAGCCGCACCTGCCGATCATGATCGGCGGTTCGGGTGAGAAGAAGACGTTGCGCACGGTCGCGATGTACGCCGACATGTGGAACGCGATGGGCACCACCGAGTTCCTCCGCCACAAACTCGCGGTCCTGGGCGAGCACTGCGCAGCGGTCGGGCGAGACATGTCCGAAATCGAGCTCACCGCCGGCTGCAAGCCACTGATCCGCGATACCGAGGCAGAGGCCCGGCGGGCCTGGGAGGCGCAGATGGCGCACAACCGGACGCCGATGAGCAGCGTGGAGGACGACGACACGTTCTGGGTTGGAACCCCGGACCAGGTGGCCGAGCGGATAGTCGAGGCTCGCGCGCTCGGATTCCACACCTTCATCGGCGAGATGCCGGCGCCGTACGACGACGAGACGCTGGCGCGATGGATCGGCGAGGTCAAACCGATGGTCGAGCGAGCCACGAGCTGAGCAAGCCGGCCATCGGGCCGTGCGCGTCGAGCGGCACTTGCGCCCCAGCCCGATTCAGGCGAGCCTGAGGGCGCACATCCAAAGACCTTGAGGTTCCCAATGAAAAAGCTCATCTTCGGGCTGACCGCCATCGCAGGCATCGCCGGCGTGGCCGCCCTGACCTATCAGTTTGCCGTGCGTCCGTTCCGAAGCTGGGGGACCAGCCCCGAGCAATCGGCCCGCGTCCTGCCCGGCGACGAACTGCTGCCTGACGCGTCGGGCGGAGAGACCAGGACCATCACCATCGACGCACCGCCGGCGTCGGTGTGGCCGTGGCTGGTGCAGATGGGGTACGGCCGTGGCGGCTGGTACAGCTTCGACGCCATGGATACCGGCGCCAGCTCGAACGCGATCCTGCCCGAATTCCAGTCGCTGGCCGAGGGCGACATCGTCCCGGCCAACGCCGACAGCGGGCTGATCGTTCGCCGGCTCGACCCGGGCCACGCGCTCGTGCTGTACATCGACTCCGGGATGACCGGTGAGCAGTCTGGCCAGAAGAGCCCGATGGACATGTCGGCCACCTGGGCCTTCGTCCTGGACGAGCTTCCCGACAACCGCACCCAGCTGGTCGAGCGGATCCGATTCCAGTTTGGGGAAACCGACAGGCCGTGGCTTCGGCACACCCTGCCGATGATGGGCTTCGGCG
>DATBRU010000073.1:0-5029 GCA_036560105.1 Candidatus Limnocylindria bacterium | reverse complement strand
GTCTGGGGCATCGGCCAGGTCGTGGCCGAGGGCATCGTGCGCTTCTTCAGCGACGAGCACACCCGCGACACGCTCGATCGGCTCGTCGCGGCGGGTGTGAGTGCCGAGGCGCCGGCGGTCGGAGCATCGGCCGAGCCGGTCGAAGGCCCGTTGAGCGGCAAGACTCTCGTCGTGACCGGAACGCTGCCCGGATACAGCCGGTCCGAGGCCGAGGAGGCGATCCGCGCCGCGGGTGGCCATCCGGCGTCAGCGGTGAGTGCAAAGACGGATTATCTCGTCGCGGGCGATAAGGCCGGCAGCAAGCTGGCCAAGGCCGAGAAGCTCGGCGTTGCGGTGCTGGACGAGGAAGGGTTCCGAAGAGTATTGGAGGGCTCATGACCGACGCGATTCGTGCCGCCGTGGAGGCCGCCGGCGCCTACCTGACCGATCACCCCGACGAAGCCCGGTACACCGATTCGGTCGCCACCGCCCGGCTCGAGGCGGGCCTGCACGTCCGCGTCGATGGCGGCGCGGGCGAAGCGATGGAAACCGACATGCCGAGCGCGGTGGGAGGCTCCGGCACGGCGCCGGGTCCAGGCTGGTACCTGCGCGCTGCCACCGCTGCGTGCGTGGCCTCGCTGGCGGGGATGCGAGCCGCTCAGCTCGGGCTCGTCGGCTTTTCATGCACGGTCGAGGTTGACTCGGAGTCCGACGATCGCGGCATCCTCGGTCTCGATGGAACGGTGCCGGCTGGCCCGCTCTCGGTGCGGATCGGCATTCAGCTGGCTGCGGAGAATGCTGCCGCCGGGGTCCTTGACGAGCTCGCTGGCTGGGCCCTGGATCACTGCCCGGTCTCCGATGCGTTGCGCCGCGCTCTTCCGGTGCGCGTGGAGACGACGGCGGGTTGATGCGCGAGGCGCCCCTGCCGATCGACACCGCGCGCCTGCGCCTGCGGCGACTGATCGAGACCGATGCGGAGGGTCTGCATAGGATCTACGGGGACGCCGAGACCATGCGATACGTCGGCCGCTCGGGTCAGCCAACCGCTGACCTGGACGCCACTCGCCGCGCGCTTGCCTTCCTGCTCGATCACGAGGCTCGGCATGGATTCTCGCTCTGGGCCGTCGATGAGGTGGAGGGTGACGACCTGGTCGCGCTGTGCGGCCTGCTGCTGGTAGAGGGCACCGGGCCGGAGGTCGAAGCGGCCTACCTCGTGCGGCGCGACCGCTGGCGTCGCGGCTACGCGACCGAGGCCCTCGCCGCGGTCCTGGCGCTGGGTCACGACCGGCTGTCGCTCGAGCGCGTGATCGCGCTGGCATGGCCGGAGAACGATCCGTCGCGAGTGATCATGGAGCGCGCGGGGATGCGTGCCGACGGCAGCGTCGAGGCGTACGGACGCCTCATGACGCGCCACGTCTTCCCGGCTTAGCGCCTACCGCCCGCCATCCGGACTGCCTCGGGGCGGCCGCGAAGCCGCCACATGGCCACGATGCCCACGGCGGGCCCGAGCGCGAGGAGCGCGAAGGCCGTCGACCATCCGACGCGGTCGCCGGGATCGAGGAGCCCGACAGCGACGATGGTGATGCCGGTGAGCAGGAATCCCGACGCGGTCTGGAGGGCCAGCGCCGACCCCGCAGTGCCCCGTGGCGCGAGCTCTGTCACCGCAGTCGAGAACTGCGCCGAATCGGCGACCACGGTGATGCCCCAGACCACGGTGACCGCCAGGATCAGCGGGATCGGCGCCCCGAACAGAAGGCCCGCGATGACCGCGCTGGCCCCCGACAGCGACATGGCCGCGATGGTCAGCGTGGTCCGGCCGAGCCGGTCGGCCAGCGCACCGGCGGCGACACAGCCGATCCCGCCGGCGGCCACGACGCCGAACGCGACGGCGCTGGCTCCGGCAGCCGACACCCCGCCGCCAAGGGCGAGGCTCGCCGCGAGGAAGGCGGGGATCCACGTCCACATCGCATAGAGCTCCCACATGTGACCCAGGTAGCCGAGGTTCGCCAGCCTGACCGATGGCTCCGCGAGCGCCTGACGGGCCATTCGCAGGCTCAGGCGCGCCGGCGGAGCGGCGAACGGGCCCTCGCGCACGGCGATCCAGGCGATCACCATCGCGATCAGGCATGGCAGGCTGCCGGCGAGGACGACGGAGCGCCAGTCGGAGCCAAGGATGGTGCCGGCGGCTCGGAACGCGTGCGGCGAGGCGGAGCCGATGGTGATGGCGCCGATCATGGCGCCGACAGCGAGCCCGCGCCGGCGATCGAACCAACCGGCAAGCACCTTGAGCGCGACCGGATAGACCGCGGCGATCCCCGCTCCGCTCAGGGCCCGCAGCGGCAACGCGGTGAGGAGATCGGTCGAGAAGAGCGCGAAGGCCGCATTCGCCGCGGCCGCCACCAGGCAGCCGACCGCGATGAGCCGATGCGCAGGGATCGAATCGGCGGCGCCGCTGAAGGCAATTCCGAGGGCACCGACGGCAAACCCCAGCTGAACGGCCACCGTGAGCAGGGCGACCTCGAGCGTCGAGATATTCCACTCATCGGCGATGAGGGGCGCCACCGCCGCGGCGCTGAACCACGGGGCGAGGGCCAGCAGCAGGCACCCGCTGAGGATGGCGAGTGCCGCCCAGCGGCCCGCGGGCTCATCCATCGGCCGGAAGCATCGTGTAGACCAGGCACTCGCCGCGCAGGACCTCGGTGCCGTCGTCGCGCCGCGCGACGCAGCGCAGGCGAGTGATCGGCTTGTCGCTCCGTGCCTCGATGACCGTTGCTTCCGCCGTCACCGTGTCGCCGACGAACACCGGCGCCGGGTAGTCCCATTCCTGGTGCAGGAAGACGCTGCCCGCCCCGGGAAGCCGCATGGCAACGAGGGCGTTGAAGAGTCCCGTCGTGAGGCCTCCCTGGACCACGAGCCGGCCGACCCGGGTGCGCGCCGCGAACCCGGCGTCGAAATGGAGCGGGTTGCGATCGCCACTGATCTCGGCGAACGCCTCCACGTCGTCTGCGCTGAACGTGCGCGTCCAGGTCGCGCTGGCGCCGATGGCGGGCGGCTCCCAGGTCACGGCGCTGCCACCAAGCCTTCGACGGCGGGCTGAATGGCGTCCACCCAGAGCGCGTAGTGGGCCCCGCTCGGGTGGAGCCCGTCCGCGGCGGTGAGCGAGGCATCGGTGGCTGCCCTCTGCGAGAGCTCGTAGATCTCTGGAATGAAGGCGATCCCGCGCTCGCCGGCCGCCTCGCGCAGGATCTCGTTGAACCGGACAAGGGCGGCCGTCTGCAGAGCGGGGGATCCGAACGTTGCACCCATGGGGGTGATCGTGTAGTCAGGCGTTGCGACGGCCAGGATCCGGTCCGCCGGCAGACGCGTGAGCAGCGCGTCCAGGATGAGCTCCACGTTCGCCAGGTACGTCGACTCGCGTACGCGACGCACGACGTCATTGACGCCGATCTGAACGGTCACGAACCCGGGGTCGAGCGAGGCGAGCTCCGGGAGCTCGAACCGGATGAGGTCGTCGCTGCTGTACCCGTTGACGCCCAGGTTGGCGACCAGCACGAGCGCGCCATCCAGTCGGTCGACGAGCTGGTTCGGCCACCGCTCGACCTCGGCGACCGAGGTGCCGATGGTGTACGAGTCCCCGAGGGCAACGTAGCGCAGGCCCTCCACCGACTCGCTCGGGCGGTCGGTCATGACGCACGCCGCGGTGCACAGCACGAGCACGAGCGCGACGCGCGCGAGCTGGCTGACGGGATGACGGCTCGTCTCAACACACCACAGTGGGCTCGTTCAATCGTCCTCGGCGAGGAACGACTCGACGAGCTCATCGTAGCCGCGGAATGAGCTGCGCACGGTGTGGCCGCACTCCGGGTCGGTGAGGAAGCGTGCTCCCGCAATCCGATCCGCCACGAGCCGGACCGATGCCAGCGGGACGACCTGGTCGAGCTCGCCGGCGAGCACCAGCGTCGGAACCGCGATCTCGCCCAGGCGAGTTGTCACGAAGGAGCTGGCATCGAGCGTCGTTCGCAGCTCGCCGATGAACCGCTCGGGCGTCGCCGGTCGCGGCTGAAGGCGCGCCGCGGCCCCGAACGAGCCGGCCTCGGTCTCGGTGCCGGCCTTCATGAGCTGCGCCAGGTTGGCGAAAAACGCCGCCCAGTCGCCCGCCTCGCCGAGCTCGATCCACCGCTGCATGCGCGTGGCCATCGGCGAGTCCGGCGGCGTCTCGGCGGAGACGGCCGCAAGAACCAGCCGCGCGACGTGCTCGGGGTGATCGACCGTGAGCCACATCGAGATGCGGCCGCCTCCGGATTCGGCCTCGATGGCGACCGGACCAAGCCCGAGCGCGCGGAGGGCGGTCGCGACGGCGTCGGCCATGACGCGCGGATGCATGATCCGAACGGCATCGGTCGGATCGTCGGGGATCGGCCTGCCCAGGACGGTGACCGTCCTTGCCATCGACCGGCCCTCCCATCGGCGCTGAAGCAGCTGTTCCGTACCGGCCAGCGGCCGCAGCCCGGTCTCGACGCCGCCGAGCACGACGAGCGGAGTGCCCGTGCCTCCTTCGAGGGTGAGCGCCTCGATCGAGCCGCCGGCGATCGGGATCGCATCGAACTTCACCCCGGCATGCTGCCAGAACCGACCGCCGCCCCGAAGGCCGCCGGGTGCGGTCTTCAAGTCTCTTGAAGACTCAAGCGCAAGCCGGGTCCGCCATCGGCCACGACGAAAGCCGATCCCGTGCACGCGCTACCATCGGTCCATGGCCGAGATCAGTCGCGAGACCGTCGAGCACGTCGCGCACCTGGCGCGCCTCCATCTGACCGACGACGAGGTCGATCGCATGCAGGAGCAGCTGTCGAAGATCCTCGCCGCGATCGAGACGCTGCGTGATGTCGACACCAGCCACGTCGGACCGACGGCCAGCGTCATCGCGCTCGAGAACGTCATGCGCGATGACGAGGTGCGACCGGGGATCGGCCGCGACGCGGCGCTCGCCAACGCGCCGCTGCGTGACGACCCGTTCCTCCGCGTGCCGACCGTGCTCGAGGAGGGCCGATGA
>DATBRU010000072.1:0-2124 GCA_036560105.1 Candidatus Limnocylindria bacterium | reverse complement strand
CGACCTGCGCGCAGATCACCAGCGGCGCATCGGGGTCGGGCGACGCGACGTACGCCGCCAGGTCGGCGATCGCCTCCTTCGGCAGGCTCTTCGCGTCCGTGATCAGCAGCGCGCGCGGCTCGCCGAACAGCGACGGCGTGGCCAGGTCCTGCAGCTCATGGCCCTGCCACTCGCCCCCGTCCACCTCCGTGGGCTTCAGCTCGCCGAGCAGCTCCAGCGCCCGTTCGCGGAGCAGGAACTCGTCCTCTCCCCACAGCAGCGTCACGGACGTGGCCTTGGCGGCGGG
This sequence comes from Candidatus Limnocylindria bacterium, assembly GCA_036560105.1. Lineage (GTDB taxonomy): Bacteria > Chloroflexota > Limnocylindria > QHBO01 > QHBO01 > JACDBZ01. Next base: position 1,838 of record DATBRU010000072.1, on the reverse strand, counting down.
GGTCATCGTTCGGATCGTACAGAGATCCCCTGACTCCCGAACGTGACCGTGATCGTCCCGTGCTGATCCGTCCGCCAGATCTGCGCACCGGTGGCCGCGATCGCCTCCAGCGTCGACGGCACCGGATGGCCGTAGTCGTTCGGCTGGCCGACGCAGATCACCGCGACGTCCGCATCGACCGCCTGGAAGAACTCCGGGAGGGACGTCGCGGCGCCGTGGTGCGGCACCTTCAACAGCTCGGCGTGCAGCGGCGCGTGTTCGTCCAGGAGCAGTTGCTGCGCCGGCTCCTCCGGTTCGCCTCCCATCAGGAACGAGTCCTCGCCGTGACGCAGCAGGATCACCAGCGAGTCGTTGTTGGCGTCCGAGTTCGTGTTCGCCCAGCAGCGGTCGGGCGACAACACGTCCAGGCGGATGTCGCCGACGGTGATGGCGTCGCCGGCTCGCGGGTAGCGGACCGGCACGTGCTCGTCGACGATCGCCGTGTCCAGGTCGGTCTGGATCGCCGACGTCCCGGGACAGCCGGGCTCCAGGACCAATCCGACCGGCACGCGGCCCAGGACGTTCGGCAGGCCGATGATGTGATCGGCGTGGGGATGCGTCGCGACCACGACGTCGAGGCGCTTGACGCCGAGCGCAGCGAGCTCCGTCGAGACCTGCTCTTCGTCCGGCCCGCCGTCGACCAGCACGACGACCCCCGCCGGCGACGTCACGAGCGCGGCGTCGCCCTGCCCCACGTCGAAGAACCGAACGACGAGCGCGGACGGCGGGCCGACGCCGATCGCGGACGACCAGACGATCAGAGGGAAGATGGCGACGGCGAGGATGACCACCGGCCGCGGCGGTCGCCATCGCCGATGCATCGCCCAGGCGAAGGCGACCACCAACGCCGCTCCGACGATGAGCACGAGCGGCCCGCCGCCGGACGTGACGTGGCCCACCGGAGCTTTGGCGAGCCGGTCCCCCACCCATCCGAGGTACCGCATGGGGATCAGCGCGACCGCGGAGATCACGTGACCCACCGCGACCGAGACCAGCCCGAGCGCCGCGGCGACGAGCCCGAGCAGCAGTGCCGGCGAGACCGCCGGGAACGCCATGAGGTTCGCGATGATCGTCACGCCCGGCACCTCGTGGAAGTGGAACAGCAGGAGCGGGGTCACGCCGAGCTGCGCGGCGAGCGTGGTCCCGGCCGCGAGCGCGACCGGCGCCGGCAGGAACCGCCGCAGCCGCTCGCCGATCGGCGACGCCAGCGCCACCATGCCGGCTGTCGCCGTGACGGAGAGCTGGAACCCGATCGACCATACGAGCCACGGGTCCAAGACCAGCAGCACCAGGACGGCGGCCGCCAGGACGGAGCCGGTGGCGCGCGGTCTGCCGATCAGCACGCCCACGAGCGCGATCGTGGCCATCACCCCCGCGCGCATCACCGACGCTTCCGCGCCGGTCATCACGACGAAGAAGATCACCGTACCGACGGCCAGACCGAACCGGGGCCATCGCGTGAGCCGCAGCAACGAGGCCAGCCCGACGATCGGCGCCAGGACCATGGCGACGTTCTCGCCGGAGACCACGAGCAGATGGCCGAGGCCGCTCGCCTGGAAGTCGCGCATCATCCCCGGGTCCAGCCGGGATGCGTCGCCGAGCGCGAGCCCGAGCAGCAACCCCGCCTCCTTCGCCGGGAAGAGCCGTGCGATCGATCGGCCGACGAACGCTCGGAACACCTGCGCCGCACGGATGAACGGGCTGGGAGACGGCCCGAGGCGCTCGGCCTGGTTCGCGTTCAGCTCGACGATCATGCCCTTGTGCGCGAGCGCGTCCCGGAACCCGGGGTCGTCGGGGCG
>DATBRU010000071.1:0-7345 GCA_036560105.1 Candidatus Limnocylindria bacterium | reverse complement strand
CCGGCGTCGACCTGATCCGTCGCGTCGAGGGAACGACGGCCCACGCCCTGGCGACGCCCCTCATCACCCGTCCCGATGGCGAGAAGTTCGGCAAGAGCACGGGGTCGACGCTGTGGCTGGACCCGTCGCTCACCACGCCATTCGCCTTCTATCAGTGGTTCCTCAACACCGATGACAGCGTGGTCGGCACCTACCTGCGCGTCTTCAGCTTCCGCCCGCATGAGGAGATCGTCGCCCTCGAGCAGGCGACGGCGACGCAGCCGGATGCGCGGATCGCCCAGCGGGCACTCGCAGCGGAGTTGACGGAGCTCGTCCATGGAGCCGATGCGGTCACGCGCGCCACAGCGGCCTCGGAGGCATTGTTCGGACAGGGTGATCTCGGCACGCTCGATGCGGACACGCTCGAAGCGGCGTTCGCAGACCTGCCTCGCGCGGAGGTCGAGGCGGGCAACGGGATCCCATCCGTTCTCGAGCTGCTCGTCGCCTCGGGCCTGTCGGACAGTCGCGGCCAGGCCCGCCGCGTGGTCGCCGAGGGTGGCGCCTATGTGAACAACCGTCGCATCACAGACCCGACCGCCGTACCTGCGCGTGGGGACCTCCTCGCGGGCCGATGGCTGCTGCTGCGCCGAGGCAAGCGGAGCCTGGCCGTTGCCGAGGTGGGCGGATGAGGTTGGGCTTTCTCACCGGGGCCCTGGCTGCCGGCCTGGCGATCGCCGGCCTGGCGGCTCTGGTCATCTGGGTGGTAACGCTGATCACCGGCTCCGCCGGCGCGTGGGGCGTCGCACCGTGGCTCATTCCCGCCGTTGCGGCGCTGGCGACCATCGCGACGTACGTCGCCGAGGTGATCGTTGAGCGCGATGCGGAGTCACGAAAGCGCGAGACCGGGGAACCCTGGGCCTATCGGGAGGACGCGTGATCGAACGGGTCAGTGGCCCCGGTCGGGACCGTGGCCGTTCGCCGCTGCCTCGGCGACGACCTTCTCGGCGATCCCGTGGGGGACCTCGGCGTAGTGATCGAGGGACCAGCTGAATCGACCGCGGCCCTGCGTGATGGAGCGCAGCTCGGTGGCGTAGTGGAACATTTCGGCCTGCGGCACCTGCGCCTTGAGGTGCTGGAGGCCATCGGCCGAGTCCATGCCGAGGACGTGCCCGCGCTTGGAGGTGATCTGGCCCATGACGTCACCCATGTACTCGTCCGGCACGACGATGTCGACCTCGAGGATCGGCTCCAGGAGGGTGGGTGAGCCGGCGTCGAACGCCTTCTTCAGCGCCTGCGACGCCGCGACCTTGAAGGCCATCTCCGACGAGTCGACCGTGTGGTACGAGCCGTCGACCAGCGTCGCCTCGAGGTCGACGACGGGATAGCCGGCGAGGACGCCCTCGGCCATGGCCTCGCGGAGGCCCTTCTCGACCGCGGGAATGTACTGCTTCGGCACGACGCCACCGACGATCTTGTTGCCGAACGCGAAGCCGGTACCCATCTCGGCGGGGGCGAACTCGATGACGACGTGCCCGTATTGGCCGTGGCCCCCGGTCTGCCGCCTGAACTTGTTGTCGATGCGGGCCGCCTGCCGGATCGTCTCCCGGTAGGGCACGCGCGGCGTGGCCGTGCGCACCGCGGCCCCGAACTTGCGCTTCAGGCGATCGACGATGACATCGACGTGCGCATCTCCCATGGCCGTCAGGATGGTCTCGCCGGTCCCGTCCTCGCGGCGGATCTGGACCGCAGGCTCCTCCTCGGCGAGCCGATGCAGTGCCTGGCCAAGCTTGTCCAGGTCGGCCTTCGACTCGGGCTCGATGGCCACCTGCAGCGACGGCGCCGGGAAGTCGAGCGGGGGCAGCTGGACAGCCTGGGAGCGATCGCCGACCAGCGTGTCGCCCGATATCGTGGAGGTCAGCTTGGCGACCGCGGCGATGTCTCCCGGGCCGACCTGCGGGAGGTTCTCCTGATCCTTGCCCTGCACCGCCAGCAGGTTCCCGACCCGCTCCTCCTCCCGCCGGTTGACGTTGAAGACATGGCCCTGGCTGGCGAGCGTGCCGCTCACGACCCGGAAGTAGGTGAGACGGCCGACGAACGGGTCGGCCGTGGCCTTGAAGACCTGTGCCACGAAGGGCCCGTTCGGGTCGGGCTGGAGCTCCTTCCCGTCCGCCGTCGTGCGGCTGCCGACCTCGGCGGGGGAGGGAACATGCTTGACGATCATCGCGATCAGCTCGCGGACGCCGATGTTCCTCGTTGCCGATCCGACGAAGACCGGCACCACGCTGCCCTCACGGGTGCCCTTGTGGACCGCTGCCTCGATCTCCTCGTCGGTGAGCGACTCGCCGTCGAGGTACTTCATCATCAGCTCGTCGCTGGCCTCCGCGGCAGCCTCGACCAGCGCGTCGCGCCGTGTGTGCTCGATGCCCTCGAGCTCCTCCGGGATCGGCACCTCCTTCGGGGTGCCGTTCTCGTAGATCGTGGCGTGCTCCTCGATGACATCCACGTAGCCGCGGAACGACTCGGCCGATCCAATCGGCAGGTAGACGGGCGCGATCTTCGGGCCGAAGCGCGCCTTCAGCTGGTCCAGCGTCGCGTCGTAGTTCGCGTTCTCGCGGTCCATCTTGTTGACGAAGATCATGCGCGGCAGCCGGCGGGCATCGGCCAGGCGCCAGATCTCCTCGGTGCCCACCTCGACGCCGGCGGAGGCATCGACCAGCACGATGACAGCATCGACCGCGGCGAGCGCCTCGACCACATCGGCCTGGAAGTCGGCATAGCCAGGCGTGTCGACGATCGTGACGCGAACGCCGTCATGTTCGATCGATCCGATGGCGAGGTTGATGCTCTGGTTGCGCTTCTGCTCGTCGGGATCCCAATCGAGCGTCGTCGTCCCGGCCTCCACGGTTCCCAGTCGCGAGATCGCGCCGGCATCGAACAGCATTGCCTCGGCGAGGCTCGTCTTGCCGGCGCCGCCGTGGGAGATGAGCGCCACGTTTCGGATCTTGTCGGGGGTGGTCGGCTTCATCGGTGCTCCTCGATCGGGCCGGTGGGTCGGATCGGCATTATAGGAGGCGGTACCTCCCATGACGACGGACTCCGAGGGGAGGGTAGCCGCGGCCTGGCGCGGGATGCCAATCGCATACGAACCCCTTGCGTGCCATGGCATGATCGCGGCCACGACGCGCGTCGCGCGTCAACCGCGACGACGTCCGAGAGAGGTCTGAGATGGCGAGATCAGCGCGCACGTCGCTGTGCGGCGAGGCCCGATGACCTCGCCCCAGGCTGCGCAGGGCGCGGTGCCGGTGTGGCTGCACCGGGCCGGGGCGATCAGCTGGCGATTCCTGGCGATCGCTGGATTCGCCGCGGTGCTCATCCGCATCGCGTTCCTCCTCGGCACCGTCACCGCCTCGGTGATCGTGGCCCTCATCATCGCCGCGCTCTTCGTTCCGGTCATGCGGCGCCTCATGGCGCGCGGCTGGTCGCGAAGCAAGGCAGCAGGGGTCGTGACCCTGATGGCGTTCGGACTCGGCGCCGGCGCTCTGGTCCTCCTGATCCTGGCCATCCTCCCCGAGGTGCGCGGCTTCGCCGCCACGGTCGAGGAGGGTCTCGCCGAGCTCGAGAACCAGGTCGCCTCCGGCGCGATCGAGACCGGCGTGGGCCACGTCGTCGCCGCCGCCATCACCGCAGTCTGGACGTGGTTCACCACGCAGTTCGCCGGCCTGGTCGGCACCGTGGCATCGGCCGTGACGGTCGGGATCCTTGCGCTCTTCCTGACCTTCTTCGTGCTATCCGACGGAAGCCGAGCGCAGGAGTGGGCGCTTCAGGGGGCGCCCAGCCGGCATCGTGCGCGCATCAGGGCGGCCTTCCGCGACGCGCTCGCCCGGGTCGGGGGCTACCTGCGCGGCACCGCCCTGGTCTCCGTTGTCCTGGCGATCTCGTTCGGTGGCCTCGCCTGGCTGTTCGGACTGCCACACATCGCACCGCTCGCCGGGCTCGCAGTCCTGGGCGGCTTCGTCCCGTACATCGGCGGAATCCTCGCCATCCTCGTCGCGCTGCTCCTGGGTCTTGGAAGCGTGGAACCACCGGCCGCCCTCGGGCTGGTGGTGCTGATGCTGGTCGCCGTCGTCCTTGCCGAGCGGTTCGTCAGGCCCGCAGCGTCGGGGAGGTCGATCACGATCCATCCGGCCGTCGTGCTCGTGGCGCTCCCGATTGGTGCCGCCGCGGGTGGGGTGATCGGCTTTATCGTCGTTCTTCCCATCACCGCGGTCCTCATGGTCGTCGGCCGGGTGGTCATTGATGCGCTCGAACCCGAGGAGCCATCCGAGGTCGACCGAGAAGTCCCCGGCTGGTTCGATCGGCTCGCCCAGTGGGGCTGGCGGTCGCTCGCGATCATCGGGGCCATTGCGATTGTCATCTTCCTCATCGGCCTCGCTCCGCTCATCGTCGCAACGGTCATTCTCGCGACCGTGGTGGCGGCAACGATCGCTCCACTCGCCGGCAGGCTCCGTGCTCGAGGGTGGAACGAGACGTTGGCCGCGCTGGTCGTAACAGGAGGTGCCTTCCTGGCGATCGTTGCAATCATCGTGATTGCCCTCGCCCAGCTGGCCGAGCCCATCGCCGGGGCGATCCAGGCCGCGATCGATGCCTCCGGCGAGCTGAGCGACGACGCCGGTGGCATCCTCGCGTGGCTCGAGCCGCTCGTGAGCGCATTGAGCGGAGAGCTGCGGCGCGCCCTCTCGGCCGTCTTCGAGGTGGTCGCGGCCGTCGGTCTCGTCCTGTTGCTCGGGGCGGTCCTGTCGTTCTTCTTCGTCCGCGATGCGGGGCGAGGATGGAGCCGCATCCTCCAGCTGGCGAATCCGTGGCGCCGTCAGAGCCTCGATGCGGCCGGCCGTCAATCGGTCGGCATTCTCGGCAGCTACATGTTCGGGACGGCCGTCATCTCGGCGGTTGGTGCGATCTCGCAGATGGCGATCATGCTCATTCTCGGCCTGCCGCTCGTGGTCCCGATCGCCGTCCTGTCGTTCATCCTGGCGTTCATCCCGTACATCGGTGGCTTCATCACCACCGGGCTCGCGTTCCTGGTCGCCGTGCAGTTCGGCACGCCGACCCAGATCGCGATCATGTTCGTCTGGACGATCGTCTTCAACCTCGTGCAGGGCAACGTCGTGACGCCACTGGTGTACAACCGCGCGGTGAACCTGCACCCGGCGGTCGTGCTCCTTGCCGTGCCGGCCGGCTCCGCCATTGCCGGCATCGCGGGCATGTTCCTCGCCGTCCCGATCCTCGCGATCGTGTCGGCCACGTGGCGCACCGTGCTTCGGGTCCTGGGCGACGAACCGGGCGAGGTCGAATCTTCATCACGCCCGGTGGTCGCACCTGATCCCGCAGCAGCAGCGCCCGAGGCCTAGGTCGAAGCCGCTACCGGCTCGGTAACCGCGGATGCGGTGTCGCTCGGCTTAACGGCTGGCTTTCCCAGCGGGATCCCGATCGACTCGAGCCAGGTCCGAATGTTGCGATAGATCGCCGGGGCGCCGAGGGGCACCTCCTCGTCGAGTGCCCACTCCGAGGGGTGGAGGATGAACGCGCGGGTCTGGAACCCGCCAAGTCCGCCGTGGGATCCGATCAGCTCCTCGAACGCCGCCACCTCGCCCATCTCCGGGTCGTACTGGCTCAGGAGCATCAGGTCGGGCGCGTGGGTCATGGCGTCCTGGCGCTTGAGGCTCATGATCGTGTGGGGCCCGAACAGCTCCGTCGGGTCCTCGCCCTCCACCCGATCCTCGTCCAGGTAGCGCACGCCGCGGGGACCGAAGACCACCGCCCCTCGAGCCGCCGAGCGGACCATCAGCAGGCCGACTCCCGGGTGCGCAGCCACCGTCGCGACAAGGTTCGGGTGCAGCTCCTCGAGTTCCTCGACCGTCAATCGGTGGTCGTTGCCGGTGAAGTAGACGAGCCCGAGATTGCCCGATCCGACGACCGCGATCGCTGAGGCGTCGGCCGGCGGACGGGCCTCCTCTTCGTCAAGGTTGACCACCCCGTCGCTTGTCTGCCCGCCAAGCGCCACGCGTGCCATGGCCGGGCCAACGCCTGAGCTTTGGGTGATCTCCGACAGGAGCGAATTCATGGAAGTCGAGCCCTCGCCGGCGGTCTTCTGCTCGATCAGGGTCGCGCGCCCGTTCATGAGGCTCAGCACGAGGTCACCAAGGCTCATGTCGTAGCGCTGCTTGAACGTCGCACCCAGGCTCTGCCCGTGGTCCGACAGGATGACGAATTTGTACGGTCGAGGTGCGTCCTCGGCCGCCTTGGCGATTGAGCCGATGGCGGCATCGACGCCATCGAGTGCCGCGAATGACTCGATCCGCTCGGGGCCGCAATGATGCGCCAGCTCGTCGTAATCGGTGAAGTCGGCGTAGATGACGTTGGCGCCCCGATACATCTCCTCGATGATCAGCGCGACGTTGACGTCGCGAAGGATGACGTTGCTCCCGGCCCGCATCGCGGCGTACTTGAGGCCGCGATGCATCTGCGGCTGGATGCCCGAGCGTCGCGTACGACGCGCCTGGACCCGCTCCTTCACGAACTCGCCGATGAACATCGAGATTGAGCGTAGGTAGCCGCTCGGGCTGAAGAAGAATCCGAGGAAAGCCTGGCTATCTCCGAGGCCCTGCGTCTTGTCCTTCAGGGTTCCGGCGGTCATGTAGGCGCGTTCGGCATCGCCACTCATGAGGTTGCAGATGCTGACGCCCCCGTTCGAGAGAAGCCCCTCGCCGTTTGAGAGGCGCTTGATGAGCTCGGCCGCGTCGTCCGGATTGCTCGAGACCCTGAGCCGCTTCAGGTCGCGCTCGTACCACCGGAACGCGGGGATTCCGTCGTTGTTGCCGTGCAGGATCCCAGCCTGGCTGGCTGACGTCATCGAAGGCAGGATCGCTTCCCATCGCGAGAGCTTGTGACTGCCGTCACGGATCCAGGCCGCCATCGTGTTCACGGACCCCGCGCGCACGCGGCCGGCAAGGATCGGATGCGCGAGCCCGTCGATCTGGATGATCACGACGCCGGGCTTGTCGGTCTTCGGAGCGGCTCGATTGCCCTGGAGCCGCGCGACCAGGAGCCCGAAGTAGGACCCGCCGGTGTCGATGGCAAAGATCGCGGTCAGCGCGGTGGTGACCCCCGCGTAGATCAGTGATCCGATGAAGGCCGCGGTGAACCCGTCGACCTCCACGCCGGGCGAGAGAGGGGCGATGAACAGGAATGTCACGACCTGCAGGACCAGGACGAGGAGCCCCATCAGTGGCAAGGAGCGGGGCGCCAGGAACACCAGCAGGACCGGTCTGACGAGCGCGTTGAAGAGGACCATGATGAGGACCGCGGT
>DATBRU010000070.1:0-7782 GCA_036560105.1 Candidatus Limnocylindria bacterium | reverse complement strand
GGGATCGGCTGGATGGTCGTTGGCAGCCTATGGAAGCCCGACCGTTCGACCGACGAGGCGACGCCGACCGTCGCCGACTGACGCCGGCGGCATGCCGAATGGGTGCCCGAGGGCAGCCCTTCGGATCGGTCGAGGTCAGGGGATGCGGGCGAACCAGGCGAGCGAGCCGGCTGCGGCCATGACAGCTGCAACGAGCGCGGCAAGTGCGAGGCCATCGGTGATCTCGCGCGGCTCGGTCCGCGTGCCGACACCCTCGCCGAGGTCTTCGAACACGGATACGATCTCCTCGGCCGATTCGGCCTCGAAGACCTCTCCACCGGTTGTCTCGGCGATGTCGCGCAGGGCCTCGTGGTTCACCGGGACGGGCACGGTCATGCCGCTGACGACCACCGACCCCTGGTCGGTCCCGAACGCGACCGTGCTGACCTTGACCCCACGGCGCTCCGCCTCGCGGGCCGCCGGGCCCTCGGGTCGCCCGAACGTGGTGTCGCCGTCCGACATGAGCACGATCGACCCTCCGGCGTCCGGCGCGTCGGCCGGCACGTCAGACTCGAGCAGGTCAAGCGAGGTGTAGATGGCCTCGCCGATGGCCGTTCCCTCGCCAAGTGTCAGCCGGTCAATGGCACGGTCCAGGACCACCTTCGACGTCGTCGGCGGGATGACGACCCGCGCGTTCTGGGAGAACGCCACCAGGCCCACCCGGACACCTTCCGGGACGACCTCGATGAACCGATGGGCCGCCTCGCGAGCGGCCACGATGCGGCTCGGCGTGACATCCGTGGCCTCCATCGACAGCGAGGTGTCGAAGGCGAGAACGACGGTCGGCTCGTTCGCGACCTCGGTCGCCATCGCGGGGCGCGCCGCCGCAATCACGATGAGGCACGTTGCCGCCAGGTAGACGGCGGCGACGATGTGGCGCCGAAGGCCCGGGCGCCGCGGCGCGACCGCGTCGATCAGATCCGGATCGGTGAATCGGACCACGTAGGCCTGGCGGCGACGCTGCCTCATCAGGTACAGCCCAACGAGTGCCAGCGGCACGAGAAGCAGTGCAAAGCGCTCGGGCGAGAGGAACATGAGGTCAGGTGCGAACGGGATCATCGGGAGGCTCCGGTGATGGGATGGGATGCGGTGTGCCGACCCAGGGCACGGGCGCGACGGTGCTGGTAGAGGCCGGCCGCAAGCGGTCCGGTCCACTCCGTGTCCGTGCGCAGCTGGAGGTGTGTGGCGCCCGCTCGCCGGATCGCGGACGTCCTCGCGCCGCGCCGGCGATCCGCGGTCTCGGCCAGGCGGGCGCGGAACCGATCGTCGCTCGTGTCGATCGTCCGCTGACGGCCGGTTTCGGGATCCTCGATCACGAGCAGGCCGACGTCGGGCAGCCGGAGCTCGCGCGGGTCGACAACCTCGACGGCGATGACCTCGCTCCGACGTCCGAGTCGCGAGAGCGCTGGGCTCCAGGTTTCGATGGGTGCGATGAAGTCACTGACCACGATCGCGAGCCCACGGCGTCGCAGAACGTGCCGCAGGCCGTCGATGGCGCGACCGAGGTCGACCTGCCCGCCGAGCGGTGCCCGAGCGATGCTGCCGACGAGGCCGGTCAGATGCCGTCGACCACCACGGATGGGCACGATGCGCGGCCCAGCCGCGGTCGCCACGACCGCGCCGATCCGGTCGCCGCCGAGAACAGCGAGGGCGGACACCGCCGATGCGACGCTCACTGCGAGGTCGGCCTTGCGCCAGCCGACCGTCCCGAAGTCGAGGCTGCCGGAACGATCCACAAGGACGGCGACGTCGAGGTCCCGCTCCTGGACCGCGTCCCGAACGTGCGGTTCGCCGGTCCGGGCCAGAAGCGACCAATCCATGCGGCGTACGTCATCGCCCGGCTCGTAGGGTCGTGCCTCTCCGGGCTCGACACCGTGGCCGAGCACCATCGAGACGTGACGACCGTCGCGGCGGCCGAAGACCTTGTGGCTGACCGCGAGCTCGATGCGTCGGAGTCGCGCCGGCAGGTCCAGACCGACACCCGAACCCGAACCTGCGTCGGAGGTCACCGCGCCGCCGTCTGATCGCCCGGCAGGACGATCTGGGGCGTCCCCGCGAGCGGCGCCGGGGCCGCGAGGTGTGAGGGCACGGTCGCGGCCATCGGCGGCGTCGCCCACGCATGCGAGCCCGGAGCCGGGACCGTCGTGAGCAGCTCGACGAGGACGTCGTCGATCGTGAATCCCTCGGCCAGCGCCCGGTAGGACAGCGCGAGGCGCGCGTTGAGGATGTCGTACGCGACGTCGTAGACATCCTGCGGCACGGCACGCTCGCGTCCGCGCAGGAGGGCCATCGCCCGGGCGCTCCGGACCAGTCCCAGCGAGGCTCGCGGGCTGGCGCCGTACTCGAGGAGCCCCACCAGTTTCGGCAGGTCGTGCTCGGCGGGGTCGCGGGTCGCGAGCACCAGGCGGATCGCGTAGTCGAGGGCCGCCTCGTCGACGGCGACCAGCCGGGCCGCATCCTGGAGGGCCACCACGTCGGCCGCGTCGAGCAGCCGGGCCGCATGCGGTTGCTGGTCGGCCATGCGGGCGACGATCGCACGCTCCTCGGATGGCGTCGGATAGTCGACCGGGATGCGCATCAGGAACCGGTCGCGCTGTGCCTCGGCGAGCGGATAGACGCCCTCCGACTCGACCGGGTTCTGGGTCGCCACCACGAGGAACGGCCGCGGCATTGGGAACGTGCGGCCTCCGACGGTGACCTGTCGCTCGGCCATTGCCTCGAGCAGCGCGGACTGGACCCGCGCCGGCGCCCGGTTGATCTCGTCAACCAGCACCACGTTAGCCAGGATCGGCCCGGGCTCGACATCGAACGACTCCGATGAGGGCCGGAAGATGCGTGTTCCGACGATGTCGGAGGGGATCAGGTCCGGTGTGAACTGGATGCGGTTGAACGAGCCACCGAGGACCTCTGCCAGGGTCGAGAGCAGCAGCGTCTTGCCGAGGCCGGGCGCGCCCTCGAGAAGGACGTGCCCATCGGCCAGCACGGCGACAAGGAGCCGATCGATGACCCGATCCTGGCCGACGATGACCTGGCTCAGTTCGTGACGGACCTGGGCGAGACGAGTGGTGGAGAGTTCGATGCTCATGGTCATGCTCCCTGGCCGTCGGTGCCGCCATCGGGCGCGAATGGGTCGGGCATCCCGTCAGGGCTCAGGCCCTGGAACAGCTCGTCGAGGAGCTGCAGCATCAGGCGCTCGATCGCTTCTGCGCTCGAGTCCTCCGAGCCGTCCGGCGCGGGAGTCGGAGCCGGCGTGGTCTCCGGTGCCGGCTGCGGCGCCAGGGCGTCCGGAGCCAGCTCACCCATGAACGCGTCCAGCAGCTCCCGGAGCAGCTGGTCGGCCATGTCGGAGCCGCCCGAGGGGTCGTCCGGTGCCGTTCCGTCAGGACCGAGTCCGAAGAGGTCGCCCAGGCCACCCAGCCCGTCAGGACCGAGGAACTGGTCGAACAGACCTCCGAGCGCGTCCGGGCTGTCGGCGGGGTCGTTGTCCTCGGGGTTCCACGTGCCGTCCTTGACCTTGGCCAGCATGTCCGCGGCCTGGTCCACCGGCACGGCGAATCCGATGCCGTCGCTGCCGCCCGAGGCGCTCGCGATGGCGGTGTTGATGCCGATCGCGCGGCCCTCGCGGTCGATCAGGGGACCGCCGGAGTTGCCGGAGTTGATCGCCGCATCGGTCTGGATCAGGTCATGCAGCTCGCCCATCGGGGTCGGGACCGTGCGACCGAGCGCGCTGACGATCCCGGTGGTGACCGTCTGGCTCAGGCCGAACGGGCTTCCGATGGCGATCGTCATCTCCCCCACCTGCACGTCGGAAAGGGCACCGAGGTCGAGCGGCGTCAGATCGTTCGCCGCGCTCTCATCGGCCTTGATGACCGCGGTGTCGATGGACTTGTCGACAGCGACCACGGTGCCGGAGATGCTCGTGCCGTCATGGAGCGTGAGCGTGACCGTCTCCGAGCGCCCGACGACGTGCGAGGCGGTCAGGATCAGGCCTCCGTCGGCCGCCACGAATCCTGAACCGACCGCGCTGCCGGCCTCGATCTGCACGACAGAGGGCAGAAGCCTCGCGGCGGTGTCGGCGAGCGGCTCATCGCTCGGCGGGAGGATCGCGGCCGCGTTGTCGGGCCCGCCGGCCGCGGCGAGCAGCGCCCCGAGGCGGCCACCCGTGGCGAGCATCCCGGTGCCCACGAGGACGATCGCGCCAACCAGGACGGCCGTGCCGACGATGAGCCATCGTCCGGGCCGCCGGGTCCGGGCTTCGGCTGCCGGCATCGGGGATGCATCGGCACCGGCCGTGGCGGTTGCGAATGGTGGAGTGGTGGGCCACACGAGCGGTGGTGTCGGCGGCAGGTCGCGCCAGCTGCGGTGCTGACGGTCGTCGCCAGCGAAGGGATCGTCCACGGGGGCGTGCCTCCGGATAGGTACGGTCGGATGAGGTCGGACCAAAGCCGGTCCGAGCAGTGATCCGGAGGCTAGGAAATTGCCGATAACGTGGGCATTCGCGCGGTGTAAGCGCGACCTAAAGGTCCGGTCAGGAGGCCGCGTCCACCGTCCAGAGCGGGTCGGCCATCGCCCGCAGCTCGGTCACCGAGACGGCCTTCGCCTGTGCCGTTCGGTCCGGCAGCCACACGACGAAGCTCGCGCCCTGCCCGGGAACCGATGCCACGCTCACGGTGCCGCCGTGTGCCTCGGCGATCTGGCGAACGAGGGCCAGCCCCAGGCCGTGCCCGGCGCCCTCGGCCGTCGGAGCGCCGTCACGCCAGGCGCGGCGGAAGACGAGTGCCTGCTCGTCGGGGGTGATGCCGCGCCCGACGTCGCGTACCCCGAGCCACAGCCACCCACCGGCACGTCCGGCGCGACAGTGGACCACCGAGCCGGCGGGAGCCACACGGAGCGCGTTCGAGACGAGGTTCGCCTGGGCGCGCTTGAGGGCGGACCGATCCGCGTCGACGACCAGGCCGGACGGAGCAAGCCGGGAGATCCGGACGCCTCGCGTCGACGCCTCCGCCTCGTACTCCTGGGCGACCTCGGCGACGACCTCGGCCAGGTCGACGGAGCTGCGTCGCTCGGGCTGGACACTCGTCCGAGCCAGCGCCATGAGCTCGTCGACCGTGGTCGTCATCCGGTCGGCCGTCCTTCGAGCCACTTCGGCCGCGCGGCGCAGGCCTTCGGCATCGTCTGGCTCCGAGAGCGCGACATCGAGGGTCGTCCGAATGACCGCGAGCGGGTTGCGCAGCTCGTGCGAGGCGTCCTCGACGAAGCGGCGCTGGGTCCGCACCCCCTGATCGAGGCGGTCGAGCATCGCGTCGAACGTGTCGGCGAGCTCGCGCATCTCGTCGGGCGGCCCGCCGAGACGGATCCGTCGCGAAAGGTCCGTCGCCTCGATCTCGCGGGCGACGCCGGCGATCGTGCCCACCGGACGCAGGACACGACCGGCGACGACCCAACCGATGGCCAGCCCGACGGGCACCAGCGCGAGGAGCGCGACGAGCGACAGCGTACGAACCAGCTGCAGCGTCTGCTCGCGGACGGCCTCTTCGACCTGCAGGAGTGCATCGGTCGCCCCGGACTCGCCGCCTCCCTCGAGCTCGCCGAGGCTCATGCCGAGGATCCGCAGGAGCTCTCCCTCGAGCGTCGTCGGCTGCTGCTGCTCCTCCGGGATCGTCGCGGCCACACTATCGAGGGCCAGGTTCATGCCCAGCACCAGCACGCCTGCCGTCACGATCAGGGCCGCGGTCACCATCATCGCGAGCCTGAAGCGGACCGATCGGACGGACGTCGCGAGACGGCGGAGAGGTGACCGATTCATGCGACTGGCTCGGCGAGGCGATATCCCACGCCGGTGACCGTCTCGATTGGCTGGCCCGGGCCGGCATCGGCAAGCTTGCGGCGCAGGTTGCTGACCGTGACGCGGACCGTGTTCGTGAACGGGTCGGCGCGGTCGTCCCACACGTGCTCGAGCAGGCGCTCCGGTGTCAGGACCTCGCTCGGATGGAGCATGAGGTATCGGAGGAGCGCGAACTCCTTTGGCGTCAGGTCGAGACGCTGGTCATTGCGGTGGGCCTCGTGCCGCGCGGCGTCCAGCGCGAGGCTTCCGAGCCGGATCGTCGCCCCGGCGTTGATCGTCGGGCGGCGGGCGAGGGCGCGAACGCGAGCGGCGAGCTCGGCGAAGCTGAACGGCTTGACCAGGTAGTCGTCGGCCCCGTCGTCCAGGCCCCCCACTCGATCGTCGAGACCGTCGCGGGCAGTCAGCATCAGGACGCGCGGCGGCGTGGCGCCTGGCAGCCCGAGCTCGCCGGCGCGCAGGCTGCGGCAGATCTCGCGACCATCGGCGTCGGGCAGCCCGAGATCCAGGCACACCACGTCGTAGGGAACGTCCTCGAGACGCTCGCGCGCCTCAGCGGCAGTCGCGGCGGTATCGATCGCATAGCCTTCGCGGCGCAGCCCGGTGGCGATGGCAGTGGCGAGGTCGAGCTCGTCCTCGACGATGAGCAGTCGCACAGCGCCGCAGGATAGCGCGGTCTCGAGAAGTCGTCAGAAGTCGGCCTGGCCACTCCGCACCAGTGTCGAAGCCGATTCACGTCAGCGGGTGTCGGGTATCTGGGCCACGATGGGCGCATGACCGCGATCGATTGGCTTCTCGATTCCGATCCAGCCATCCGCTGGCAGGTGATGCGCGACCTGCTCGATGCGCCCGCCGACGAGGTTGCCGCCGAACGCGCCCGAGTGGCGCGCGAGGGCTGGGGGGCGCAGATCCTGGCCGGCCAGGATCCCGACGGCCGATGGAACGGCGGCACGCTGTTCCCGTACTGGATCACGACGGCGCATGCCCTCCAGCTGCTGTGCGCCTTTGGCATCGACCCCGAAAGCGAGGAGGTACGACGCGCGATCGCGCCGATCCACGAAGCCGCGCGCTGGGAGTACGACACGAGCTTCCGGTTCTTCGACGGAGAGGTCGAGCCGTGCATCAACGGACGCGTCGTCGCGTTCGGTGCCTACTTCGGGCGGGACGTGCGCAGGGTCGTTGACCGGCTGCTCACCGAGCAGATGGCCGACGGAGGCTGGAACTGCGAGCAGGAGAACGGCTCGACCCGTGGCTCGTTCGACTCCACGCTCAACGTTCTCGAGGGGCTGCTCGAGTTCGAGCGCACGGTCGGCGCGGACGACGAGGTGACCGCGGCGCGCATTCGCGGAGAGGAGTACCTGCTCGAGCGGAGGCTCCTGCGGCGGCTGTCGGACGGCGAGATCGGCCAGAAGCGCTGGCTGTCCTCGGGGTTCCCGGAAGCCTGGTTCTACACGCTCCCACGCGTGCTGGACTACTTGCGCAGGGCGCGTTCGGCGCCCGACATTCGGATGGACGAGGCCCTCGACATCGTCGAGTCCAAGCGAAACGCCAACGGCAGGTGGCCGCTCGACCACCAGTACAACGACGCGGTCCTCGTGGACTTCGGGGAGGCAGAGGGAGAACCGAGCCGCTGGATCACGCTCCGCGCGCTCCGCGTGATGCGCTGGGCAGGCCGGGAGGACGGCGCGCCGTCGCCGCGGACCTAGGATGGCCGCGTGCTGCTCCTCATCTCCATCGTGCTGGGGTTCTTCGTCGTCCCTGAGGCGTGGCGCGTGCCGGTCATCGTCGGCGGGGCCGTACTCGAGTTCGTCGAGACCTCCGTGTCGATCTGGATTTCGCGTCGTTCGAGCGCCAAGGTCGGCCCCGAAGCCCTGATCGGCTCGACCGCGACCGTGGTCGAG
>DATBRU010000069.1:0-5636 GCA_036560105.1 Candidatus Limnocylindria bacterium | reverse complement strand
CCCGGAAAGGGCGGCATCCGCTACCACCAGGATGTCACGCTGGACGAGGTCCGCGCGCTCGCCATGTGGATGAGCTGGAAGTGCGCCTGCGTGAACATCCCGTACGGCGGCGGCAAGGGCGGCGTGATCGTCGATCCCAAGCACCTTTCGAGCCGCGAGGTCGAGGGCCTGACGCGCCGATTCACGACCGAGATCAGCCCGCTCATCGGGCCCGAGCGCGACATCCCGGCGCCGGATGTGAACACGAACGCCCAGACCATGGCCTGGATCATGGACACCTATTCCATGCACCACGGCTACACGATCCCCGGCGTGGTCACGGGGAAGCCGATTGCCGTCGGCGGCTCGCTGGGTCGCAACGAGGCGACCGCCCGTGGCGCCGTCTTTACGCTCCTCCAATGGGCAAAGGCGAAGGGCGAAACGCTCGACGGCGCGCGCGTGGCGATCGAGGGCTACGGCAACGCCGGCAGCATCGCGGCCACGCTGCTCAAGGCCGAGGGCGCCGTCATCGTCGCCGTCAGCGACTCGACCGGCGGCATCCACGACCCCAGCGGACTCGACCCAGCCAAGGTGAGCGTGTGGAAGGCGGAGCACGGCACGGTCGTGGGCTTCCCGGGCGCGGATGCGATCAACAACCACGAGCTCATCGAGCTCGACTGCGAGATCCTCGTCCCGGCGGCGCTGGAGAACCAGATCACCCGCGCCAACGCTCCGAAGATCAAGGCCAAGGTCGTCGCCGAGGCCGCCAACGGGCCGACGACGCCGGAGGCCGATGCGATCCTGTACGACCGCGGCGTATTCGTCATCCCCGACATCCTCTGCAACGCCGGCGGCGTCACGGTCAGCTACTTCGAGTGGGTCCAGGACATGCAGAGCTTCTTCTGGACCGAGGCGCGTATCAACGAGAGCCTCAAGGAGATCATGGACCGTGCCTTCGAGGCGGTGCATCACATGAGCGATCGGCACGAGGTCGACATGCGCACCGCGGCCTACATGGTCGCCGTGGCCCGGGTGGCCGAGGCAACGACATTGCGCGGCCTCTACCCCTAGACCCCAACGGGCCGATGCGGACGCCGCGGTCGCCGGGGCGCCCGTGACGCATCGGTCCACGCCAGGAAGAGAGGACTCCGATGCTCGACCACGAAGAGCGATTCCTGTTCCGGGAGGAGATCCACAACCTGGCCAACGCCCTGGCCGATCCCGGGCAGCTCGACAACGTCGAGGATCTGCTCGCCGAGGTGACGACCAGCCCGCGCTTCGACGCCGACGTTTTCACCCTCGAGCGCTCGCTCCAGGTCATGCTCGGTGGGCGGGCCGGCTCGACGCTGGTCGGGCTCCTCACGGTTGACCGCGGCGTCTTCGAGGAGCTGGGCGAGATGGGTCTGCCGCCCGAGGTCCAGGAGCGGCTCGTCTCGTGGCGCGCCCGCTTCGGGCTCGTCATCGACAACGCCCTGAACTTCCTCAACAACCCCGACGGCATCCAGGGCCACAACTTCGGCACGCAGCTCTCCCACGGTGAGAGCGGACTGACGCTCCAGGGCCGCCTCACCCTGGTTCGGTACAACAACGAGCCGCAGTTCTTCATCGCCGATGTCGACGTCCTTTTCAGCGTGGCCGCCGACATGCTCGAGCGCCTCGGCGAGCACCTCGAGCCCGACATGATCGACCCCGAGCTCGTCGGACGCCTGCGGGAGGGAGTTGACCTCGTCGAGCGGCGGACCAAGGCGCGGTCCTAGGCTGGTTCGGACGGCGCGTCGCGTCTTCCTGGCCGCGACCGGGCAGAACCGGGGCAAGACCACCACGAGCCTCGGCCTGGTGGCCGCCATTCGGGAGCGCGGGCTCGACGTTGGCTTCGTGAAGCCGGTCGGTCAGCGCTACCTCGTGGTCGACGGCACTCGGGCCGACGAGGACGCCGTCCTCATGAGCGAGGTCTTCGGCATGCCGGACGCGCTCAACGACATGTCGCCGGTGACCCTGCCGCGTGGGTTCACGACCGACTTCATCATGGGACGCGTCCCCGACGACCTCGAAACGCTCATCCGCGAGGCCGATGCGCGCGTCGGCCGCGACAAGGACATCGTCGTCTTCGAGGGCACCGGACACGCGGGCGTCGGCGCGGTTGTCGGGGTCTCGAACGCCCGCGTCGCGGCCATGCTGGATGTGCCGGTGATCGTCGTCTCCGAGGGAGGGATCGGACGTCCGATCGACGAGATCGTGCTCAATCGCGCGCTGTTCGAGGCCCACGGCGCCCGCGTGTTGGGGGCGGTGGTGAACAAGGTCGACATCGAGTCGCACCCCGGATTGCCCGACGTGCTCGCACGAGGGCTGGCGCAGCACGGCGTGGAGCTCCTCGGGTGCATCCCGTACTCCGAGCTGCTGGCCAACCCATCGCTCGAGCTCATCGCCACCCATCTCCACGGCGAGCTGCTCGCGGGCGAGGCGACTCCGGGAAGCACGATCGGATGGACGGCCATCGGCGCGATGCAGGCGACCCACGCGGTCGAATTCCTGCGCGAGCGCACGCTGCTCATCACGCCCGGCGATCGGGAGGACCTTCTCCTTGCGGCGGTCGAGGTGAACCGGATCTCGGCACCGGTGACCCGGGTCATCGGCGTCATCCTGACCGGTGGATTCCGGCCCGCCGGGCACGTCCTGGATGCGCTCCGCCGGGCGGGGATCTTCAGCTACCTCGTGGGCACCGATACGTACCGGACCGCGCAGGCGGTCGACGAGATCCTGGTGAAGACCCATGCCTCGGACACCGAGAAGATCGCGACGATCATCGACCTGGTGAGTGGCTCGCTCGACGTGGACGCGCTGCTCGCCCGCCTCTGAGCCCGCCTGACCGATACACCGCGAGATTCCTGCCGGAACCGTGATTGGCGCGGGGGTTGACCGTTGTATCGATCGTGGATGAGCGTGAAGGGCGCGCCGGCGCGTGCCTCGTGCTCGCCGGTGAGCGACACATCGGCCAGACCCATCCTGGCGACGCGCTCGGGCGCTCTTTGACCGATACATCGGACGGCGGGTCAGGGTCCGGAAAACGCGAAGGGAGGCCGGACGTGGGCACCCGCCGGCCTCCCAGGCACCGATGGCGCTCACGGCCGCGTGGGCGGCCGGCACCGCGGTGACAGGCCGAATCATAGGTGGCCGCGATTGCGCCGCACTAGTACTTTGGCTCGCGCCCGCGCGCCGGGAGGGCCCCTTTGCGGCGCCGCTTGGGGGGCCTGCGGGACCTGGTCTTTAGGCCACGTCCCAGGCAAGCGGCATGTTGTCGGTCAGCCGCGCCCGGCCGATCCAAACTGCCAGCAGCGCCAGCGCCGGCCCGGAAACGCGCTGGAGCTCGGCCAGGGAGTCCGCATCGGCGACGCTGACGTAATCGATGCGCGCCTTCGGTTCGGCGTTGATCGCATCGGTCATCCGCCATCGGAGGACCTCGGCGGATCGCTCGCCGGCGTCGTAGGCGGCACGGGCGGCATTGAGGGCGTTGAACAGGCAGTTCGCCGCGTGTCGTTCCTCGATGCTCAGCAGCGCGTTCGCGCTGGACAGCGCCAGCCCGTCATCGTCGCGGACGGTGGGGCAGATGACGAGCTCGACATTGATGAACAGGTCACGCAGGAGGCGTCGCACGAGGACGACCTGCTGGGCGTGGCGCTGGCCCATGTACAGCCGCGCCGGCCCGACGAGGTGGATGAGCTTCAGCATCACCGTCGTCAGGCCGTCCATGTGCCCCGGACGTGACGCGCCCTCCAGCTGACGGGTCAGCCCTTCCACCGTCACGCGGGTCGTGTCGTCGGGTGGATACAGGGTGGCGACGTCCGGCAGGAATGCGATGTCGACCTCGGCGTGTTCGAGCAGCGCGAGGTCACGCTCATGGTCGCGTACCCCGCCGCCGCCCTCGTCGAGCGTGCTGAACGCGTGAGGATTCATGAACGACGAGACGACCACGCAGCCGTTCTGGGCGCGTGCCCGCTCGACGAGCGAAAGCTGCCCATCGTGGAGCATGCCCATGGTCGGCACGAATCCGACGCTGTTGCCCGCGATCCGGCGCTCTCTGATGGCATCGCGCAGGTCGTCCGTCGAGTTGACGACCTTCACGAACGGCGGCGCCTCCGCGGGGCGCTGGCCTCGCCGGATGCCGGACGATCCCGGTGGAAGCGGTCGCCGATGAGGTCCCACAGCCGCTCGGCGACTTGGCGCTTGGGAAGCATCGGCCAGTCGGTCAGGGCTCCCTCGGCGGCGAAGACGGTCACCTTGTTCTCGTCGGAGCCGATCGCGTCGAACGGACCGCCGACGACGTTGCCGACGATGAGGTCGAGCCCCTTGTCGCGCAGCTTGGCGGCGGCATTCGCCTCGAGGTCACCCGACTCGGCCGCGAAGCCGATGAGGAACGGTCGAATCCCATCGGGCATCTCGCCAACCTCCGCGACGATGTCGGGATTCGGAACCAGCTCGATCTGAAGGCTGTCGCCCGAGCGCTTGATCTTGCGCTGGCTCGCGCGCGCCGGCGCGAAGTCCGCAACGGCCGCGGCCATGACGAGGATGTCGGCTCCGGGCGCCGCGCGGATCACGGCCTCGCGCATGGCCTGTGCGGTCGTGGCGTCAACGACGGTCACGCCGCGCGGCGGCGTGACGCTCATGGCCCCGGCGATCAGGGTGACCGATGCCCCCCGATCGCGCGCGGCTTCCGCGATGGCGGTGCCCATCTTGCCCGAGGAGCGATTACCGATGAAGCGGACAGGGTCGAGCGGCTCCCGGGTCCCCCCCGCGCTGACCACGACCTGGAGCCCCTCGAGCGCGCCGGAGCGCACGAACAGCCGTTCGACGGACTCGACGACGGTCGCCGGCTCGGCCAGCCGGCCGATGCCGGTCAGCCCCGACGCCAGCTCGCCGACCTCGGGCTCGACCACGAGATAGCCGAACTCCCTCAGGATCGCGACGTTGCGCTGGGTGGCCGGGTGGGTCCACATCCCGGCGTCCATGGCCGGGGCGACGATGACCGGGGCCCGGCTGGCGCATGCGATGGCCGTCACCGCGTTGCCGACGAGGCCCGCGGCCAGCTCGCCGAGCAGGTTCGCCGTCGCCGGTGCCAGGACGATCGCATCGGCCGCCTCGGCCAGCTCGATGTGCGCGATCTGCTGGTCGGCGTCGAGCTCGAGGACATCGGCCACGACCGGGCGATGCGTGAGGCTCGCGAACGTCAGGGGGCCGACGAAGTTCGTTGCCGCAGGAGTCATGGCGACGTCGACCACGGCGCCGCGCTCGATGAGCAGGCGCACCAGGGTCACGGCCTTGTACGCGGCGATACTGCCGGACACGCCGACCACGATCCGCCGACCCGCGAGCGAGGCGTTCCCCTCGGTCATGCCTGCGTGCTCCGGGCCCCGGCGCGATCCCGCTCTCCGCGCGCGAGCCACGCGTAGCGAACGCCGCGCAGCGTGAGGTCGGGCTCCACCGCGTCGATTCCCGGAACGTCGCCCAGCCAGGGCTGGTGTGTGTAGCCGCCCGTGGCGATGACGGTCACGCGGCTGCCGGCCGGAGATCGCTCGGCAAGCTCTCCGCGAAGGGCGGTCAGGAGCCCGCTGACGAGGCCGATGTAGCCCAGCACGGTCCCGGACTGCATGGCGTGCACGGTG
>DATBRU010000068.1:0-7318 GCA_036560105.1 Candidatus Limnocylindria bacterium | reverse complement strand
GACGAGGTGGCCCTGCCGGACGCCGGCCATCGCCGATTCATCCGCCACGTCGGGATCCATCGCGTGCGCCGCCCGCCAGAAGGTGCCCAGCGGACCCTGGCCACCGGCGTGATCCCAGACGCAGGCGGCGACGATTCCACCGGGCCTCGTGACGCGTGCCATCTCGGCCAGCCCGCCGACCGGATCGGACATGAAGTGGACGACGAGCTGCGCCAGGGCGGCGTCGAACGAGTCGTCGCCGAAGGGGAGCGACTCGGCCGAGGCCTGGAGCACCTCGACGCCCGGGTGCCGCGCACGCGCGGCCGCCACGAAGGGCTCCGACGGGTCGACCGCGGTAACCGAGCCCGGCCCGAGGCGATCAGCCACCTCGGAGGTGAGGGCCCCCGGCCCGCAGCCCACATCGAGAACCCGCTGTCCAAGTCGCACATCCGCGAGATCCGCCATCTGCGCAGACAGCAGTCCGGAGTATCGGCCCATGAACCGGTCGTAGGACTCGGCCGCGACGTCGAATGCCACGGGACGACCCTACTCCGGGTCAGTCGCAGCCGTCCACACAGCGCCAGGCCGACCCGTCCCATTCCCAGGTGTCGGCCAGCGCCGCCCCGGTCGCATCGAATCCGCCGTACAGCACGGTGACGCCACGAGCTCCGTCGTGGCCGATGGCGGCCATGCCCCGCGCCGATGGGCCGGGCGCATCCAGCTGCGACCACTCGCCGTCGGCCAGGAGCCACGTCTCGTCGATGAGCGAGTCGAACGTCGAGGCGCTCGTCGCGCCTCCGAAGAGCAGGATGCCGTCGGGGCCCACCGCCATGGAAGCGTGCGAGCGCGCACTGGGTCCCTCGAGCTCCAGCTCGGTCCAGGCCGATCCGTCCCACGTCCAGGCGTCGCCGAAGACGCGGCTCCCGTCGTAGCCGCCCCACAACAGGACGCGCGCATTGGCCTCGTCATTGACGAGCTCGAAGTGGGCCCGGAACGGTGGGCCCTCGACGGCGGCCCGCTGCCACGCCTCGCCGTCCCAGCTCCAAGTCTCTGCGAGCGGTGTGTCGCTCGCATCCTGGCCGCCGAACAGGAGGGTCGCGTCGTTCGTCGTGTCGAAGACGAGCTTCATGTGGTTGCAGGCCGACGGCGGGTCGGCGGTGATCTCGGCCCACGCACTGCCGTCCCACTCCCAGGTCTCGGTGACGCACGCGTTGCTGTCGAGCGGCAGGCCGCCGTACCGCACCACAACACCTCGCGCGCTGTCGAACGTGACGCCCGGAAGGACGAGCGCATCGGGCCCTTCGTCCTCGAGGATGCGCCAGGCACTCCCATCCCAGCCCCAGACCTGCTCGAGCGCCGATGGATCCGCCTGGTCGACGCAGTTGATGAGGAGGATCCGGCCCGCGCCGGCGTCGAAATGCAGCTCGGCGTCGACGCAGGCCGGAGGAGCTCCGATCGGCGGAAGGGATGCCGTGACGGTCTCCGACGACGTGCTGGCGGGAGATCCACATGCCGACGCGACGAGGCCGGCCACCGTCACCATGACGGCAGCCGGCGCGCAACGCCGTGCCAAACGATCCACACCCGGAGTACCCGGCGGGCAACGGTGCGGTTCATCGGGTGACACCGCGCCGCCCTAGGCCGTCCGCGGCCGCTCGTACAGCCGGGTCGACCACACGTAGCTGGCGATCGAGATGGCAACGCACCATCCGACGGCGAGCGCGGCGCTCGTGCCGATCTCCGTTCCGAGCAGCAGCCCGCGCAGCGTCTCGATGATGGGAGTGAACGGCTGGTTCTCGGCGAACCAGGCCAGCGGGCCCGGCATCGACTCGGCGGGGACGAACGCGCTGCTCATGAACGGAAGCAGCGCCAGGAACATCGGCGTGTTGCTGGCTGTCTCGACGCTCTTGGCCACCAGGCCGAGCGCGACGCACAGCCAGGCGAGGGCAAACGTCGCCAGCGCCAGGAGGCCGACGGCTGCGAGCCACTCAATCGGCCCGGTCGTCGCGCGGAAGCCCATCAGGAGCGCGACGCCCATGACCACGGCGAGCGCGAACATCGTCTGGATGACGGTGCCGATGACATGTCCTCCCAGAACGGAGGCGCGTGCGACGGCCATCGTCTTGAAGCGGGCGATGATGCCAGCGGTCATGTCGATGGCCACGGAGATCGCCGTTCCCTGCGGACCGCTTGCCACGGTGATCATGAGGATCCCCGGCAGGACGTACGCGATGTACTCTTCGCGGCCGCCGGCCCCGCCTCCGATTCCGGCGCCGATGCCCGCGCCGAGCGTCCCGCCGAAGACGTACACGAAGATCAGCAGGAAGATCAGCGGGATGCCGATGACGAAGGCCGTGAGCGACGGATAGCGGCGCATGCGCCGGAGCGTGCGCCGAAGCATCGTCACCGAATCGGACAGGAGGAGCGGATACCCGGTCATCGTGTGGCTACCTTCTCGGTCGTGCGGTCTTCGGTGAGTGACAGGAAGACGTCATCGAGATCAGGCGTCTGGACCGCCAGCTCGGTGACCTCGATCGTTTCGGCATCGAGCCGGTCGAGGAGCGCCCGCAGCGAGCGGACCCCTCCGTCACTCGGGAACTGCAGGGTGAGCGTCTCGTCGTCCCGGGCCCCATCCGTGAGCGTCCCGGCGGCACGCTCGAGATCGGCCGCATCGGCAAACGCCAGCCGGATGTGGCCTCCCGGTACCAGCCGCTTGAGCTCGGCCGGCGTCCCCTCGGCCACCAGCCTGCCGTGGTCGAGGAGACCGATCCGATGCGCCAGCCGATCCGCCTCCTCGAGGTATTGCGTGGTGAGCAGGATCGTCACGCCGCCGGCGACGAGGTCGCGGATCGTCTGCCACATCATCCGGCGGCTGCGTGGGTCCAGCCCTGTCGTCGGTTCGTCGAGGAAGATGATGCGCGGGTCGCCCACCAGGGTCATGGCGAGGTCGAGGCGCCGACGCATACCTCCCGAGTAGGTCGCGACGGGCCGCTTTGCCGCATCGACCAGGTCGAATCGCTCGAGCAGCTCCTCGACACGCTGCCGCCCCTCGAGCCTGCCGAGATGCCGGAGGTCCGCCATGAGCCGAAGGTTCTCTTCGCCGGTGAAGAGGTCGTCGACAGCGGAGACCTGGCCGGTGAGCCCGATGAGGGACCGGACGGCATCGGTCTGGGTGGCGAGGTCGTTCCCGCCAATCTCGACCGCGCCGTCATCGGCCGGGAGCAGTGTCGACAGGATGTGAACGGTCGTGGTCTTGCCGGCCCCGTTCGGCCCGAGGAGGGCGTAGATCGTGCCCTCGGCAACCTCGATGTCGATGCCGTCAAGGACGACGAGGTCGCCGTACGACTTGCGCAGCCCGGTGGCGCGGATCGCGGCCGTCATGCCACACCCCCGCCGACGTCAGATGTCGAGGTCCTCGACGGGCGGCTGCTGGGCCGATGCGGCGACCATGTCGTACAGCTGTTGGGGGATCCGCTCCCGGAGCTCTCCCAGCGTCTCGATGACGTCGAGCGTCGACTCACCGGGCGTGCTCCCGAAGCTGACGTTCCAGTCGAGGCCGAGGTTGGCCCGCCAGCCGGCCGGCTTGCCCTCCTTGTCGACCATCGTGAAGTCGGCGCTGCGCTCCACGAAGAGGACGAACTTGCCCTTTCGGCTCCGATAGACCCGGAACGTCTCGACGCGGTTGGGCTCGGTGCGGACCCACTCGCCCAGGAAGACGCCGGTGAATCGGACCTTGCGGCCCGGCTTGGGGCCGACCCGAAGATGAATCTCGTCGAAGCCCTCGCGGAGGCCCTCCTCGACGTCGACGTATCTGCGCAGGGCCGCGGCGATCGCGGCCGAAAGGTTGTCGCCGGCGAGCTCCTGCGCACGCTGGTAGAGGGGAAGGTCTCCGTCAGAGACGTAAATCGTCTTGTTCGGCACGTCGACATCGTAACTCCCACGCTGGTTGGTCTCTATACGTAGGAGTATACGCATACGTTGTCAAGACTGCAAGCGCAGGGTCGGGCGCCGTTCGGTCCGTGGAGCGACCATCATCACGAGGATGGAAGGAGCGCGGCGTGGCACCTGAGGAATCTGCCCTGTTCTCGCGCGAGGAGCTGGTGGGCGGCGTGTCCGCTCGACGGTCGACCACGCTCCTCTTCGCCATCGAGAGCCGCACGGCACACCTGCTGGCGGGATCCCAGGTGGTGCCGATCGTCCTGAGCGAGCGTGCGGCGGCGGAGCGCGAACACGCGTATCTCGAGGCACTCGCGCAGGGGAGGGATCTGCCCCATACGCCGACCATCCAGGAGCTCGAACGCCACGCGCCCGCCTGGGCCGACCTGGTTCCGCCGGATCCCGCCACTCGGGCCGGCGTGGCGCATCTGCTCGGCGAGAAGCACGTCGTGCCGTACGGTGCCGTGCCGCGGCTGCGCGCTGCCCTCGGCCTCGACTCCGATGCGGTGCAGCTCGCCCACGGTCGCGTGTTCGGAGCTCCGCTCGAGACGATCTACGCGCCGAGCCTGGGACTTGCCGACCGTCTGCGCTGGTGGGCTGCCGGGCTGGCCGGTCGGCTCGATGCGTTGCCGGCGTTCTGGCTCGCCTTCGTCGTCACGCTGATCATCGGCGCCGTCAACCTGGCGTTGCCGATCGCGGTGGCCGGGGTTGGCGCGCTGCCCGGGGTCGTCCTGATCGTCGCGCTGGGGATCGTGAACATGGTCACGATCGCCGCGATGGCCGAGGTGGTCACGCGCAGCGGAAGCATCAGGTACCGCAATGCCTTCATCGGCACGGTGGTCGCTGACTACCTGGGCGGGGCGGGCTCAGCGATCCTGTCGTTGGTCCTGACGGCGTTCTCGTTCGGGATCCTCCTGATCTTCTACGTCGGGATCTCGACCACGCTGGCCGACGCCACATCGCTTCCGGCCGCCGTATGGATGCTCGTGCTGTTCGGTGTCGGGCTCTACTTCCTGACCCGCGGGTCGCTGAACGCCACGCTCGCCTCGACCATCGTGATCACCACGATCAACGTGGTCTTGCTGCTCGTCCTCGCCGTCATGGCCTTCGCCAACCTGCGGCTGGAGAACCTGGCCTACGTGAACCTCCCGTGGAGCGCCGATGCCTCCTTCGAGCCGATCGTGCTGGGGGCGTTGGTCGGCGTGATCCTCGACATCTACGCGGCCCACATCCTCGTCGCGATCTTCGGCAGGACGCTCCTCCAGAAGGACCCGAGCGGGCGCTCCGTGGTGCGCGGACACGTGTCGGGGATCGGCTTTGCCATGGTGCTGAACGTCGTCTGGGTGCTGGCGGTGTGCGGTGCGATTGCCCCCGAGGTGCTGGCCAGCCAGTCGAGCACCGTGGTGGTTCCGCTCGCCGCGGAGATCGGCCCGGCAGTTCGCGTGCTCGGCGCGATCTTCGTCATCCTGAGCATGGGCCTGGGCCTCATCCAGTTCTCGTTGGCCCTCTTCAACCTGGCGCGGGAGCGCATCGGCCAGCGATCCGTCGGTGGGGGATCGCGTGGCCGATTTCTCCTGGCCCTGACCCCGCTCATCGGCGTCCTTCTCGTTGCCGAGTGGATGGTGCTCACCGGGACTGGATCGTTCGCCGGGATCCTCGGATTCCTCGGGGTCATGGTGCATTCGCTGATGAGCGGCATCTTCCCGGTGCTGCTCCTGGTGGCCAGCCGTCGCAAGGGTGAGCTGGTGCCCGGCGTGAGCTATCGAGCCCTCGGTCACCCGGTCGTGGTCGGAGGGATCTACCTGCTGTTCCTCTCAACCCTCTTCGTCCACGGCCTCGTGATCTGGGACGAGCCGCTCATGCGCGTCGGTGGCGTCGCGATGGGCCTGCTGGTGCTGGTCGTCACGGCCGGCATGGTTCGACGGGGTGCCTTCGCCCCGCGCGTGGTGGTCGAGCTGCGGCAGGATCTTCGCGCCGGCGAGCCGTCACTCCTCAACGTCACGGCCGGCGGCCGGCCGGCGGCCGCGGAGGTACAGCTGAACGGGGCCGGCAGCACCGGCCGGATCCAGAGCGCGGCGACCGAGCTGCCCGAGCTCGCCACACTGACCTCGATTGGCGTCGACCTGCCCAGTGGGCCCGCGCACGAGCTGAAGGTATGGGCGCATTCGATCTCGGGCGATGGAGCGTCGGAGCCCCTGCCGATCGTCGTTGGCGTCAGCGACGGGGACCAGACGCGGACGGTGGACATCGGCCAGTCCGACGGCCAGGCCGTACTGGGGCTGACGCAGCAGTCGTGCCACCTGGAGCTCAGCGGATGAGGCTCGAGCACACGATCACGGCCGTCGATGCCCACGCCGGCGGCGAGCCCGGTCGAGTGATCATCGGCGGCGTCTCGGACGTTCCGGGCGACACGATGCTCGCCAAGCGCGACCACCTTGCCCGGGAGGGCGACCACCTCCGGCGCCTCATGCTCCGGGAGCCGCGCGGGTATCCGGCGACGTGCTGCAACCTGGTCCTGCCGCCGACCCTGCCGGAGGCCGATGCGGGCTTCGTGATCATGGAGCAGGCCGAGTACCCGGCCATGAGCGGCAGCAACACGATCTGCACCGCCACGGTGCTCATCGAGGAGCGCCTGGTGGCGGTCACGGAGCCGATCACCGAGCTGATCCTGGAGGCGCCGGCGGGCCTGATCCGCATCCGCGCCGAGGTCCGCGATGGCAAGGCCCGATCGATCACCTTCGAGAACGTCCCGGCGTTCGCCCTCCACCTCGATGCGGCCGTCGAGGTGCCCACGCTCGGGACGGTCGCGGTCGACGTGGCGTGGGGCGGGATGTTCTATGCGATCGTCGAGGCGACGGCGCTCGGGCTGGCGCTGACGCCGGACGAAGGGCGCGACATCGTTCGAATGGGCGAGATGGTGAAGGCCGCGGCGCGCGAGCAGATTCCCGTGGCCCATCCGCTCATGCCCGAGCTCGCCGGCATCAGCATCATCGAGCTCACCGGCCCTCCGACCGCGCCGGGTGCGGATGCGAAGAACACGGTGGTCGTGAGCAGCGGCACGCTTGACTGGGCGCGGCCGTCCTCGTTCACCGGCGTCCTCGACCGCTCCCCGTGCGGCACCGGGACGTGCGCGCGGATGGCGGTGCTCCATGCGCGTGGCCAGCTCGGGATCGGCGAGGACTTCGTGCACGAGGGGATCCTTGGGACGACCTGGACGGGCCGCCTGCTGCGCGAGACCACGGTCGGCCCGTATGCGGCGGTCGTGCCCCAGCTCACCGGCAGCGCCTGGATCACCGGCCGTGCCGAGTACGTGGTCGATGCGGATGACCCATTCCCCGCCGGTTTCACGGTCGGCGACCTCTGGGGGCTCGACGACGGCTGAGGTCCGTCGATGCAGCGACCG
>DATBRU010000067.1:0-3387 GCA_036560105.1 Candidatus Limnocylindria bacterium | reverse complement strand
ACTCGGCAACCTGCGCTATCACGCCTTCCTGAGCCGCTTCATCAGCGACGTCTCCGCGAGCGTCGTGCGCTACCGCGGAGAGGTGCACCGTTACGTCGGTGACGAGGTGATCCTCACCTGGACCGCGGAGGAGGGCCTCCGAAACGCGGGCTGTGTCAGGGCGGTGTTTGCCATCTCCGACACCCTGGAGGCAGCAGGCGCGGCATACGAAGCCGACTTCGGCGTCGTGCCCAGCATCTGGGCCGCTCTCCACCTCGGCCCTGTCGTAACCGGCGAAATCGGGACGATCAAGCACGAGATCGCCTTTCTCGGCGACACACTGAATGCTGCGTCGCGCATCCAGGTCGCCAGCAAGGAACACCAACGCCCGTTTCTCGCCTCGGCCGCAGTCATCTCCGCGCTCGACGTGCCGAACGACATCACAAGCGAAAGCCTCGGCCTGATCGAACTGCGCGGAGTCGAAGACTCCGTGGAGCTCTTCGCCATGACGCGCGTTGCCGCCCCGCCGACGACTGTCTGATCCAGGCCCGATGCCTTCGTGGAACGGGCCGAAACGAGGGATCTGGTACCGCATACCGGATTCGAACCGGTGATCTCCGCCTTGAGAGGGCGGTGTCCTAGGCCTCTAGACGAATGCGGCACGCATCGGAGGTCGTGGCGAGTCTAGCAACTGCCTCCGAGCCGATGCAAACGACGCGGGCCGACACCGAGGGATTGTCGTGGCCCGGTCGCGAGAGGTACGGTCCACCCGTGACGCCAGAGCCCATGCCACACCCGAGCGACGACCCGCCGTCGTGACATACCAGACGATCGTCGTCGGCACCGATGGCTCGGCAACGGCCCGAGTGGCCGAAGGTCGAGCCGCACAGCTGGCGAAGGCCCACGACGCGCAGCTCCTCATCGCCACCGCCTACGGCGATGAGTCCGATCGAGCGCAGCAGGTGCTGGAGGCCTCCGCCGCTGTGGCGCGCGAGACGTGGCCGCGCGTCGAGGGCCGGGCGGTGCAGGGTGATCCGGCCGAGGCCATGGTGACCCTGGCGCGCGACGAGCGGGCCGACCTCCTCGTCGTCGGAAACAAGGGCATGTCCGGGCGAGCGGCATTCCTGCTCGGCAGCGTCCCTGACCGGATCTCCCACAGCGCCCCATGCGACCTATTGATCGTGAAGACGGCATCCGACGACGCGGCGGGCCGCGGCGAGACGATGTACCGCACGATGCTGGTCGCGACCGACGGCACGCAGACCTCGCTCCAGGCCGTGAGACGCGCCCAGGGTCTGGGCGAGCGAACCGGCGCCAAGCCGGTCCTCTTCTACGCCGGCCATCCCAAGACGGCCGAGATCGTGTTCAAGGAGGTGGCCCAGGCCTACCTTCCGGCGGGCATGCTGCAGACGACATCGAGCAGGGGTGATGCCGCCGATGCCATCTGCCGCGTGGCAGAGGACGAGGGGTACGACCTCATCGTCATCGGGAACAGGGGCATGCTCGGTGGCAGGTTTCACATCGGAACGATCCCGAACAAGGTGTCGCACCAGGCGCCGACCGATCTGCTCATCGTCAAGACGACATCGGCCGAGATCAGCGAGCTCTCCAACGGCGAGGGGGCCGTGGTCCGCATCGACGGTGACCAGATCGCGGCCTACCGCGACGACTCCGGAGTGGTCCATAAGCTGTCGGCGCGCTGCGCGCACCTGGGCTGCATCGTCGGGTGGAATGCGGATGAGCGGACGTGGGACTGCCCGTGCCATGGGTCGCGCTACGACGCCCTCGGCGCCGTGATCCACGGGCCTGCGACAACGGGACTGGCGAATGCCGACGAGGCCGAGGGCTAGCCCATGTATCCCTGGGTCGTGTTCCTCCACGTCGCCGGGGTCTTCGGCTTCCTCCTCGCGCACGGCACGTCGGTGACGGTCATGTTCCGGCTGCGGACGGAGCGCAGTCGCGAGCGGATCGGGACGCTCCTCGAGCTGTCGAGCACCTCGATGACGCTGTTCTACGCGTCGATCGTTGTCCTTCTTGGCGCGGGAATCCTGGCCGGATTCATCGGCAACTGGTGGAGGATGCTCTGGATCTGGGTCTCGCTCGGCCTGTTCATCGCCATCGCCGGCGCCATGTATCCGCTGGCGAGCAGCTACTTCCGCCGGGTCCGCAGGGCCGTTGGGTCGCGTCCCTCGGGTGCGCCGATGGCCAGCGACGAGGAGCTCGACGAGCTCCTCTCCTCGAGCCAGCCGCTGATCATCGCGCTGGTCGGCTTCGGGGGCATCCTCGTCATCCTGTGGCTGATGCTCTTCAAGCCGTTCTGACGCGGCGGCTTCCTGGCCTCCTCTAGCGCCGGGCCCCGACCGTCATTCCGGCCGCCGCCGCCATGGCGGGGCGGCGCTCCTCGAGCCAGCCGAGCACGTTCGACGCCACCTCGGGCCAGGTGTGCTCCCCCATCACCAGGCCGAAATGCGATGCCGATGGGAAGTACTCGTAGGTCGCGCCCAGCAGGTCCGCCGTGCGGCGCGCCTCCGTCGGATGGATGACGTCATCGCGGCCGGCACCGATGACCAGGCTCGGCAGGCCGACGAATCCGGAGGTGTCGATCGGAATGCCCTGCATCCGCTCGCGTCGTGCGCGCCCGGACTCTCGTGCGCCATCGAGCAGCTCGCTCATCTTGGCGATGTCGTGCTCGTCCATGTCCGGCATCTTCGCCCGCAGCTCCTGGGTCGTGCCCGTCCAGCCCCACCACGCGGCGTCGTAGATCGCCGGCACGTCCCGCAGCTCATGCTCGTCGGGACGCCGAGGCAGCGCCGCCGCGGGCGGCGACGGAGCAAGGAGCACGAGGCCGAGCACACCTGAGGAGTTCCGCTCGCTGTGCATGAGGGCGGCGAGTGCGCCTATCCCCCAGCCGAGGATGACCGCCGGGCGGCCGAGCTGGCGCATGGCGACGCCGATGTCATCGGCGTAGTCACGCATCGTCGTCGTGTCGAGCTCGGTCGGGGCGCTGGTGAAGTGGCCGCGCAGGTTCATCGCATGCGCCTCCCAGCCGCGCTCGGCCAGGTACGCCGCGAACTCTGTCCAAAGCCACGACCCGGTCAGCACGCCGTGAACCAGCAGCAACGGAGGCTTGCGCGAGCGCCGCTCGGGCTGGTGGGTCTCGATGTGGATGCCCTCGGGCTCGATGAAGACCTCATCGCGCTTGATCGCCTGCACCATCGGTTCGGGTCAGTCCTCCAGGGGGTTGTAGACCATGCCGGTCAGGAGCTTCGGATAGAAGTAGGTCGACTTTTGCGGCATCACATCGCCCGCGCGAGCCACCTCGGCCATCTGGTCGAGCCGGGTGGGCCGGACGAGGATCGCCGCCGCGGCGTCGCCTCGCGCGACGCGATCGCGCGCATCGGCCTCGTC
>DATBRU010000066.1:0-2419 GCA_036560105.1 Candidatus Limnocylindria bacterium | reverse complement strand
TTCGCGCTGGATCTGGACCACGAAGTCGTGGCCGGTATCAGGATCGGCGACGGCTCCGTCGGCGAGGGTCTCGGCGAGCAGCTTGATCGATGCCAGCGGCGTCCGGAGTTCGTGGCTGATGTTGGCGACCACGTCGCGGCGTGCCTGCGCTGCCCGGCGGGCCGCGGTGACATCGTGGAGCCAGAGCAGGAGCCCGCCCGACGGCAGCGGCACGGCTTGTGCCTCGAACTGGCGTCCGGCAGGCGGACCGAGCGCCGCGTCGCCCGTAAGCGGCGCGCCGGCATCCACCGCGCCCCGCGCCAGCTCGTCCAGCGGCGCGGAGCCGAAGGCCGCGATGAGGCTCATCCCGCGGAGATCCTCCGCAGGCCGCTCGGCGAGCGCACCCGCCTCAGCCGAGGCGTCGACGATGCGGAGGCTGGCATCGGTCGTGACCATGGCGTCGTCCCCCCGCCGGGCGAGGACGGCGGCTACCAGCTCGGCCGACGAGTCGGTCATACCGCCGGCCGGAACGCGTAGCCCACGCCACGCACGGTCCGGAAGTAGTCGCGACCGTCAAGCGCTCGGAGCTTTGTTCGGAGCCAGCTGACGTGGACGTCCACCGTCCGGTCGGTCCCGTCGTAGTCGTAGCCCCACACGCGGGCCAGGAGCTGATGTCGCGTGAAGATCTGCTCGGGGTGCGCGACGAAATGCGCGAGCAGATCGAATTCCTTGGTGGTCAGCTCGAGCGTCTTGTCGCCGAAGGTCGCATCGCGCCGGGCCACGTCGACCCGGATGGCACCAGAGGTCAGGATGGCCTCCTCGTGGTGCGATTCGGCGCCACTCCGTCCCTCGCGTCGGAGCACGGCCTCGACCCGGGCCAGGAGCTCTGGCCGGCTGAACGGCTTGGGCACGTAATCGTCGGCGCCGACCTTGAGGCCCACCACACGGTCCACCTCCTCGCCCTTGGCCGAGAGGATGATGACCGGCGTCTCGATGCCCTCGCGGCGGAGGGTGCGAAGAACCTCAAGTCCGCTCATGCCGGGCAGCATGAGGTCCAGCAGGATGAGATCGGCACGACGGTCGCGGCCCGCGGCGAGGGCCTGCTCGCCGTCCACGGCGCTGGCCACCTCGTACCCCTCCCGTGTGAGGTTGAACGTGAGCGCTTGGCGGAGCGTACGGTCGTCTTCGACGACCAGGATCGTTCGCTTCAGTTGAGATCCTCGACCTGGCCGGTGGCCAGGTATACGACGTCCTCGCCGATATTCGTCACCCGGTCGCCGAGCCGCTCAAGGTGATGAGCGATAAAGATCAGATGGGTGGCCTGCGGCACTCGACTTGGATCGGCCTTCATGAGCTCCATCGCGCCGCGATAGACGGCGTCGTAGAGCCGATCGAGCTCGTCATCGTTGGCGGCAACGGCTCGCGCATCGGCCTCGCTGACATCGACGAGGGCCCGCATCGCGGCACGCAGCTGGGAACGGCACAGCCGCTCCATGATCGGAATCTGGCCGAAGAGCGGAATTTCCGGCTCGGTCGCGAGCTGTTGGGCAAGCTTGGCGATGTTGCCGGCGTAGTCGCCCATCCGCTCGAGCTCGGCTGCCGCGTGATAGAGGGTCAGGAGCTCGCGGAGGTCCCGCGCCATAGGCTGCTGGGTGGCGAGGGTAACGAGGATCTGGTTGCTGACCCGCCGCTGGAGGTCGTTCACCTCGGCGTCGTCCCACCGGACCTTGTCCGCCAGGTCGGGATCACGATCGGTGACCGCCCGCCCGGCTCGCTCGAGCGCGAACTCGACCATCGCGCCAAGGCGCAGGACATCGTCCTTGATCGCGCGGAGCTCGGCGTCGAGCGTCGCTCGTGTACCAGACGTCTCGTCCGAGGACTCGGGGGCCGCTCCCCCCGGAGCCTCGAGCGTTTCGTTTGTGGGTGGCTCGTCCCGCGCACCTGATTTCGCTCGTCGGGTCATCCGAACCGCCCGGTGATGTACTGCTCAGTCAGCTCGTTTGCTGGTCGAGTGAAGAGCTGCTCGGTCGCGGCCTTCTCGACTAGATATCCAGCCCGATCCTCGCCCATGGTCAGGAACACGGTCGTGTCCGATGCCCGGGCGGCCTGCTGCATGTTGTGGGTCACGATCACGATCGTGTAGTTCTCGCGCAGCTCGCGCATGAGCTCCTCGATCCGCAGCGTTGCGATCGGATCCAGCGCCGAGCACGGCTCGTCCATGAGGATCACATCGGGCTGGACCGCGATCGCCCGCGCGATGCACAGCCGCTGCTGCTGTCCGCCGGACAGCGACGTTCCAGGCGCCTTCAGCTTGTCCTTGACCTCGTCCCAGAGGGCAGCGCGACGGAGCGATTCCTCCACCAGCGCATGCAGGTCGCCGCGGTAGCCGGCCACCCGCGGTCCGAACGCGACGTTGTCGTAGATCGACTTTGGGAACGGA
>DATBRU010000065.1:0-1964 GCA_036560105.1 Candidatus Limnocylindria bacterium | reverse complement strand
GCTCGGGCGCCGCGAACTCGCCGCGGTAGTAGGCGCCCTCGTCGTCGCCGAGCCGCATCGGGTGCGGCGGCTGCTCCATGCCGGGCAGCAGGGGCGCCAGCAGGTCGGACTTCTCGTAGATCAGGTCGGCGCGGTTGTTGTCGGCCAGCTCGTACTCGTTGGTCATCGTCAGCGCGCGGGTCGGGCAGGCCTCGATGCACAGCCCGCACAGGATGCACCGCAAATAGTTGATCTGGTAGACGCGGCCGTAGCGCTCGCCGGGGCTGAAGCGCTCGTCGTCGGTGTTGGACGCGCCCTCGACGTAGATCGCGTCGGCCGGGCAGGCCCAGGCGCACAGCTCGCACCCGATGCACTTCTCGAGGCCGTCGGGCCAGCGGTTGAGCTGGTGCCGGCCGTGGAAGCGCGGCGCGGTGGGCATCTTCTCGAACGGGTACTGCTCGGTGACGACCTTCTTGAACATCGTCCGGAACGTGACGCCGAAGCCGGCGACCGGGTCCCAGAACTGCTCCTTGAGGCTCTTCGCCCCCGAGGTGGGTTCAGCCATCGATCCGCTCCTCCGTCGTCACGCCGTCTGTCGGTGAGTCGCCGACGGTGCTGGACACCGTCGCCGGCTGCGGCTCGCGGCGACCGAACTCGAGCGGCGCCGCGGCCCCGCGGACCGCGCCGCCGGCGGGCATCGCCGGGACGGGGAATCCGCCGGCCAACACCTGCTCCTCGGTGGTCTCGGCGGCCTGGTCGGCCTGCTCGGTGTCCTCGCCGACGAAGAACATCACGAGGAACAGCACGGCGAGCACGCCGATCCCGATGAGCAGGTAGCTGCGGTCGATCGAGCCCTCGAGGGAGATCGAGCGGATCGTCCCGACCGCGACGATCCAGACCAGCGAGATCGGGATCAGCCGCTTCCAGCCGAACGCCATGAACTGGTCGTAGCGGAGGCGGGGCAACGAGCCGCGCAGCCAGATGAAGATGAAGATGAAGAACAGGATCTTGCCGAAGAACCAGATCAGCGGCACGTAGCCCTCGTTGGCGCCCGCCCAGAACGTGTCGATCCAGAACGGCGCGTGCCAGCCGCCCAGGAACAACGTCGTGGCGAGCGCTGCCACGGTGGCCATGTTGATGTACTCGGCCAGGAAGAACAGGGCGAACTTCAGCGACGAGTACTCCGTGTGGAAGCCACCGACCAGCTCGCCCTCGGCCTCGGGGAGGTCGAACGGCGCCCGGTTGGTCTCGCCCACCATCGAGATGGTGTAGATGGCGAAGGACGGCAGCAGGATCAGGCCGAACCACAGGTCGTCCTGCGCGGCGACGATCTGCGAGGTCGACATCGAGCCGGCGTAGAGGAAGACCGCCACGAGGGCGAGCCCCATGGCGACCTCGTAGGAGATCATCTGCGCGCTGGAACGCAGGCCGCCGAGCAGGGAGTACGTCGACCCGCTCGACCAGCCGCCGAGCACGATGCCGTAGATGCCGATCGACGCGATGGCCAGCACGAACAGGACGGCCACGGGCATGTCGGTGAGCTGCAGCGGGGTCTGGGTGTCGGTGAACGGGATGGTCACCACCGGGCCGAACGGGATGACCGAGAACGCCACGAACGCCGGGACGACCGCGATCACGGGCGCCAGGATGAAGACGACCTTGTCGGCGGCCTTCGGGGTGATGTCCTCCTTGAGCGCCAGCTTCACGCCATCGGCCAGGGACTGCAGAAGACCGAAGGGGCCGTGCACGTTGGGGCCGATGCGGTGCTGCATCCGGGCCACCACGCGTCGCTCCCACCAGATGTTGAAGAGCGTCAGCAGCACCAGGACCACGAAGATCAGCACGGCCTTGACCAGGATCACCCACCAGACGTCATTGCCGAAGTCGCTGAGCCCCGGGTCGTCGACAGCGGCCGCAAACGCATGGACGGTCATCACGCCGGTCACTCGGGGTCCCCTCGGAAGTGTGAGCCGGAGGAGCGCAGT
>DATBRU010000064.1:0-11064 GCA_036560105.1 Candidatus Limnocylindria bacterium | reverse complement strand
ATCGGTGAGCGCGTCGCGAGCGATGTAGAGGCGGTCGATTGGCCCGGCGGTCAGCTCGACCGCCATGCCGCCCAGCTCGGCGACGAACGCGATGTCCTGGCGTTCGATCGCGTCCAGCAGCTCGGCTGACGCGAGCGGGTCTCCGGCGTCGATCGCATCGGCGAGCTCCTCGCGCGCCAGCTCCAGCCATCGCACCCATGCGGAGAACTCGTCGGCGCTGGGTGGCAGCTCATCGAGCGTGAACGCCGCCCGTCGTCCGTCGCCTGTGGCAGCCCGTTCGACCTCGTACCAGTTGTCACCGACGAAGCTCGGTGCGGCCTCGCCACGGCGCCGAAGCCAATCGGTGAATCGGCTTGCCCGCATCGGCATCGCGCCGGCAGCCTCGTCGGCACTCGTCGCGAAGGTGGCGCATCCGGGGAGCTCTGCCGCGTACGCGCCGACGAGCCCGTGGCGATCGATGTCGGTCTCGATGAAGATGGCATGCGGCATCGTGCCGGCCATCAGTCGCCCTCGATCTCGATCGCGGTCACGGTCGCCTCCTCCGCGGCGGTCGGCGCCGGCCTCCGGCCGCGATGACGTTCGGGCGGGTCTGGACGCTGAAGACCTGGTCGCTCTCTCGTGGCCGTCGTCCGTCGCCCTCGTCCGCGGCGGCAGCGGCAGCCGCGTACACGTCCGCCGGGATGCTGCCGGGGGCGGCCGCGAGCTCCTCGCGCAGCCGTCGGAGCTGAAGCACCTCGTCGCGCAGGGCGGCCGCGCGCTCGAACTCGAGGTTGCGCGCAGCCTCCTTCATCTGCGCCTCGAGGCGCCCCATCATGCCCGCGATCTCTTCGGGTTCCTTGCCCTCAAGCTGGAGCTCGGCGCGCGACTCGGCGACGCGACGCAGGCTCTCGTGGATGTCGCGGATCTCCTTCATCACTGTTTCCGGCGTGATGCCGTGCTCGGTGTTGTAGGCGACCTGCCGCTCGCGGCGCCGATTCGTCTCGTCGATCGCGGCGCGCATCGAGTCGGTCGTCCGATCGGCGTACATCACGACGCGTCCGCCGACGTTGCGAGCCGCTCGACCGATGACCTGGATCAGGGATCCGCCCGAGCGCAGGAATCCTTCCTTGTCGGCGTCCAGGATCGCCACCAGGGTCACCTCGGGCAGATCGAGGCCCTCCCGCAGGAGGTTGATCCCGACGAGGACGTCGTACACGCCGAGGCGCAGGTCGCGCAGGATCTCGACGCGCTCGAGCGTGTCGACCTCGGAGTGGAGCCATTGGACCTTGATCCCGAGCTCGGCCAGGTAATCGGCCAGGTCCTCGGCCATCTTCTTGGTGAGCGTCGTAACCAGGGCTCGCTCGCCGCGCTCCACGGTGCCCCGGATCTCGGCCAGCAGATCGTCGATCTGGCCGCTGGTCGAACGGACGCTGATCACCGGATCGACGACGCCGGTCGGCCGGATGAACTGCTCCGCGACGTGCTCGGCGCGCTCGGTCTCGTACGGACCGGGCGTTGCGGACATGTACACCACCTGGCTCATGTGGTCCTCGAACTCCTCGAACGTCAGGGGTCGGTTGTCGAGCGCCGAGGGAAGCCTGAAGCCGAAGTCGACGAGGATTTCCTTGCGGGTCCGGTCGTTCTTGTACATGCCGTGGACCTGCGGAATGCTGATGTGGCTCTCGTCCATGATCAGCAGGAAGTCGGTCGGGAAGTAGTCGATGAGCGTCCAGGGGCGCTCGCCCTCTTCGCGGCCGGCAAGGTGGCGTGAGTAGTTCTCGATCCCCGAGCAGAACCCGACCTCGCGCATCATCTCCAGGTCGAACTGGGTGCGCTGACGCAGCCGGGCCGCCTCGAGGTCGCGGCCCTGATCGCCGAGCCAGCCGACGCGCTCCTCCATCTCCGACTCGATCTTCTCGATGGCAACGAGCATCTTGTCTCGCGGTGTGACGTAGTGGGTCGCCGGGTAGAGGTTGAGCTCGGTCCGCTCGGCGAGCACCTCGCCGGTGAGGTCGTCGATCTCGACGATCCGCTCGACCTCGTCGCCGAAGAAATCGACCCGCACCACGTACTCCCCGTGCGGAGGCTGCACCTCGAGGACGTCACCACGCACGCGGAACTTCGCCCGGCCCAGCGCTGCGTCGTTGCGCTGGTATTGGAGGTCGACCAGGTGTCGCAGGATCCCGTCGCGTCGGTAGTGTCCGCCGCGCTTCAGGTTGATGACCGTGGCGCCGTAGTCGACCGGGGCGCCGAGCCCATAGATCGCGGACACCGAGGCGACGATCACGACGTCACGGCGCTCGAACAGGGCGCGGGTCGCGTTGTGCCGGAGCCGGTCGATCTCGTCGTTGCGGGACGAGTCCTTCTCGATGTACGTATCGGTCCGCGGCAGGTAGGCCTCGGGCTGGAAGTAGTCGTAGTAGCTCACGAAGTACTCGACGGCGTTGTCGGGGAAGAACTCCTTGAACTCCTGGTAGAGCTGCGCCGCGAGGGTCTTGTTGTGCGCCATGACCAGCGTCGGCTTCTGAACTGCCTCGATGAGCTTCGCCGCGGTGAAGGTCTTGCCCGTGCCGGTCGCCCCGAGGAGCACCTGGTGCTTGAGGCCGCGGCCGACGCCGTCGACCAGCTCGGCGATGGCGGTCGGCTGGTCGCCGGTGGGCTCGTACGGGGCGTGGACCTTGAGGTCGGGCATGGGGCTCCGATTCTAACCGGCAACCATCTGTCCCATGCTCTCCGCCCCCAACGACCTATATCGGCACCAGGCGCCCCTCCCTACGATCCGCTTGGTCGCTCACCAACCACCCCCGCAGACGTGCCGCACCCCTGCCAATGCCCGACATCACAGGCACATCGCCACCGAAGCCGCACGCGCCGGTCGAACCGGTGCTGCCCAGCACGCGCCGTGAACGCGGCCAGGCGAGCCGCGAGCGCGGCCAGGCGATGGTGGAGTTCGCGGCCGTCCTGCTGCCGATCCTTCTCGTGGTGGTCGGGATCATCCAGTTCGGGCTCATCTTCGGGGCCAACGTGACGCTGACCAACGCCACCCGCGAGGCGGCGCGCGCGGCAACCATCGTCCGCTACGACATCGCGGCCTCGCGAGCCGTGAACGACCTCGACCGCTGCACGGCGGCGATCGACGCCGCGCGCCGCTCGTTCGGCATCCTCTCGACCTCGTCGCCCTACTTCGTCGCCACCCGGCCCTGCCCGGCCGGATCAGCCGCGGACCTCAACGGTGACGGCCTCCACGATCGCTGGATCAATGGCGACATCACGCTCTCGCTGTGTACGGCGATGGCGACCCCGACCACGCCGTGCCCCGCGGCGGGCACCTACTGCGCGAGCGACGATCCGGCCGGCTGTGTCCTCCAGGTGACCGTCCGGTATCGGTCGGACATCGTCGTCCCGTTCCTCGGCGGGATCCTCGCCACCGACGGCGGCGGCCGCTTCGTCCAGAGCGTGACCGCCACGATGGTCATGAACTGATGGACCGCGCGTCACCCGGCGGGCAGGTGCTCGTCATCCTCGCCATCGTCATGGTCATCCTCCTCGGGTTTGCCGGCGTGGCCGTGGACGTGGGGCGCCAGAACGCGGAGCAGCGGCACGCCCAAACCGCCGCCGATGCCGCGGCGCTGGCCGCCTGCCGCGAGCTGATCGAGGGCGGCACCGACGCCGATGCGGCACTCGCCGCTCGGCAGGTTGCATTCGCCAACCTGGACGGGTCGCCCGCCGGGGCGGTCGCCACCATCGATGCGCCGCCAACGTATGTCGACGAGGACGGAAGCGCGTCGATCGAGGCCGACGAGCTCGTGAGCGGCATCATCGTGGCCGGGACGACCGTGCGCGTCGCGATCTCGTCGACCGTGGAGACAGCGCTCGCGCGGGTCGTCGGCATCCCGACGCTCCAGGCCAACGCACGGGCCCGATGCGACCTCCAGGGAGGACCCGAGGTGCCGCTGGTGGTTCGTCGCTACACCCATCCGCCCGGGCCGGGCGGCGGATTCATCGACCACGTGGCGACCGCCGGAACGAGCGCGTCGGGCGCCGTGGATCCGGTCGATCCGCGCGGCTATGCGGGGCGCGTCGCCGCCACCGAGCTCATGCCCGGTCCGTCGTTCGACATCTACGGCCCGGGGAGCAAGGCGGTCAACGATTCGAGCTTCCGCGGCTTCATCGCCCTCGACGTCCGCAACTTCGAGACGGTGAGCAGCCGCGTCTACTACAACGGGGTAACGCCGGGCACGAACCCGAACACCCTCAAGGACATGGAGGGCGAGTACCTCGTCACCGGCTATCCGGGCCCGGCGTTCCCGGCGGTCGGCGTGCCGCCGACGGGCGAAACCCAGGTTGCCGTGCTCTCGGGTAACAGCACCACGTTCGTCGTGCACCAGTTCGACGATGCTTACCAGGCCGGCGACCGCCTGATGCTGGCCGTGTACGACGGCACGGTGATGGAGATCCCCGACTTCGCGATCATTCCCCCGACCGAGATCTCGCTCCCCTCGACCACGGTTGCGCCGGTCAACGGTCCGAACATCCGCGTGACCCGCAACAGCCAGTTCGCGAGCACGGTCACGCTGGCGCTCAAGGGTGACGCCGGAGCCACGACGCTCGGCTTCCCCGCGCTCGACATCCTGCCCGATCCCTCCGTGACGCCGCCCGCCGCGGGTGACATGTCCGCGCCGACGTGGACGCCGAATGTCTTCATGCCGACGACCGGTGGCACGAACGTGACGATGACCGGCATGCGCACGCAGACCATTCCGGCCGGCATCTACACGGTCTGGATCGAGGGCGAGTCGGGCAATCCCTACTACCAGCGGCGGCGGGTGCCGGTTCCCGTGCGGGTCCAGACCGACGCGAACGGTGACGGCGACTACACCGATGCCGGGGATACCCGGGTGACGCGCGACTTCAGCCTGGATAACTCGGTCCTCGATGGGTCAACACCGGTCTTGGGTGGCACGATCAACCTCCCGATGGCCGTCTCGACCGGCAGCGGGACGGCGGGATGGACGGGCGGTCCCTCGACGGCCTCGGCCGTCTCCCTGAGCTGGGACACCGACTCGCTGACGACCTGCAGCCTGGCCCCGGCATCGCTCGCGTCCGGATCGATCGGGTTCAGCGCCTCGTCCGTCACGCCCGCCACGGGGACGGGCGCCCCGTCGACACTCACGATCACGACCACCGGCATGTCGCAGGGCTGCTATCTCTTCACCGTCCGCGGTCGAGGGACGAACAGCAACGGCCAGCCGGTCACTCATCTGGAGACCGTCCGATTCACCGTGGCCGCCACGACGAGCAGCGGCCAGTACGTCGACATCATCGGCTTCGCCGTCTTCGAGATCGACTCCATCGGCTCGAACGACATCCAGGGACACGCCGTGTCCGGCATCCATGCCAGCCCCCACGACCCCGGCCTCCGACGTGCCCAGCGCGCCCGGCTCCAGCCATGGTCGTGATCCGTCATCCCCACCCAAGGAGCGCCTGATCGTGGAACTCGAGTACTCAGACAAGAACAGCCGGCGTTCGAAGCTCTACATCGGCGTCGGCATCATCGTGGCTCTCATGGTCGCGGGGACGGTCTTCGTCGCCCTCCAGGCGAGCAGCCAGCTCATGTCCCGCGACGCCGAGATGCGCTCCGTGGTCGTCGCAACACGCGACATCCCGGCGCGCAAGGCGATCGAGGAGGGTGATGTCAGCGTCCGATCCGTCGTGGCGGATCCGACGAACGAGACGGCATTCGCCTCGCTCGACCAGGTCATCGGCCGCGTGAGCGGGTCGGCCGTGGCATCCGGCCAGCTCATCACCCGCAGCGTGCTCGCATCGACCACCGAGGGGCAGACCTTCTCGATCCTCGATCCGAACGAGGAGTTCGATCCTGACGGACCCGACCTCCGAGCGGTGAGCCTCACGGTCGAGGCGGCGAACGCCGTGGCCGGGACGCTCGTCGCCGGGCAGGTGGTCGACCTCATCGTCACGATGGCGATCAACCCCGAGGTTGGCCTCACACCCGAGGAGGTGACCGAACAGGCGGACCGATTCGTGCCGGGCCCGTCGACCAAGGTGACCCTCCAGTCCCTCACGCTCCTCGCGCGCAACGGCGACCTCTACATCGTGCGGACCGACGTCGCCACCGCCGAGAAGATCGCCGAGCTCCAGGCGGTCGGCGGGATCTTCACGATGGCCCTGCGGCCGGAGGTTGACGATCGGGTCGCCGACACGGACGGCTCGACGATCGACCAGCTCATCGAGGAGTTCAACTTCCCCGTGCCGCTCCCGCCGGAGCTCGAGGGTCGCAGCGCCGGGAACTAGTCGGAGCGCAGCGCCGCCAGGGAGCGCTCCACCTGGCGGCGCGTCTCCTCCATCGGCGCCGATCCGTCGATCACGACGTCGGCGGCGGCGATCTTGTCGTCCTGGGTCGACTGGCTGGCGAGCCGCAGGCGGGCGGACTCCTCGTCCATGCCACGCGACTCGGCCAGGCGACGGATCGCATCGGCCTCGTCGCAGCGCACGACCCAGACCTCGTCGCAGGCATCGGCCAGCGGTGACTCGAGCAGCTTGATCACCTCGACCGCGACGACATCGGCGCCGGCCTGCTCGAGCTCGGCCAGCCGCGCGCGGATCGCGCCGCGCACGCGCGGATGGAGGATCGCCTCCAGGTCGCGCAGCTCGTCGGGATCCGAGAAGACGATCGAGCCGAGCTCGTCGGCCTCGTACGTCCCGAAGCGCCGCACGATCTCCTGCCGGGCATCGGCATCGTTGTGCCGGATCTCTCGGGAGACCACGTCGGCGTCGATCGTCGCGGCGCCGAGGTCGCGCAGCATCCCGGCCACGGTGCTCTTCCC
The DNA here is from genome assembly GCA_036560105.1 of Candidatus Limnocylindria bacterium. Lineage (GTDB taxonomy): Bacteria > Chloroflexota > Limnocylindria > QHBO01 > QHBO01 > JACDBZ01. Next base: position 4,240 of record DATBRU010000064.1, on the reverse strand, counting down.
GCAGCCGATGTTTCCGGTCAGGCCGATCACCTTCATGGCGTCGCCGATGGTATCGGCTCGGGCTGGCAGCGAGGACAGAAGTGCGTGCTGCGCTGGCCGACGACGATCCGCCGAATGGGACGGCCGCAGCGGTAGCACGGCTGGTCAGTGCGCCGATAGACTATCAGCCGCTCCGCGTTGTCTCCGGGTTCGCCGTCGACGCCGACGTAGTCGCTGAAGCTCGATCCGCGGTTCGTGATCCCTTGCCGCAGGACCTGGCGCACGGCTCGATGGAGCCTGCGGACCTCGACATCCGTGAGGGTGTCCGCCGCCCGCAGCGGATGGAGCCTCGCCCGCCACAGCGCCTCGTCGGCGTAGATGTTGCCGACCCCGGCGACGAAGCTCTGGTCGAGCAGCAGCGTCTTCAGCTTCGCTGAGCGCCGCGACAGGCGTTCCGCGAACCGAGACGCGGTGAACGAGCGGGCGAGCGGCTCGGGGCCGTGGCCGCTGAACACCTCGCCGATGCGGTAGCGTCCACGTCCTTCGGCAACCTTCCGCGAGCGTGCGCCGCGGCCGGCGCCAACGCTGCGCAGCCCGCCGCCCGGCCAGAGGCCGATGCGTCCGAACTTGCGCATGTCCCGGTACCGCAGCTCCCGGCCGTCGTCGAGCGCGAAGAGGACCCGGGCGTAGGGATCCGGCGGCGTGCCGGGTTCCGCCACGATGAGCGCCCCGGTCATGCGCAGCGCGACGGTCAAGACGCGGCCGTCTTCCAGGTGGACCAGGACCGTCTTCGCACGGCGGCTCACCCGCCGGATCGTGGCGCCGGCGATCTCCGCCACGAAACGCTCCGCGGGAAGCGGGTGGCGGATCGTGCGCTCCCAGTGCACCGCTGCCGATCGGATCGTCGCGCCCGCAACCGAGTGCTGGAGGTCGCGCGCGACCGTCTCGACCTCGGGGAGCTCAGGCATGTCAGACGAGCTCGGCGGCGACCGCCTCCTCGGCCTCCTCGATTGCCACCTCACCGGCCGACTTGGGCACGCGGCGCCACGATCCGTCGGGCTCGCCCAGGTATCGGTCCATCTCCTCCCAGTTCTCGCCGACCTTGAGGTCGGCCTCGAGCGGGACGTCGAGCGGCAGCGCCCCTTCCATGAGCTCCTTGACCATGGCCGCCAGCGCCGGCAGCTCGTCCGCATCGGTCTCGAGCACGAGCTCGTCATGGACCTGGAGGAGCAACCGCGAAGCCGGGAAGGCGCCATCGCGGAGTGCTGCGTCGACGCGCAGCATCGCGATCTTCATGCCGTCGGCCGCCGTGCCCTGGATCGGCATGTTGATCGCCATGCGCTCGCCCGCCGATCGCAACGCGCCGTTGCGTGCGGTGAGCTCGGGAAGGTAACGGCGGCGTCCGAGGAGCGTCGTGACGAAGCCCTGGTCCCGCGCCAGGATCTTCATCTCGACCGTGTAGCGGCGGATGCCCTCGTAGGCGGCGAAGTAATCGGTGATGAACTTCTGCGCCTCGTCGCGTGGGATCTTCAGCCGCTCTGCGAGCCCGTAGTCGCTCAGCCCGTAGGCGATCCCGTAGTTAATCATCTTGGCGACGCTTCGCTCCTTGGGCCCGACCTGCTCCGGCGCAAGGCCGAGCACCCGCGCGGCGGCCGCAAGGTGGATGTCGGAGTGCGCCTCGAAGTCGGCGCGCAGCCCGGGGTCGCCGGAGACGTGGGCGAGGATGCGCAGCTCCTGCTGGGAGTAGTCGGCGCCGAACAGGAGGCGTCCCGGAGGCGCGACGAACGCGCGGCGGATGCGCCGGCCGAGCGCGGTCCGGATCGGGATGTTCTGGAGGTTGGGGTCGGTGCTCGACAGGCGTCCGGTGGCGGCGACCGCCTGCTGATACGTCGTGTGCACCCGACCATCGGCGTCGACCAGGGTCGGCAGGGCGTCGACGTAGGTGGACTTGAGCTTTGAGACCTGCCGGTGCTCGAGGATGAGACCGATGACCTCGTGCTTGTCGCGAAGCTCCTCCAGGACCGATGCGTCCGTCGAGAAGCCGGTGCGTGTGCGCTTCGTGGCGGGAAGCCCGAGCTCGGTGAAGAGAATCTGCTCCAGCTGCTTCGGAGAGCCGATGTTGAACTCGTGCCCGACGAGCTCGTGGATCCGCGCCTCCAGCGCGTTCAGCGTCGCCGCGAACTCCTCGCTCATGCTCGCCAGCGCACCCAGGTCCACGGCGATCCCCGCGAGCTCCATGCGCGCCAGGACAGGGAGCAGGGGCATCTCGACCTCGTCGAAGAGGCTCGACAATGCCCCCTCGGCGAGCTCCTGCTCGAGCGCCGGAGCGACGAGCAGGGCGGTGAGCGCCTCTCCCGCGGCGCGGCGGGCCATCGCCTGCTCCTCGGCACCGCTCTCCGGGCTCACCGCACGCGGCGGGAGCTCCGTGGCGAACCTGGTGGCCGCGATGTCGTCGATCGTCTGCGATCGGAGCGACGGGTTGCACATGTACCCGGCGACGAGCGTGTCGAAGAACGTTCCCTGCAGCTCGAGGCCGCGGTTCGCCGCCATCGTCGTGACGAGCTGCTTGAGGTCGTGCCCGATCCTCCGACGGTCGGCCCGCGCGAACCAGGCGGGCAGCCGCTCGACCGCCACGCTCGTCGGGTCGCACGGCACGTACCACGAGCTCCCGTCGCGTCCGGCCAGCGCGATCCCGAACAGGCGCCGCTCCAAGGGGCGCCCGCTGCCGGTTGCCCACCCGAGCCCGACGTCGTCGCCGTGGGCCTCGAGCCACGCATCCAGCTCACGCATCTCGTCGTCGGCACGGACGACGTGCGGGTCGACGTGCTCGATCGCCCCGCCGGGATCGGCCAAGGGATCGGGTTGGGCACGCTGCGAACGGTCGACGTCGACGGGCGCGGCCCCTCCTCCCAGCAGCTCCAGGCTGAGCTGGAGCCCACCCTTCGTCTCCTGTTCCGGACTGTCGTACCCGCTCGGCGCGATGCTCGACGCCGGCAGCCGATCGATGAGCGAGCGGAACTCGAGCTCGCGGAGCCGCTGCGCGACGGCGCGTCGGTCGTAGCGCCCGGTCCGCGCCTCCTCCAGGTCGAGCTCGACCGGCAGGTCGATCACGATTCGACCGACCTCGCGCGACATGAGTGCCGACTCGCGATGCTCGGCGAGGCGCTCGCGCAGCTTGCCCTTCACCTCATCGAGCCCGGCGTAGACGCCGTCGAGCGACCCGAACTGCTGGAGCAGGCTGATGGCCGTCTTCTCCCCGACCCCCGGCACACCCGGGATGTTGTCCGAGGTGTCGCCCTTGAGCGCTTTGTAGTCGAGCATCTGGTCCGGTCGCAGGCCGTAGCGCTCCATGACGCGGGCCTCGTCGTAGATGACGGTGGCGGCGACACCCATGCGCGTCGTGAGGAGGCGGACGTGATCGTCGACGAGCTGGAGCCCGTCGAGGTCGCCCGAGACGATCATCGTGTCGACGCCGGCGGCGGTGGCCTGCTTCGTCAACGTGCCGATGACGTCATCGGCCTCGTATCCCTCGAGCTCGCGGATCGGGATGTTCATCATGCCCGCGATCTCGCGCACGATCGGGAACTGGGCACGCAGGTCGTCCGGCATGCTCGGGCGGCCCTTCTTGTACTCGGGGTACGCGTCGAATCGGAACTGTGGCCGGCCGATGTCGAAGCTGACCATGGCGTAGTCCGGCTTCACGTCCTGCATGCCGCGGAGGACGATCTGGAGGAAGCCGAATACGGCGTTGACGAGCATGCCGTCGGAGAGGGTGAGCGGAGGGAGCGCGAAGTAGCCGCGATAGACGAGGCTCGGCCCGTCGATGAGCATGAGGAGGGGACGGCGATCGGGCATCGGTCGGCCAAGTCTAGTCCGATGGAGACCCCCGGGCCCCTTTAGAATCTGGGCCGATGACGACGCGCGCCAGGTTCGATCCGTATGCCGTGCTCGGCATTCCGCGTGACGCGACCCCACTCCAGGTCGCACGCGCGCATCGGCGCCTGGCCAAGGAGCACCACCCGGATCTGCACGAGGGGGCCGACGCCGACAAGGCCGCCGAGCGCATGCGGCGCATCAACGAAGCGTGGGAGATCCTGTCGGACCCGATGCGCCGGGGTGAGTACGACCGCGCCACCGGCAACGTCGAGCGCGGCCATTGGGCGGCCTCGCGGTCACCGATCCAACCCGTCTCCCCGACCTCGACCCGCACGTGGGCCACCTGGCGGGCGACGGCCGCGGACACCCGTGCGGCGCCACCGAC
>DATBRU010000063.1:0-7381 GCA_036560105.1 Candidatus Limnocylindria bacterium | reverse complement strand
GCGCCGACGGTGATCCTCGCCAAGACGGTGAAGGGCTGGGCGCTCGGGCCGGGCATCGAAGGCCGCAACGTCACACACCAGGCCAAGAAGCTCACCGTCGAGGAGCTGAAGATCTTCCGGGATCGCCTCGAGCTGCCGATTCCCGACGAGCGCCTCAAGGAGGCGCCGTACTACCACCCCGGAGCCGATGCGCCCGAGATCGCCTACATGCTCGAGCGCCGACGCCAGCTCGGTGGCGCCGCCCCGCGGCGGACCTACGTCCCGAAGCCCCTACCGGCCGCGGCGCCCGAGGTCTTCACCGAGTTCTTCGCCGGCTCCGATCGACCCGCCAGCACCACCATGGCCTACAGCCGCCTGGTCCGGAACCTCGTGCGCGACCCGCAGATCGGCGGTCGCATCGTCCCGATCATCCCGGACGAGGCCCGCACGTTCGGGATGGATCCGCTCTTCAAGGAGGTCGGGATCTACAACCCGCTCGGCCAGCGCTACACGCCGGTCGACAAGGAGCTCCTGCTCAGCTACATCGAGAAGATCGACGGCCAGCTCCTCGAGGAGGGCATCACCGAAGCCGGATCGGTGAGCTCGTTCCAGGCGGCGGGCACGAGCTACGCGACGTGGTCCGAGCCGATGATCCCGTTCTACACGTTCTATTCCATGTTCGGGCTCCAGCGCACCGGGGACCAGGTATGGGCCTTCGCCGATGCCCGCGGCCGCGGGTTCATGATGGGCGCGACCGCCGGTCGCACGACGCTCACCGGCGAGGGGCTCCAGCACACCGACGGCCACTCGCAGGTGCTCGCCAGCGTCGTGCCGAACATCCTTGCCTACGACCCGGGATTCGCGTACGAGCTCGCGGTCATCGTGCGCGAGGGAGTCGACCGCATGTACGGCGAGCGCGGCGAGGACGTCTTCTACTACATCACGATCTACAACGAGAACTGGGTCCAGGCGCCGAAGCCGGACGGCGCGGACGAGGGCATCCTGCGAGGCCTGTATCGGTTCAACCAGGCGGACGCCGGGTCACGACGCGTCCAGCTGCTCGCCTCCGGACCGATCCTCCACCAGGCCCTCCGCGCGCAGCAGATGCTCGCCGAGCGTTACGACGTCGCTGCCGACGTGTGGAGCGCAACGAGCTTCCAGCAGCTGCGCAACGACGCACTCGATGTCGAGCGTTGGAACCGCCTGCATCCCGATGCCGAGCAGCGCCTGGCGTACGTCACGCAATGCCTCGCGCCGTCCGAGGGACCGATCGTCGCCGCCACCGACTATCTGAAGGCGGTCCCGGACATGATCGCGCGCTGGGTCGATCGCCCGTACACCGTCCTCGGCACCGACGGCTTCGGGCGATCCGACACGCGCGACGCGCTGCGGGCCCACTTCGAGGTCAACGCCGAGCACATCGCCTACGCCGCTCTCCACGGCCTGTGCCTCGACGGCAAGTCGACTCCCGACGAGCTCAAGCGTGCCATCGGCGAGCTCGGCATCGATCCGGAGCGCGTCAACCCGCTCTACGCCTAGGGTCCCGTCTCGGTCGGGCAACCCGGCTGCACGAGCGGGCCCTGGCTGGGCCGCTTGTGGCCGGCCTATCGGTCAATGTGCGCCGGAGGCATCGTGGGAGTCGGGTTTGATCGCTCTGTCGATCACCGGTGAGCACGAGAGGCGCGCCGAGGAGGGCTTCATGCGTGCCGGTGATCAGTACATCGGCCATACCGCGCCCAGAACAACCTTCCAGCGATCGTTGACCGATCTATCGGTCAGCGCTCAGCCGCTCGTGAGCAGAGGCGTGCCGCACGCGGCGCAGAAGGCATCTTCCCCAGAGGGGATGACGATGCGACAGCCGTGGCATCGCGGCGGAGCGAGCGCGCGAACGGCCGTGATGAACCCCGCGACCATCCCTGTCAGGTAGCGACGCCGGCCGGTCGCGCGGCGTCTCGCTGACCTCGCCGGCCTCACCGGGGCAGGCGGGAGGATCGGTCCGCTCGGCGGATACACGATGGCCCGCGCTCGAAGCTCGTGGAAGCTGCGGCGCTCCTGGTCGTATGCGGCCCGTGCCGCCGGATCGATCATCACCCGGCGCACGTCGTTGACCACCGCCATCTCGGCTGTCGCGCGCTCTGAGCCGTTCCGGTCAGGGTGGAACGTCCTCGCGAGCCGCCGGCAGGCGGCACCCACCTCGTCTGGCGAGGCGGTGGAGGGGACCCCGAGCAGGAGATACGCGTCGCGTTCGGGGCGGTAGGGATGAAGGGATGAGTACATGGGTCGCTGCGTCCATCGTAGCGCGTTTCCGGCAGTGTTGACGGCTCGCACCGCATGCGCCGAATTGATAGATGACAATGCTATTTCTCAATATGGACTTGACATATTGTCTAGCCGGATGCTAGATTGCGCGCATCAAAATCCAAAGGAGTGGGAGACACTCCAACAGGAGGCCCAAATTCCATGATCGAGCAACGCCTCTACTACCCCCACCTTCTCGAGGACCAGGCGCGGTTCCGCCGCCCTGTCCAGCGCGAAGGGACGCGTCGCTTCTACGGCCTGCTGCGAGACCTGCGGCCCGCGCTGAGCCGCGAGCGTCGCTAGACCGATGGTCCACGACGTCATCGCCACCTGCCCGGTCTGCGCGGGCGAGCTCACCATCACCCGACTGCACTGCCGCAGCTGCGGAACGGCACTGGAGGGCGAGTTCGGTGTCGGGCGTTTCGGGCGCCTCGACCGCGAGCAGATGGGCCTCCTCGAGAGCTTCCTGCGCTCGCGCGGCAACCTGAAGGAGATGGAGCGCGAGCTGGGCATCAGCTACCCGACGGTCCGGGGACGGGTTGACGCCCTCGTGCGCGCTCTCGGCTTTGGCGAGGACGGAGCCGAAACCGACCTGGCCGATCCCGACGAGAGCCTTGACGGGGACGAGGCGCCCACCCTCGAGGCGAGCACGGAGCCCGCTGATGCCGGCGAGCGTCGGCGCGACATTCTCGAGCGCCTCGCGCGCCGCGAGATCGGTGCCGAGGAGGCAGCGACGGCCCTCCGCGAGCTGGGCAGCGCCGGCTGATGGCGCGCTTCGTTCGCACCCAGGAGATCGAGCACGAGATCGGCTCGTCCGGACGGTTCGCCCTTCGCGTGACGAGCCCCGAGGTGCACCTGCGCGCAGTGGATGGCGCCAGGGCGGTCGTCCGGGTCAAGTTCGAGCTCCGCGCGGGCAGCGAGGAAGAGGCCGACCGGCTGCTCGAAGGCGTCAGATTCACCACCAGCGCGTCGCCGGCCGGGCTCGAGGTGCAGGAGCCACGACGTGGCGACGGCGGCATCGGCGCGATCGTTCGGTTGGCCGGGAAGGGAAGCTCCGTCGCCAACGTCTCGGTCAGCGCGGACGTCCCTCGCGGGGCGGAGATCGCCTACGACGGCGTCAGCGCCGACGTGAGAGTCAGCGGCTTCCGTGGAACGCAGCAGTACCAGACGCTGTCGGGCGACATGATCCTCGACCACGTTTCCGGCGACCTCCGCGTGCGCGGCGTCTCGAGCGACGTGACCGTCCGGGCCGATGAGCCACTGCGCCTCCAGATGAACACCGTGAGCGGCGATGTCTCGGCGCTGGCTCCGCGCTTCGACGAGCTGCGTCTCGTCACCGTCAGCGGGGACCTCGAGCTCGAGGGCGAGCTGGCCCCCGCCATCCAACATCGGGTCGAGACGGTGAGCGGAGACCTGTCGCTCGGCGTCGTCGGTGGGTTGACCCTGGAAGTGCGCGGCCTGTCCAGCGACACCCACGTCTCGGTCCCCCATCGATCCGAGGGCTCGCGCGACCGCCGGCGCTACGTGATCGGCGGCGGCGAGGCCGCCCTCCTGTTCAGCTCGATGTCGGGAGATGTCTCCGTGCATCCGACGCGACGCCTTGCGTCCCATCCGACACCACCCACTCCGCCGACACCGCCTACGCCGCCGACACCACCGACACCGGCCATTCCGCCGACGCCACCACTGAACCCGGTCGCCCCGGACGAGCAGATGACCATCCTCCGCGCCCTCGAGCGCGGCGAGATCGACGTCGACGAGGCCACGGCGCGACTTGCCGGGAGGACTCCGGATGCCTGAGGAGCTCGAGACGATTCTGCGGCTTGTCGCCGAGGGAACGCTCTCGCCCGAAGAAGCGGCGCCGATCATCGATGCGCTGACCCGCGCGGAGCGAATAACTCCACCCCGGGACACCGTCGACCGGGTGACGCGGTATGCGGATCGCGCATCCCGTCACGCGGAGCGCGTGCAGCGGCACATGCTGCGCGCGGAGCGACGGCTCGACGAGGCGATGCACGGCGCGTCGGTCGGCCCTCAGCTCCGGATCCGGGTCACCGAGCACGGCCGGCAGGTCGTGAACCTGCGGATTCCCATCGGGTTCGTCGACGCGGCGCTGCGCTTCGTTCCGGGCCTGGGCGGCGACCAGGCCGCGCGCATCCGTGATGCGGTCCGGGCCGGCGCCATCGGCCCGATCATCGACGTCGAGGATGCCGACGGCGAGGGTGGCGTCCTCATCAGCGTCGAGTGACCGAGATGAGCGAGACCGCGCCGATGACGACAGCCACCGGCGTCAGCGACGAAACGGAGACCGGTCCGACCCTGCTCCAGCCGCTGCGCGTCCGCGACTTCCGGCTCGTGTTCGGCGGCGAGACGATCAGCGTGCTCGGCGACCAGTTCCACTTCGTGGCGCTCGCATGGCTGGCGCTGCAGCTCACCGGGTCGGGCCTGGCGCTCGGGACCGTGCTGATGACGGCGGCCATCCCGCGCGCGATCTTCATCCTCGTCGGCGGCGCGTTCAGCGATCGCTTCTCGCCCCGGACCCTGATGCTCGTCTCCAACGCCATCCGCGGCGTCGTCGTGGGCGCGCTCGCCGCCCTGGTGCTCACGGGCCGGGCGGAGCTGTGGCACCTCTACGTGCTGGCCGCGACGTTCGGCGTGGTCGACGCGTTCTTCTACCCGGCGCTCAACACGATCGTGCCGATGCTCGTGCCATCTCGCCTCCTCCCTCCCGCCAACGCGGTGATCCAGGGATCGACCCAGGTCATGAGCCTCATCGGACCGGCGCTCGCGGGGGCACTTATCGCGCTGCTCGACACCGGACCGGCGTTCGTGGTCGACGCGGCTTCCTTCGGCGTCGCCGCGCTGGCCGTCTTCCTGGTCCGGGGCGGCCGGCGCGCGGCGCCGCATGACGACGACGAGCGGCCGAGCGTGCTTGCCAGCATCGGCGGGGGCATCCGCGCCGCGTGGGCGGATCGGGCCGTGCGCGGGACGCTGGTGCTCACCGCCGCCTTCAACCTGGCGTTCACCGGCCCCGTCAGCGTCGGGTTGGCCTGGCTGGCCGAGGAGCGGTTCGACGCCGGTTCTGTCGGGTTCGGCGTGCTGTTCTCGGCGTGGGGCGCCGGCGCCCTGATCGGGGCCATCGCCGGCGGATCGATCACCCGGGTCCCGCGCTTCGGCACCGTCCTCCTCGGCGCCGCGTGCCTGATCGGCATCGGCTTCGCCGCCATCGGCGTTGCGCCCAGCGTGGGCGTCGCGCTTGCCATCATCGCCCCGATCGGAGTCCTCATCGGGTTCATCAACGTCCAGTACATCTCGTGGCTGCAGCGCCGCGTCGAGCCGGAGCTGCTGGGGCGTGTGATGAGCCTCGTCATGCTCGGTTCGATCGGGCTCGCGCCGGTGTCGCTGGCCATCGCGGGCGTGATGGTCGACCTCGGGGCCGTGACACTGATGTACGTGGCCGCAGGCGGTCTCGTCCTCGGCGCTGCCCTTGCCGGGCTCGCGTGGGGCGTGCCGGCACTCATGGACCAGGAGCCCGCTCGATAGGACCGGCGCCGCTACTATCGAGCATCGTGAGCGCTCCCCCTTCGAACCAATGGTGGGAGGGTGCCGTCATCTACCAGGTCTATCCCCGCAGCTTCGCCGATGCGAACGGCGACGGCATCGGCGACCTGGCCGGCATCCTCGGCCGGCTTGACCACCTGCGCGGGACCGATGCCTCGCTTGGGGTGGACGCGCTGTGGCTGTCGCCCATCTACCCGAGCCCGTTGCACGACTTCGGCTACGACGTCAGCGACTACGTCGACGTCGCCCCGGAGTTCGGCACGTTGGACGACCTGGATCGGCTGATCGAGGGCTGCCACGACCGTGGCCTGCGCCTGCTCATGGACCTCGTGCCGTGCCACACCTCGATCGAGCATCCGTGGTTCGTCGAGTCGCGGTCCTCGCGCCAGAACCCGAGGCGCGACTGGTACATCTGGGCCGACGCGGCGCCGGACGGAGGACCGCCCTCGAACTGGGATTCCGTCTTCGGTGGCCCGTCCTGGGAATGGGACGACGTCTCGGGCCAGTTCTACCTCCACACCTTCTACCCCGAGCAGCCTGACCTGAATTGGCGCAACCCCGAGGTCGCGGACGCCATCGCCGACGTCATGCGGACCTGGTTCGCGCGAGGGGTCGACGGGCTCCGCGTGGACGCCATCTTCGCGGCGATCAAGGACGACCTCCTGCGCGACAACCCACCCGAGCGCCGCCCGCATCACATCCCCGGCCTCGGTGTGCTCGAGGGCGTGAAGGACCCGCTGTGGAGCATGAACCGGCCGGAGGTGCACGACGTCATCCGCGCCATGCGCCGTGTGGCCGACGAGTTCCCGGGGCGCGTGCTGGTCGGCGAGACCTACCTGCCCGTCGAGGAGATGGTCCGCTACCTCGGCGACGGCCGCGGCGACGAGTTCCACCTGGCGTTTGACTTCGAGCTGCTGCTGTCGCCCTGGGAGCGGCGGCACCTGGCGCTGGCTATCGAGCGTGCCGAGGCACTCCACCCGCCTGACGCCTGGCCGACCTATGCCATCTCGAACCACGACCAGCCGCGGCACGCGACGCGCTGGGGCGAACATCGAGCACACGCCGCGGCGTTCCTGCTGCTCACCCTGCGCGGGGTGGCCGTGCTGTACGCCGGCGAGGAGATCGGCATGGTCGACGCCGATCCGGGCATCCTGCCCTCGCCGTCGTTCGATCGGGCCGGCCGCGATGGCTGCCGCACACCGATGCAGTGGGACGCATCGGCCGGTGGTGGCTTCACCGCGGGCACGCCCTGGCTGCCGCTGGTGGACACGGCGACCCGCAGCGTGGCCGGGCAGACGGGCGACGCGGACTCGCTGCTGTCGCTCTATCGGCGGCTCATCGCTGCGCGCGCTGCGAGCCCGGCGCTCCGTCACGGGACGCATCGGTCGATGTTCGAGGTCGCGCCGGACGTCCTTGCCTGGCGCCGCGAGGCCGGCGACGAGCGTCTGCTCGTGCTCCTCAACGTCGGTGACGAGGTCCGCGCGTGCGACCTGCGTTCCATGAGGGAGTCACGCGGCACGGTCGTGGTCGCCACGGGAGGACG
>DATBRU010000062.1:0-19205 GCA_036560105.1 Candidatus Limnocylindria bacterium | reverse complement strand
TCGAGCGTGACATCGGCGCCGCTCACGAGCTCCGCGACGGCTCCCTCGTTGCCGGTCCGAACCGCATCAACGATGTTGAACCCGTTCCCGACGTAGCCTGCAGGCACCGGATTCGGGTAGACAGCGGTGTACTCGGCCGTTCCGCCTCCGAAGACCCAATCCCAGCCATGACCGACGGTGATGGCCGCATACGCCACCCCGCGATCCGGGCACGAGTCGCCCAGGCTCATCACGGTGCGGATCTGTGAGGGGTCGTATGGCTCGACACCGACGGCGCGCCCCATGATCGGATACGGAAGCGCGCGCGCCTGCGGCCCCCCGAAGGGGTCGGCGCCGTCGACGGGAAGCACCTTGACCGAGGGCGTCACCACGGACGCCGGCAGGAGGGCGAGGCGACCGTCTCCGGCGCTGTCCGTGATGATCTGGAGCACGGTGTCAATCGAGTCGCATCCGCTTCGGAATGGTGCGAGCTCTCGGCCCAGGTAGGCGGTCACCTCGCAGGGAACAAGCACCGTGTCGGCAGCTGCCTCGACCTCGGCGAGCGTGATCGTGGCGGCATCGGCGGTGTAGCCGGTGACGACCGCCAGGGGCACCTCGACTTCCGGCACGGGCGTCGGCGTCGGGACCGGGGTCGCTGTCGGCTCGGGAGTCGGCGACGGCGCTTCCGACGTGGGACCCGACGGCTCGGGAGTGGTGAAGGTGCACGCTCCGACGCCAACCGCACAGGCGGCGATCAGGAGCACGAGGCGCGAGAGCATCGGGCGAGATGGTAGCGGGATCCGAGCGACGAGGCGGGGCCGGGACTATCATCGGCAGCCCATGACCGCAGAACAGGGCGCCTCCGCCATCGGATTCGGGTCCGGCGTGTCGGACGACCACCGCGACGGGATCCGGTGGGTCGACTACACGAACATCAGCTGGAACCCGGTCTTCTGCAAGCGCTGCGACATCTGCGTCGAGATCTGCCCAAAGAACACGCTCGTGCTGCGCAACGACGCGATCCTCGAGGAGGAGAACTGCATCCTGTGCGGTCTCTGCGAGCGGTACTGCCCGGACCTGGCGATCGAGATGATCCCCTCGGCGGTCGCCGCCCACGCCGCCAAGGACCGATGACTCGGAAGCTGAGCCAGGGGAACGAGGCGGTCTTCCGCGGGGCGCTGGCGGCCGGCGCGAGCTACTACGCCGGCTACCCGATCAGCCCGTCGACCGAGATCCTGAACATTGCCTCCGGCCACGGCGCCGAGCATCCGGAATTCCGATTCCTCCAGGCCGAGGACGAGATCGCATCGGCGAACGCCGTCATCGGGGCGTCCCTGGCCGGGGCGAAGGCGTTCACGGCCACCTCCGGTCCCGGGTTCAGCCTCATGCAGGAGGCGATCGGCTACGCCCAGAAGGTCGGGGTGCCGTCGGTCTTCGTCAACGTCATGCGCGTGGGTCCCGCCACCGGGATGCCGACGATGCCGGGCCAGGGCGACATCATGCAGGTGAAGTGGGGGAGCACGGGCGACTACACGCCGCTGGCCTTCTATCCCAACGGCGTGGAGGAGGCCTTCCGGATCACCGTCGAGGCGTTCAACGCGGCCGAGGAGTCGCTCTCTCCGGTGGTGGTGCTGTCCGATACGTTCGTTGCCCATCTGAACGAGGTGGTCGACCTCGACGAGGCCGCGGCATCCGTCTCGGTCGTGGAGCGCTCCATCCCCGCGCTTGGTGACTTCACCGAGGCCCCACGCTTCTTCGCCGGCGTGCTGATGTACGAGCATGGGCCTAACGCGGGCGAGCCGGCGACCGCCGACGCCGACGAGTACCTGCGCCAGTTCTACGAGGCCAAGCACCGCCACCTCGAGGTCGCGGATCGGTACGCGCGCTTCGAGCACGGATGGAACACCGAGGCCGAGGTGCTCATCGTCTGCTACGGGATCGTGTCGCGCGTCGCGGCCCCACTGCGCGACGAGTTTGCCCTCTTCCGCCCGATCCGCATCCATCCGGTTCTCGGCGCCGAGCTGCGCGACGTCTGCGCCCGGTACCGCGAGATCGTGGTCGTCGAGGCGAACGACGGCCAGTACGCCGACCTCGTCGAGCTCGCCATCCACCGCCCGGTGAAGCGTGTCCCGCTGCTCGGTGGCCGCATCTCGCTCGAGGCGGTGCGCGAGGGGATCGAGCGGGTGCTTGCCGGCGGACCCTCGGAGCCACCGATTCCGCCGGAACCGTTGGAGCGTGGTCCGCACGCGCCACTTGGGGTGGGGTAGATGGCCTCTGGAACGTGGGAGCCCGTCAACATTGCACCGGATGGGTCTAATTCCGAACGAACGTCGCTTCGCACCGGCCCTGTTGCGCCGGGTGCGACGCAGACCGAGCCAGGCGGCCCTCCGCAAGCATTAGTGCCGCGGGGTGCAACCGCCGCGACCCATCGGGAGGGTCCCCGTGCCTGAGGCACCCCTGGCCGAGATGACCTACAAGGACCGGCTCAAGCTCGACCTGTTCCCGACGATCTGGTGCCCGGGCTGTGGGATCGGCACGATCATGATGCAGCTCGCCATCACGCTCGACGAGATGAAGCTCGACGAGCGCAACACGATCATCGTGACCGGTATCGGCTGCACCGGGCGCATGGGCGGCTACCTCAAGCACGAGGCGGTCTATACGCTCCACGGACGGACGCTGCCGGTGGCCGAAGCGATCAAGACGGTGCGCCCCGAGATGAACGTCATCGTGGTTGCCGGAGACGGCGACACGGCCAGCATCGGCGGCAACCACCTCATCCACTCGATCCGCCGCAACGCCCCGGTCACGGTCCTGTGTAACAACAACGAGATCTACGGGCTCACTGGGGGCCAGACCGGGCCGACGACCCCGACGGGCACGAAGACCCTGAGCTCGCCCGGCGGCAATCCGAACACGCCGATCAACCTCCAGGGGCTGGTGCGCTCGTCACCGCATGCCCTGTACGCGAAGACCACGGTCTACCACCAGCTCCACCTTCGCAACTCGATCCGCGAGGCGATCGAGTGGCCGGGATTCAGCTTCGTCGACATCACGAGCCAGTGCATCGAGAACAACGGGCGTCGCATCGGCTTTGCAAGCGCGAACGAGATGCTCACGTTCTACCGCAAGACCTACAAGCGTGCGCCGAAGGACGCCGAGAAGCTGGACGCCTTCGAGATCGGGATCGTGTACCCGGTTGAGCATCCCGCACGCAACGGCAACGGCGATGGCAACGGGCAACGACCTGATGCCCTTCCCGAGCAGCCTCCCGGACCGCTCGCGTCGGCCACCGAGTCGCCCGGAGACGGAGGCGCCACGGCTCCGGAGGCGGCCACGACCGTCGTCGAGCCGCGTTCCGATGACGAGAAGGCACGGCGACGGGCCGAATCGGTCGAGCGCGCGGCGCTCATGGCCCGCCTCGATCCCGAGGTCAAGATGCGGGTCGCGAAGCGCGAGATCACGCTCCCCAAGGCCCTTGCCGACGCCGGCCTCGAGATTCCCGAGTGGCTCCGAACCGGCTCGAGCGCTCCAGCCGATGCACCGGTGCCGCCAGGCGACGTCGAGCCGACCGCCCCACCCTCCGAGGCAGCCGGCGATGCGAAGGAGGCGAAGCGCGCCGAGGCCCAGCGCAAGCTGGCGCTCATGCAGGCCCTGCCATCGGAGCTGAAGCTGCGGGTGGCAAAGCGGGAGATCAGCCTCGACGACGCGATGCGCGAGGCTGGGATCGAGCCGGAGTGACCACGAAGATCGCGCTGGACGGCGTCGGCGGGCAGGGCGTTCGGGTGATCGCCGGCGTCATGGGCGCGCTGCTCGCGCGCATGGGCAAGGAGGTCACGGTCCTCTTCGACTACGACTCCTCGGTGCGCGGCTCGATGTCCGACGCGTTCCTCATCTTCGACAACGTCCCGATCGAGAACCCGGTCGTCGAGGCGGCCGACATCATGCTCAAGCTGGCCGACAAGGGCCACCTCCGCATCAGCGGCCGAAAGGTGGTCGCCGACCTGGGGCTGGATGTTCCGGGAGCCGAGCAGATCCCGTTCGCGTCGCTGGGGAGCCAGCGGTTCGGGAAGGAGCTGTTCGGCAACATGATCGCGCTGGGCCGGATCCTGCGACTGGCTGACATCGAGTTCGACGAGTCGGCCATACGAGAGTCGCTTCCGCGTCGCTTCGTCGACGAGAATGTGGCGGCCATCCGGTTCGGGTTTGAGCTGACCGAGGAGGAGATCGCGCGCCTGGCCGCCGCCGCGCCGCCGTCGAGATTCCAGATGAACTCCGCGGCGACCGCGCCGAACTTCCGCCCGGCCGGGGGTGGCCTCGATGCCAGCGCCCTGCCGGCCGACGTCGCTGAGACCGGCTGATGGATCAGCACAACCCGGAGGTCGAAGCCTGGCTGGAGCGCTATGACAACCCGCTCAAGCCACTCGTCACTCAGGTGCGTGAGATCCTGCTCGGGGCCGATCCGCGCCTTGGCGAAGTGGTCAAGTGGAGCACGCCCACCTTCGTCTATGAGGGCAACTTGGCTAGCTTCCAACCGCGTGCGAAGCAGTTCGTGAGCCTGCTCTGGCACCAGGGTGCCAGCATTCCGGGAGCCCATCCAATCCTGGAAGGGGGAGGCGAGACCGCAAGGTACACCCGGCTGGCCAGCGCCGAAGCCATCGAGGCCGCCCGCTCGGGGCTCGAGACGGTCGTCCGTGCGTGGTGCGACGATCGCGACGCGGCGAGCTGACGGATAGATGCCGACGGCGCGCGCGTCGCGGCCGGCCGATGCGGGGATCGTGGCCAAGATCTGGCTCGCGTCCTTCGGTGCCACGTACTCATTCCCTCCTGCGCACAGCGTTGATCAGGTCCGGGCGTGGGTCGCGGAGCGGCTTCTGCCAGACACCGAGACGTGGATCGCTGAAGAGCGTGGTACCGCCATCGGGTTCATCTCCATCGGCGGCCGATCGATCGAGCAGCTGTACCTACTGCCGGAGCAGACCGGCCGCGGCATCGGTTCGATGCTCATGACGCTGGCCAAGGAACGGCGCCCGACCGGACTCGAGCTATGGACGTTCCAGGTCAACGAAGGGGCGCGGCGCTTCTACGTGCGGCATGGTTTCCACGTCGCCGAGCTCACGGACGGCGCCGACAACGAGGAGCAGCAGCCTGACGTTCGATACGTCTGGCCGTAAGATCGGCGCATGGACCTCGCTTTGATCACGCGCATGCCCAAGGTGCTCCTCCACGATCACCTCGACGGAGGACTGCGCCCGCGCAGCGTGATCGAGCTGGCGGCCGATGCGGGTTACCGGGAGCTCCCGACGACCGATCCCGACGAGCTTGCGGGCTGGTTCACCTCGGGCGCCGATCGCAAGTCGCTCGAGCTGTACCTCGAAGGGTTCCGGCACACGGTGGCGGTGATGCAGACCCGGGACGCCCTCGAGCGCGTGGCCGCGGAGTGCGCCGAGGATCTCGCCGCCGACGGGATCGTGTATGCCGAGGTCCGCATGGCGCCGGAGCTCCTGACGGAAGGCGGCATGACCCTGGACGAAGCGGTGACCGCGATGCTTGACGGGCTCCGTCGCGGCTCCGAGGGTCGACCGATCACGGTCGGCCTGATCGTGACGGCCATGCGCCAGGCGGCCCAGTCGGTGCAGATCGCGGAGCTGGCCGTGCGACACCGTGACGAGGGTGTCGTCGGCTTCGATATCGCCGGGCCGGAGGCGGGGTACCCGCCCACACGGCACCTCGATGCCTTCAACCTCATCGCGCACGAGAACTTCCGCTTCACCATCCATGCCGGCGAGGGATTCGGGCTGCCGTCCATCTGGGAGGCGCTCCAGTGGTGTGGCGCCGAGCGGCTCGGCCACGGCGTACGGATCGTCGACGACATCACGGTCCGTCCGGATGGGCGCGTCATCCTGGGGCGGCTGGCCGCCTACGTCAGGGACCGTCGCGTTCCGCTCGAGATGTGCCCGACCTCCAATGTCCACACCGGGGCGGCACCGAGCATCGACGAGCACCCGATCGACCTCCTGCGACGGCTGCGCTTCCGGATCACCGTGAACACCGACAACCGGCTCATGAGCGGCATCACCCTCAGCTCGGAGTTCGCAACGCTGTCTCGCACCTTCGGGATCGGCCTGGACGAAATGGAGTGGCTGACGCTCAACGCGATGAAGTCGGCGTTCTTCCCGTTCGACGGCCGGCTCCAGATCATCCACGAGCAGATCAAGCCGGGGTACGCCACCCTTCGCGCGCAGCAGGCGGCCGCGGACCTCGCAACGGCATAGCTGTCGATGCTCAGCCGCCGTTCACGAACCCCGTGGTGTTGACCACCTCGAAGTCCGAACCACGCAGGTCCTTGAGCTCATTCAGCTCGTCATCGTCCCAGCGGATGTCCGACGCGCCGCTGAAGTACCACGGGGACCCGTTGTCGGCCAAGATCATTCCGTAGCGCTGCATGGCGATGAGGATCACCCGCATCCGCGGGCTGTAGTCGCTCATGTCGAAGCCGGCCTTGAGCCGGACGCGGAGGCCCATCGGGGGCAACGACGACGAATTCCCGTCACCCGCATGGTGGCGGGCAGGGTAGATGTGCGCGTCGCGCGTCTCGGGCGCGGTGAAGCGGATCGCGTGATTGATGGCTCCGGAGGCAACCTCGTCGAAGCGCACCAGGCCAGGCAGGATCGGCAGGCCGGCGGCATCGGCGCTCGTCCAGCCGTCGGGTCGCAGCGCGTTCGAGCGCAGGTTCCAGATGGCGCCCGAGCCGGCGTGCCAGCCGGACGAGCTGTGGGACGCCGCGAACAGCTCGTACAGGCGGCAGGCCTCGACGTCCCACATGAGGATGTGGCGGTCGCTACCGCCCTCGACCTTCGGGCTCGGCGGGATCGGGTAAGGCCCGGCGTTCGACTCGCTCGGCCAGGTGAAGCTGACCGATGAGCGCGGCGTCGAGGCATCCACCACGTTGACCGGGATGCCGTAGCCGAGGTACTCACCGAAGTCCGGGTGGCCGGGCGACCCGGCGCCGATGGTGTTGATCATCGTGGCGGAGTTCGACGCGACCGGCAGCGAGTCCACCCGGCGATTCCACACGTTGGTCGCCGGGAAGAGGGTGCATGACGGTGGCGTGCGCGGCGCGGCGATGCCCCGATGCAGGAATGCCGCCATCTGGCCGCGGGTCACGAGGCCGTTGGGGCAGTAGATCGATGCGCCACAGCCGACCGTGATTCCCGCCCAGGCGACGCGGTTGATGGCTTCCTGGTGCGTGGATCGGTCGTCGTCCGCGAACCAGTCGATGGTCGAGGGCTTGAGGTCGAAGGCGCGCGATAGGAATGACGCCATCTGCGCGCGCGTCACGCGGCCGTTCGGACAGAACAGGCCGGGATCGCACCCGAAGGTGATGCCCGCTGCGGCGACGCGATTGATGGCCGCCTCATGGCTCGAGCCTTCGTCATCGCGGAAGGCGTCGCCCCCGGTGGCGGGCAGGTCGAGCGCCCGGTCCAGGAACGACGCCATCTGCGCTCGCGTCACGAGCCCATCCGGACAATACCGACCACCACCGCATCCATTGGTCAGCCCCTCCCTCCGGAGCCAGTCGATGTCCGACGCGAAGCGGTGACCGGCGATGTCCGAGAACGGGGGCACCACGGCCAGGACCGCTCCGGCTGGAGCGCCGACAAGCACGGCCAGGCTGAACACGAGCGCGAGGGGGCGACGCCAGGAGCTCACGCCTCGATTACGCCCGATGGCGTGGCCGGCCGCCATCCCCCATCGGTCCGGGACCCCGCAGTCCGATTCGCCCCGCTCAACCCAGGGCGAACTCTTCAGCCGACGGGTTCGGGGCAACGTCCGGCAGGCGCCCCATCCGCAGGGACACCACCAGGCCGAGGAGGGCGGACACCAAGGGGACGAGCAGCGCGATCTGGAGCGCAATGGGCCGTGCCTCGGTGTTGATGCGGACGACCTCGTCCCCGATCTCTTCCGGCTGATCGTCCACGAGCAGCTCGAGCTGCGTCGTGCTCAACAGCTGAGCATCCTCCTCCAGCACCGCGGCGATGTGCTCCTTGTCGTCGGGGGGCAGCACGGTGCTCGACTCGGTCATCGAGATGAAGGTGAGGGACAGCGCCGCGAGCATGAGGCCGCCGGCGAGCGCGAGCCCGAGTGAGAGCCCGAATGACCCCGCGGCCGAGTTCACGCCGGCCGCTTCGCTGATGCGCTCCCCCGAGATCGGGGCCAGCGTGTAGTTGTTCAGCTGGGAGACGAGGAGGCCGAGGCCAGCCCCGGCAATGACCAGCGGGATCGCGAGCCACAGGCCGGAGTCCACGCGCGGAACGAGCGGGATGAGCACCGCCATCCCGATGGCGAGCAGGATGTACCCCATCCGGATCACGCTGCTCGGGCGTCGCTTCCCGATGCGCCGGCCGGCGATCATCGCGACGGCGAACATCGTGAGCGACAGGGGAGCCAGGGACAGGCCTGCCAGCAGCGCGTTGTACTCGAGGACCATCTGGAGAAACAGCGGGAGGACGATCATCGCGCCGCCCAGTGCGATCTGCTGGAGCATCTGTCCCGAGATGCCGAGCCGGAAATGGGGCGAGCGGAGCAGGTCAGGATCGAGCAGCGGGACGCCTCCTCGCCGCTTTTGACGCAATAGCCACCACGCGAGCGCGCCGAGTGCCACGGCGCCGATGAGCAGCAGCGCGCCGACGGCGGTGCCGCCCTCCTGCCAGACCAGGATCCCCAGCACAATGCCGCCCATGCCGAGGACGCTCAGCACCGCGCCGACGATGTCGATCCGTCGGTCGCCGGTGAAGATGGCGTCGCGGATCGAGCCGATCCCAAGCAGGACGATGGCGATAATGACCGCCTCGAGCAGGAAGCCGATGCGCCACGACCACACCGTCGTGACGAAGCCGCCGATAAGCGGTCCAACGGCCGCCGCGATTGCCGCCGACGCCCCGACCAGCGCGTAGACCCGCTTCTGCGCGTCGCCCTCGAAGTTGCCGTGAATGAGCGACTGCATGGACGGGAGCAGCAGCGATGCGCCGAGGCCGCCGAGGATGGCCCAGAAGATGATGACCGCCCGCAGATCCTGCGCCAGGGTCATGGCAATCGCACCGACAGCGTAGAGAAGCAGCCCAATGACGAAGGCCCGCTTTCGGCCGATGAGGTCGCCGACCTTGCTGCTGATGAGGATGAAGGCGGCCGACACGAGTGCCTCGAGCGCGATGGCCGACTGGACGCCGCTGACGGTCGTTCCCAGATCGTTGACGACCGCGGAGATCGACACGTTCATGAGCGACGTGTCGACGACGAGGACGAACATGGCCGCGGAGAGGCGCAGCGCGAGAACCGGGTTCCAGGCGCCCGGCTTGAGGTCAGCGGCCGCGTCGGCGGTCATGGTCCATCTCCTCCGTTGCGATCGCTCGGATCAACCGGCAGCCCAGGTTGTCGGCGCCATGGTAAGCGCCGCGCGGCAGCGCCAGCCTGAGAGGTCTGCGGATTCAGGCGGCGGTGGGTGCCAGGAACGCGGAGAGCGTCTCGTCCAGGTCCGCCGCTTCCGTCACGGTCAGGGGCTGGAGCGGTGCGCGGACGCTCGGGCTGATCGAAAGGCCGCGCTGCCCGAGCACGTGCTTCGCGGCCGCGATCAGCTTGCCGTTGGCATCGAGCGCGATCCGTAGTGCGGCCAGGCGCTCGGCGGCCGCATCGTCGGCTGCGTCCAGTGCCGACCGGACGACATCGGGGAAGGCGGCGGCCATGCCTGACACGGTGCCGATCGCGCCGCGCGCGATCCCGATGCTGATGAGCGGCTCGCTGCCGATGAGGACCGGCAGGCCCAGCTCGAGGTAGGGCTCGACCAGCTCGAATGGCGACTCGCTGACCTTCAGTCCGACGAGGTTGTCGACCGATGCGCCGATGCGACGGATGACGTCGACCGGCAGCGGGTAGCCGGAGCGACCCGTGAAGGCGTAGCAGTAGAAGGGAACCGGAGCGGCTGCACGGGCGGCTGCCACGAAGTGCGCGGTCAGGGCGTCGTCGTCGAGGGGGAAGTACGGCGGTGGGATGACGGCGACCGCATCGGCCCGGATCTCACGCGCGTGGGCGGCGAGGGCCACTGTATCCGCCGTGGTCTGCGCGCCGGCGTGCACGACGAGCGCCCCAGACAGACCGTCGCGGAAGGCCTTCGCCGTAGCCCGGCGCTCATCGAGCGAGAGGAGGACCCCCTCGCCGGTCGTGCCGCACACGAACGCGCCATCGGCACCGTGGGCCTCGAGGAACGAGGCATACGGCCCGATCGCGTCCAGATCCACCGCGTCACCGCCATCGGTGAGCGGTGTGATCGCGGCCGGCAGAAGCGGGCGGTGACCGAGATCGCTGAGCTCCACGTTCCTATCGTAGCGGGCAGGCACGTGAATAGGCCCCGCGAATGCTCGCGGGGCCTATCCGAGCAGAGGATTGTGGAGGGTCAGCGTGGCGCGGGTCCGGTGCGATCGGTCTCCCAGGTCGCCGGCGTCTGCGCCGCGACAGCGGACGCTTCCTGGCGGGCGATCTGCAGGCCAAGGTCGGCGTAGACGAGCTCCTGCTGCGCCACGACCGCGGACGCTTCCTGGCGGGCGATTCGGAGGCCCAGGTCGGTGTACACCGACTCCGCGGCCGAGAACCCTCCCGGCGAGCCCGCGCCGGAGTCGGAGCCCTGGAGGGCGGTTCCGGTAAGGAACCCGGCGACCGCGGCCAGGATCACGATCGCCCCGATGGCGAACGCGCGGGCGGCTGCGGGGAAGTTGTTGCTGGCGACTGGCTGCGTGTTGGCGTGCATTTCATCGACTCCTTCCGTGATGGCTCCCTCCATCTGCCGACACGGTAGGGCGCAGGCTGACGGGCTCCTATCCTGGAGGCGACGGCGGCGGTGAAGAAGTCGCGACGGCTCGAACGTCAGCCCGGTTGCGCATCGTGTGTCGCACCTTCGCCGTGGCGGCATTTGTGTAGACTCAATCCGGTCTGAAGTCATCGGCACGAGGGACCGGTTGCGCAATGACCTACGTCATCGTCGAACCCTGCATCGGCGTCAAGGATGCGAGCTGCGTCGACGTGTGCCCGGTCGACTGCATTCATGCCACCGACGACGATCCGCAGTTCTACATCGACCCGGACGAGTGCATCGATTGCGGAGCCTGCGAGCCGGAGTGCCCGGTGACGGCGATCTTTGCCGAGGACGCGGTGCCGGACGACCAGGTCCAGTTCATCCAGATCAACGCCGACTACTTCAAGAAGTAGGGCATGCCGCGCCTGATCGCCCTCTACAGCGTTCCGGAAGATCCCGAGGCCTTCGATGCGCACTATCGCGATGTCCACGCGCCGATCGTCGATCGCTACCCGCATCTGCGCGCGGTGCAGCTCACGCGGCCGGAGGGCGTGGCCGGCAGGCCGTCACCATTCCACCTCATGGCCGAAATGCAGTTCGACACGGCCGCCGACCTTGACGCGGCCCTCATGTCGGAGGCCGGCGCGGAGAGCGCCCGAGACCTGCGCAGCTTCGCCGGCGCAGGGGTGACCCTCTTCATCGCACCCGACGAGGCCGATGCCTGAGCCCGGATCGCCGGTCGCGGTCGATCCATCGACGCTGGGCTTCGAGCGGATTCGCTATGAGCGCGATACCGATGCGGGCGTCGCCACCGTCACGATCGATCGGCCCGAGGTGCTGAACGCCCTCGACCTGCCGACCCTGAGCGAGATGGCGGCCGCCTTCCAGCAGGCGTCATGGGACGATGCCGTCGCGGTCGTCGTCGTGACCGGGGCGGGGGATCGGGCCTTCTGCACTGGCGCCGACCTTGACGAGCAGGCGCTGATGGGCGCCACGAGCGGGCAGTACTGGCGATGGATGGGCGCCTTCATCGAGATGCACGATCGGCTGCGGCACATTGGCAAGCCGACCATCGCTCGCATCAACGGCGTCTGCGTGGGCGGTGGCAACGAGCTCCAGATCGCGTGCGACCTGTCGGTGATCGTCGACGACGCCTACATTCGTCACGTCGGGCCCGAGCACGGCTCCGTTCCGGCCGGCGGCGCAACGCAGTGGCTCCCGATCATCGTCGGCGACCGTCGCGCGCGCGAGATCGTCATGCTGTGCGAGCCGGTGTCGCCGGCGCAGGCGCTCGAGTGGGGCCTCGTTTCGCGGGTGGTCGCCCGGGCTGAGCTCGACGCCACCGTCGCTGAGCTCGCGGCCAAGCTCGCGCGCAAGCTGCCCGAGGCGATGCGCTACACCAAGACCCAGCTCAACTGGTGGCGCGACCTCGTGTGGGCCCAGACCGTGGAGCATGCGCGCGACTGGCTTGCCGTCCACTCCACCGCCGACGAGACCCGCGAGGCGGTCGTGGCCTTCCACGAGAAGCGTCCTCCGCGCTTCGCCGAGCTGCGTCGCCTGGAGGCCGGTGACGGTCGAGGGTGTCCTTCGTGCGGAGCGGTCGGGCTGCCTGCGGCGCATCGGTACTGTGGGGCGTGCGGTGTCGAGCTGCCGGACGCCTGGAGTCCAGGATGACCACGATCCGCCGACCTCGCTGCTCGCCTGTCAGCGCTTCTGTCACTAGCGACGCATTGGCTGACGGCGGCGACCTCACCTGCGGACGACTTCCGTGACCGACGAGAAGCTCGTCCTCGTCGAACGTCAGTCAGAGCAGCGAACCGCTCTCGTTCGCCTGAACCGGCCGAAGCAGCTCAACGCCCTCAACGGCGCGGTGATGGATGCGCTGTGCATGGCGCTCGAGGAGCTCGACGCCGACGACGGGGTCCGCGCGATCGTGGTCACCGGCAACGAGCGTGCGTTCGCAGCGGGCGCCGACATCGGCGAGATGGCCTCCGCGACGCCGATCGACATGCTGCTCACCAATCGCATCGGCCAGTGGGACCGCATCCGACGCGTCAGCAAGCCGGTCATCGCCGCGGTCAACGGGTGGGCGCTCGGCGGCGGATGCGAGTTGGCGATGACGCTCGACATCATCGTGGCTGGCGAGGGGGCGAAGTTCGGGCAGCCCGAGATCAGCATCGGGGTCATCCCCGGCGCCGGTGGGACGCAGCGTCTGACGCGCGCCATCGGCAAGTCCAGGGCCATGGCGATGATCCTGACCGGCGATCCGATCACGGCGGGCGAGGCCGAGGCGGCCGGCCTCGTTGCCCGCGTCACCCAGGACGAGCTGGTCGTCGAGGACGCCCTGGCCCTGGCTGCCACCATTGCCACGAAGTCGCCGATCGCGCTGCGCCTTGCCAAGGAGGCGATCAACGCCGCGGACGAGATGAGCCTGACCGATGCGCTTGCGCACGAGCGCAGGCTCTTCTACCTCCTCTTCGCCTCGGAGGATCAGAAGGAGGGGATGGCCGCCTTCCTGGAGAAGCGCAGCCCCGACTTCACGGGCAGATGACCCTCGGCAACCCCGATCGACCGGTGGGCGGTCTGGCCGTGCCCCGTCCCGAAGGGATCGAGATCCGACCGCTGGCCCGGCACGACGCCATGGCCGCGCTTGCGCTCGCGCGCGAGCATCACCACCTCGGGCCCAGCGACGACGAGGCGCCTCGGAGCGCGTTCGACACGATCGTCGGGGACGCCGATGCGGTGGCCCTGCTGGCCCTGGCCGGAACCGAGCCCGCCGGAGTGCTCACCTTCAGATTCCGGCGAAGGCTCAACCACGCCACGTTCGAGGGATGGGTGAGCGATCTGTTCGTCCGGGAACCCCTGCGCGGTCGCGGCGTGGGACGGGCGCTGCTGGACTCGGCGATTGCGGAGTGGCGCCTGCGCGGAGGCCACCAGGTCGAAGTGGAGCTGCGCCGCGAGCAGGTCGCGGCATTCCGCCTGTTCGAGGCCGCCGGCTTCGCCGATCTGGGCACGTTCTACGAGATCGCCCCGGTCCGTACGCGCGGGATCGCCCTTCAGCACGGAGTCGAGATTCGTCCGATCGCCGACGACGAGGACGACTTCACGGAAGTCACCCGGCTGCTCGCCGAGCTCGGACGCCCGGCCCCGGCGGACGAGCGGCTGCCGGCGCTGCGCCGCACCTACGCCGAGCATGTCGGGAATCCCCGGACCGGCTCGATGCTCGCCTTCCTCGACGGGCGTGCCGTCGGCTTCATCAGCCTCGAGCTGCGCCCCCGACTTCACGATGGTGCGACCGAAGCGTGGATCCCCGACCTCATTGTGTCCGAGGCGGCTCGCGGTCGCGACATCGGCGCCGCACTGCTCGACGCGGCGTTCGCGACGGCGCTGTTGCGGGACGCGACGGCGGCCAAGCTCGAGAGCGGCGCGCAACGGGCCGTGGCTCATCGCCTGTATGAGGCGGCCGGCATGGTCGACGTCGGGAGCTTCCTGACGCTCCAACGCTGAGGAGACTCCGTCACGCTCCCGTCGGTACAATCGAGCGCGATGCCCGATCAGCCGACCGAGAGCCTCCTCACAGCCCACGACGACGGCGTCCTGACCCTCACCCTCAACCGGCCCGACGCGCTCAACGCGCTGAACGCCGAACTGCGCGCAGGGCTGCTGGCCGCGTTCAAGGCCGCATCTCGCGATCCGGCGACCCGGGCCGTGGTGCTCACCGGGGCCGGTCGCGCCTTCTGCGCGGGTGCGGACCTACGCGGCAGCGACGCCGAGCGTGACTTCCGCGCCGTCCTGACGGCCGAGTACAACCCGCTCATCGAGGCCATCCGCACGATTCCGAAGCCCGTCGTGGCCGCCGTGAACGGTGTGGCCGCGGGCGCCGGCTTCAGCCTGGCAATGGCCGCGGATCTCGTGGTCGTTGCCGCCGAAGCGCGGTTCGTCCCGGCCTTCGCCCGTATCGGCCTCGTGCCCGACTCCGGGCTGGCGCGGACGCTCGTCCGGGCCGTCGGGCGCCATCGTGCCTTCGCGATCCTCGTTGACGGCGGGCAGCTTGGCGCGGATGAGGCTCAGGCGCTCGGGCTGGTGACCGCGGTGGTGGCCTCAGCTCAGCTCATGGCGACCGCCGGCGAGCTTGCCCGGCGGCTGGGCGAGGGTCCGACCGCCGGCATCGGCTTCACGAAGCGGCTGCTCAACGCCGCCGAGGACGCGACGCTGTCGGAGTCCCTTGAGACGGAGGCCGCACTCCAGGCGCTGGCGGGCCGAACCGATGACCACGCCGAGGGCATTGCGGCGTTCGCCGAGAAGCGCGACCCCGCGTTTGGCGGACGATGAACGAGATCCGCGTCGTCGGTGTCCTCGGCGCGGGAACGATGGGGGCGGGTATCGCGCAGGTCGTCGCGGAGGCCGGGTTCGAGACGCTCGTCCACGACCCCATCGAGGGCGCGACGGAGCTCGCGCTCGAGCGAATCGGCCGCCACCTTGAGCGGCGTATCGACAAGGGCCAGCTGAGCTCGATCGATGCGGGCAACGCGCTGGCACGCATCCAGCCCATCGGAAGCGTCGAGGCGCTGGCTGTCGCGGACGTGGTGATCGAGGCCGCACCCGAGGACATCGGGCTCAAGCGCGATGCGTTCCGCCGGCTCGACGCCATCGCGGCCGACGGCGTGATCCTGGTGACGAACACGAGCTCCCTCTCGGTCGCCTCGATCGCGTCAGCCACGTTGCGCCCGCGCCGCGTGGCCGGCATGCACTTCTTCAACCCGGTGCCCCTCATGGCCCTCGTCGAGGTCATCGGCGGCCCCCAGACGGCGCCGGAGGTGG
Organism: Candidatus Limnocylindria bacterium; assembly: GCA_036560105.1. GTDB lineage: Bacteria > Chloroflexota > Limnocylindria > QHBO01 > QHBO01 > JACDBZ01. The sequence continues at coordinate 3,559 of DATBRU010000062.1, read as the reverse complement.
TCGACGCCGTGGCGCTCTTCGGCCGGCGGCTCGGCAAGACCCCGGTCGTCGCCGCCGATACCCCTGGGTTCATCGTCAACCGCGTGGCGCGGCCGTACTACCTCGAGGCGTTCCGGATCCTGGGCGAGGGCGCGGCCGGGGTCGAGTCCGTTGACACGGCGATGCGCGGCATCGGCTTCCGGATGGGCCCCTTCGAGCTCATTGATGCCATCGGCGCCGATGTGAACCTGGCCGTCAGCATCAGCGTGTTCGAGCAGTTCTACGGCGATCCGCGGTACCGGCCCCACCCGCTGCAGCGGACCCTGGTCGAGTCGGGCCGGCTCGGGCGGAAGACGACCGGAGGCTGCTACGACTACGACGCCGATGGCGGGCGTGGCGTCCCCTGGGCGGGGCTCGACCGTCGACCATCCGGACCGCGACCTGCTGCCCTCGATGCTGCGCAGATCGAGGCGCGCATCCTGGCGAGCATCGTCAACGAGGCGTCAGCCGCGGTCGCGGACGGAGTCGCAACCCCCGATGCCATCGATACGGCCATGCGCCTCGGCACGAACTGGCCGGAGGGACCGCTCGGCTGGGGCGAGCGGATCGGGCTCGCCTCGGTCGTCCACACCCTTGACGCTCTCCACGCGGCCGTCCCCGACGGCCGCTATCGGACGACGCCGCTCCTGCGCTCGTTGGCCGAGTCCGGCGGCTCGTTCTTCGGGGCCTGACCCGCGGCATGTCATTGAGCGGACGGTACCGGGCGGTCGTCTTTGACATGGACGGCCTGCTGCTCGAGACCGAGGAGCTGTGGCTCGCGGCCGAGGCCGAGCTCTTCCGACGCCACGGCGCGGTCTTCACGCGCGACGACCAGCTGCGGGTGATGGGTACCAGCTTCGACGTGACCGGCCGGTACTTCGCGGAGCGCCTCGGCTACCCGCTCGAACGCCGGGCGGAGCTCGTCGAGGAGAGCACGGCGCTGATGCACGAGATGGTCCGCCGCGAGGTCGCCGCTCGTCCCGGCGCCGTCGAGCTGGTCAGCGCGCTGCGCGAGCGGGGCGTCCCCCTCGGGCTTGCCTCGAACTCGCCGCGATTCCTCGTGGATGACGCGATGGCCACCTCCGGCCTGACCGACGCCTTCGACGCGATCGTCAGCGCCGATGACGTGGCGCATCCCAAGCCAGCACCCGACATCTACCTCGAGGCCTGCCGGCGGCTCGGCGTGGAGCCGGCCGATGCCCTGGCCCTGGAGGACTCGCTCTCGGGCATCACCGCCGCCAAGGCGGCCGGCCTCACGTGCTACGCCGTGCCGCAGTTCGCCGAGACCGATGTCTCCGCTGCCGACCGGGTGATTGCCTCGTTGACCGAACTGCTCGCGGGGTGACTTGGCTCTATCCTTGACGCATGTGCAGAAGCATCAAGACCCTGCGGACCGGCCCCGTCCCGGCGAGCGACGATGAGATCACGGCCGCCGCGCTCCAGTTCGTGCGCAAGGTGAGCGGGTATCGCAAGCCATCGGTGGCCAACGAAGCCGCATTCGACGAGGCGGTCACGCGGGTCGCGGCCGCGTCGAAGGAGCTTCTGGAAGCCGTCGCGCTCACCCACCCACAGGCTCACCGAGCGATCTAGAGGAGTTCGACAAACGTCGCCACGAGCCAGGAGGTCCGGATGACGCTTCTCGAGATGGCCACGGTGGTCGCGATGGCCCGCTGGTGGTGGACCTTCATGCTGCGCGGCGTCGTGGCCATCGGGATCGGCGTGCTCGCCTTCTTCGCGCCGGGCTGGGGACTGCTGGTCCTCGTCGCGCTGTTCGGCGTCTGGGCGCTGATCGAGGGCGTCAGCACCTTCTTCGCCGGGCTGCGAACGCGCGGTGCGAACCGGAACTGGTGGCTGGAGGTCCTGACGGGCATCGTGAGCATCGCCGCGGGCGTGATCGCGCTGCTCTTCCCGGGGTTCGCGTCCGGAATCCTGCTCATCCTCATCGCGGGGTGGGCGATCGTCATCGGGGTCTTCCAGGTGTACATGGCGATCCGCCTCCGCAACGAGATCCGCGGCGAGTTCTGGCTTGGCCTGGCGGGCGTCGCGGCGATCATCTTCGGCATCTCGATGTTCCTCTTCCCGACCGCGGGGATCCTGGGCCTGGTGTGGCTCATCGGCTCGTTCGCCATCGCGTTCGGCGTCTTCCTGGTGCTCCTCGGGTGGAGGCTGCGCCGGATCAACGAGCTCGCCAGGCGTGACGCGGCCACCGACTACAGCCGCGCGTGACCCGCACGACCGTGTGATATCATTCTGATATCCCTCGCGCCATCCTGTGCGCGAGGGCGAACAGGAGAGATCACATGAAGGAACGCGCGGCCCTGTCCCTCCCGGGTTGGCCGATGCTCATCGTCGACATCGCACTCTTCGTCGCGGCAGGCTGGGCCATCGTGGTCGGGATCATCGGGGACGAGGTCTCGGTCCCGCTCATCCTGGCCGGCACCGGCCTGGCCATCGTGGCGGGCGTCGTGGCCTCGGGGTTCACCGTGGTCGAGCCCAACGTCGGGCGGGTGGCCATCTTCCTCGGTCGCTACGCCGGGACGATTCGGCGCACCGGCTTCACCTGGACGGTGCCCCTGACGCTCAAGCCGGCGTACAGCCTCCGCCTGCGGAACTTCGAGTCCGAGACGCTCAAGGTGAACGACGCCATCGGCAACCCGATCGAGGTCGCCGCCGTGGTCGTGTGGCGCGTGGTCGACACGGCGCGCGCCGCGTTCGACGTCGACGACTACGAGAAGTTCGTGAAGATCCAGTCGGAGACGGCCATCCGCCACATGGCCAGCCAGTACCCGTACGACATCTACGAGGAGGGCCAGATCTCCCTGCGCGCGAACGCCGACGAAGTGATGAAGGTCCTCGTCGACGAGCTCCAGGGCCACCTCACCGAGATCGGCGTCGACGTCGGAACGGTGCAGCTGCGCCGGCTGGCCTATGCGCCGGAGATCGCGGCCGACATGCTCCGACGCCAGCAGGCCGAGGCCGTCGTCGCCGCCAGGCGGCGGATCGTCGAGGGTGCCGTCGGCATGGTCGAGCAGGCGCTCGAGCAGCTCGGCGAACGGCACATCGTCACGCTCGACGAGGAGCGCAAGGCGGCGATGGTCTCGAACCTGCTCGTCGTCCTGTGCAGCGAGCATTCGGCCCAGCCGGTCGTCAACGCCGGCACGCTCTACCAGTAGCGGGCCTTGGCGGAACGCAAGGCTTTCCTGCTGCGGGTCGACCCCCGCCTCTACGACGCCCTCGAGAAGTGGGCGTCGGACGAGCTCCGCAGCGTGAACGGCCAGATCGAGTACCTCCTGACCGATGCCGTGCGGCGTTCGGGCAGGCGGGCGGCCGCCCCGGACGCTCGGCGCAGTGTCCGCGATCGGACGGGCTAGGACGGCCTGGCTTCAGGGGTCGCGTCTGCCGAGGCGGAAGGCGACGAGCGTCAGGGCAACCGTGCCGACCATGAGCATGACGGCCATGGCGATGAGGACCGGGAGCCGCTGGGCGAATCGCAGCTGGCCGTATAGGAAGACCGGGAACGTCGGGTCGCCGCCGGCCAGGA
>DATBRU010000061.1:0-2229 GCA_036560105.1 Candidatus Limnocylindria bacterium | reverse complement strand
ACGGGGCGCTGGATGCGTGACGCAGCCCGTTGCCGCTCATCGGGCCACGCGGCCCATGTGACCGGGCCTTGTGGTGGCCCGAACGCACCGGCAGTCGTGTGCCCCGGCGCAACGCTGGACGCCGCGGCCCGGCCGGCGTCGTACCGTGCGCGGGCGGCCGGATCGGAGAGGACCCGCCACGCCTCGTTGATCTGCCGCATCCGCTCGTCGGCTGCCGGCCGGGGATTCAGGTCGGGGTGGAACTGCTTGGCCAGGCTGCGATGCGCGCGGTCAACCTCCGTGCGGCTGGCGCTCGCCGGGATGCCCAGCGTGACGTACGGATCGATCACCCTGGATGCCATCATGCGCTCCTCGGTGGCCGCCGCGGGGTGCGGCCCGCATCGGCGTCGAGAAGCAGGTCGGCGATCAGCAGCATGACGATCGCGAGCTCGACGCCCTTCGTCAGCCAGCCGAGCGTGAAATACGGACCGACGACGAGGTAGGCGACGATGGTGATCGATGCGAACGCCGCCAATCCCACGCGCGGCAACCAACTGAAGCGTCGGATGCCCGGCATCGGCACTGCCACCGTCACGAGACAGGCGGCGGCGAGCGCGACGTAGCCAACGGCGTTGAGCACGAACAGCGTGCCCCCGAGCGTGAAGTGGATGATCGCCGTTGCGAGCGTGAGCTCGACGATCACACCGGTCAGGAGAGTCCTTGGAGCGGATGTCATGGTGTCGACCTCCAGGTCGTGATTCGTTGTCACACTGAGCACGAATCGACGGTGTCCGATGTGACCGCCAAGCCCCACGCACTTGTCACATCGCGCTCGGTCAATGCGTGCTCCCTTCATGGCGACCGACGCAGGATGATCAGATGACGCGACGAGACTGGCTGGCGGCGGAGTTCGAGAGGAACCGCGGGCACCTGCGCGGTGTTGCGTATCGCATGCTCGGATCGCTCACCGAAGCGGACGACGCCGTGCAGGAGGCGTGGCTGCGCCTCGATCGGGGCGACCCTGGGGGAACCGACGACCTCCGCGGCTGGCTGACCGTGGTGGTCGGCCGGATCAGCCTCGACACGCTGCGCCGGAGGAAGTCGCGAAGGGAGCAGCTCGCCGGCTCGTGGCTGCCGGAACCGGTCGTCCGCACCGCATCCGAGCCGGAGCCCGAGGGCGATACGATCCAGGCCGACTCGGTCGGCCTGGCCCTCCTGGTGGTCATGGAGTCGCTGACGCCGCCGGAACGGCTCGCGTTCGTGCTCCATGACGTCTTCGGCGTCCCGTTCGACGAGATCGCGCCGGTCGTCGAGCGCTCCCCGGCGGCGACGCGGCAGCTGGCGAGTCGGGCGCGCCGGCGGGTTCGAGCACAGGCCCCGGAGCCCGATGCGGACCTGGCGGTGCAGTGGCGGGTGGTGGATGCCTTCCTCAGCGCAGCCCGCGACGGGAACTTCGAAGGGCTCCTGAGCGTGCTGGACCCGAACGTCGTCATGCGGCTCGACGGCGGCCCGAACGCGCCGGGACCGTTCGCGAGGTCGCCGATCATCGGGGCCGAGGCGGTCGCCGGTCAGGCGGTGAACTTCCGCGGAGGCGGGCCGAACGCTGAGCCGGTGATCGTCAACGGGGCGCCCGGGTTCCTCGTCCGGTTCCCGGCCCGCTCGCTCCTCGGGGCCTTCACCGTCTCCAACGGTCGGATCGTGGCGATCGACCTGATCGCCGATCCCGCCAAGCTTCGCGGCCTCGATCGTCTCCCGAAGGGACCGATCACGCCTCTGTGACGTCCCGGTCGAGGCGAAGGAGCGAGCGCACCCCGCCTGCGCGAAGGACGGCCAGCTGGATCGGGTGAAAGGCATCAGCGCCTTCGGCGAGGCCGACGACTCGCGGCTCCGACGCGGAGTGATCGCGGCCGCGCCACCGGATGGTGCAGCGGTCCGCCGCGACCACGTTGCGGACCCACTGCGTCTCGTTGCCCCAGGGAAGGGGGATGGTGAACGACTCGGGCGAGGCGCGGATGGCGACGGGGACCGCATATGCCCGGCCTGATCGCCGGCCGCGATGGTGGACGACCGCCCAAAGCGGGAAGAACCGGCGTCCGGCCAGGGGACGGCTGAGCGGGGCGGTCGAGCGCGCCACGGCGCGGGTCATCCTCGCGACCAGGGACGGCCTCGCCAGCGGGACGGCTGTTGACATGGGCTGGACTCCATCAAGGTGTTTCGCCCGAAGTACGGAACGGACCGCGTCGATGTGAC
>DATBRU010000060.1:0-6817 GCA_036560105.1 Candidatus Limnocylindria bacterium | reverse complement strand
GCCGGCTACGCCACGTCGTACATCGTCGCCGGCGCGCTGCAGGCGCTGGCCATTCCGTTCGTCCTGCTCGCCCGACGGGAGCATGCGCCATCCGATCCGATCGACCCGGGTCGACCGGAGGTGCCGGGAGAGGCGCCCGAGCCCGTTCCGGAGGCCGGCGGGTGACCGATCGAACCGCAGACGACGCGTGGCGCATCCCGCTGGCGGTGTATGGCACGCTGCGCCGCGGAGATCGCAATCATCGGCTGATCGAGGGTGCGACCTTCCTCGGTGCCGGCACCGTCGAGGGTACGCTCCGGCACGTCCCAGCCGCGCCTGTCCGTGAGTACGGATTTCCGGTGCTGCTGGACGGTCGGGGGGAACGCGTGACGGTCGAGCTATATCGGGTCGACTCTCCCGATGTGCTCGATGCGCTCGATGCGCTCGAGAACTACGACCCGTCAGACGAAGCCGGCTCCGAGTTCCTGCGACGCGTGGTCCGCGTCTTCGACGGACCGGTCGACGAGGCGCAGATCTACCGCTACAACGGCCCGACCGACGTGCTGGGCCAGGTCATCGGCGGTGGCGACTGGCTGGCCTTCCGTGGAGGCGACGATTTCTGACGATCCGTGGCAGGTTTCCTCGGTACGGTGCTTGCAGCACCAGAGACCGCCCATGATGCAGAGACGGGAGAGCATTCCACGATGATCGAAGAGCGACTGCTCGACGAGGTCGCCGGGCGGGTGATCATGCCCGGCGACGCCGACTACGACAGCGCGCGCACGGTGATGATGGGCGGCATCGATCGACACCCGGCGGTGATCGTTCGCGTCGTGGATGCGGCTGACGTCGCTCGCGTCATCGCGTGGGCCCGCGCAACCGGAGCCGAGCTCGCCGTCCGCAGCGGCGGCCACTCGGGCGCGGCGCACAGCACGACCGAGGGAGGCATCGTCATCGACCTGCGCGACCTCCGGACCCTCGAGATCGACGCGGGGGCGCGCACCGCCCGCGCGGGCACGGGACTGACGGCCGCCGAGGTCAGCTCGGCGGCAGCCGAGCACGGCCTCGCCATCGGCTTCGGCGATACCGGGACGGTCGGCATCGGTGGCATCACCCTCGGCGGCGGAGTTGGCTACCTGTCGCGCCGCGACGGGATGACGATCGACAACCTGCTCGGCGCCGAGATCGTCACGGCGGATGGGCGGATCCTCGAGGTGGATGCCGACCACCACCCCGACCTGTTCTGGGCCATCCGCGGCGGTGGTGGCAACTTCGGCGTCGCGACCCGGTTCACCTATCGGCTCAGCGCGCTCGACGGCGTGGTCGGCGGCATGCTCGTGCTGCCCGCCACCCCCGAGACGGTTGCCGGGTGGATCGCAGCGAACGAGGCGGCGCCGGACGAGCTGTCGACGATCGCCAACGTCATGCCCTGTCCGCCGATGCCGATGGTGCCGGAGGAGCACCACGGCAGCCTCGTGATCTTCGGGATGGTCGCCTGGTCCGGTCAGCGCGAGCTGGGCGAGGCCGCGATCGCCCCGTTCCGTGCGCTGGCCACACCCCTGGCCGACATGGTGCAGCCGATCAGCTACCCGGAGATGTTCCCGCCCGAGGACGCCGAGTACCACCCCACGGCCGTCTCGACCAACCTGTTCATGCGCTTGGTCGACGAGTCCGTGGCGGGCGCCATGCTCGAGGCGCTCGCCGCCTCGGATGCGCCGATGCGCGCCGTGCAGCTGCGCGTCCAGGGCGGCGCGATCGCCCGCGTGCCTGCCGATGCGACCGCCTACGCGCATCGGTCCAGCCCGATCATGGTCAACATCGCCGCCTTCTACGACGGCGCGGACGACCGAGCGTCGAAGCAGGCCTGGGTGGATGAGCTGAGCGCGGCCCTCGACCAGGGCGAGGCCGGGGCCTACGTGAACTTCGTCGGAGACGAGGGCGCCGACCGCGTCCGCGCGGCGTATCCGGCGGCGACATTCGCGCGCCTGGCGGCCGTCAAAAGCACCTACGACCCGACGAACCTGTTCCGGCTGAACCAGAACGTGCCGCCGGCCGCCGAGCGATGAGCTACCCGGATCCTCGTTACCACGGTGACACCGGCGAGGCCAGCGCCACGCATCGCGACGCGAAGGCGCCCGCGGACTACACGTATGGCAATGGCACGCGGGTGCACTACCTGGCCACCGGCGCATCGACCGAGGGCAGGTTCGGCCTGTATCGGTGGGAGATGGGACCCGAGGCCAGCGGGCCAGACCCGCACTTCCACCGGACGATGTCCGAGTCCTTCTACGTGCTCGCCGGCACGGTCCGGATCTTCACCGGCACCGACTGGGTCGATTGCGACCCCGGCGCGTTCGTCCACGTCCCCGAGGGCGGGATCCACGGGTTCCGCAACGAGTCGGGCCAGCCCGCCACGATCCTCATCCACTTCGCTCCCGGCGCCCCGCGCGAGGGCTATTTCGAGGGCATCCCCGGCATGGCGACCGCATCCGACGAGGAGCGCTCCGAGTTCTACCGCATCCACGACAACCACTGGGTCTGAGGGGCGAACAGATGCGCTTTCGGACAACGATCCTCCAGGGCGGCAAGACGGCCACCGGGATTCGCATCCCACCCGAGGTGGTCGAGGCGCTCGGTGCCGGCAAGCGCCCTCCGGTGACCGTCACCATCAACGGCTACACCTACCGCTCGACCGTCGCGGTCATGGGCGGCGACTACATGGTCGGCGTGAGCGCACAGAACCGAGCGGGCGCGGGTGTCGCCGGCGGAGACGAGGTTGACGTTGACCTCGAGCTCGACACGGCCCCGCGCGAGGTCAGCGTGCCCGACGACTTCGGCGCGGCTCTGGCCGCCGATCCGGCGGCGCGGGCCACCTTCGACGCGCTCTCGAACAGCAACAAGGGCTGGCATGTGTCGTCGATCGAGGGCGCGAAGACCGACGAGACGCGCCAGCGACGGATCGCGAAATCCATCGCCGCGCTCCACGAGGGACGTCCGCGCTAGGCAGCCATCACGTCTACGAGGCGCGCCGGACCTCGAAGCGATCGAGCGCGTCGGTCAGGGGGAGCGCGGCCGAGAAGAGGAAGCCCTGCGCCTGCGCGAATCCGAGGTCGAGCAGGGTCTGACGCTCCTCCTCGCGCTCGACGCCCTCGACAATCGTCTCGAGCCCGAGCTTCTCCGCGATGTGGTTGATCGCGCGCAGGACCTCCTGCCGCTGCGGCTCGAGGTGCACCCGCTCGACCAGCGAGCGGTCGATCTTGAGCACGTCGATCGGCAGGCGGCCGAGGTACTCGAGCGAGGAGTAGCCCGAGCCGAAGTCGTCGAGCGCGATGCGAACGCCGAGGGCCTGGATGGCAGCCAGCTCCTCGTCCGCACCGGCACCTGCTGCCGCCATCGAGCTCTCGGTCAGCTCGAGCAGGAGGCGGGATGGGTTCAGGCCGCTGGAGCGGAGCGCGTCGCCCAGGCGCATCCGCAGGTCCCCGGTCGCGAGCTGGTGCGCCGAGACGTTGACCGAAACGAGCACCTGGCTCGCCGCGAGATCGGAACAGGCGCGGTCCAGGACCCAGCCGCCGAGCGCACCGATGAGCCCGCTCTCCTCCGCGATCGGCACGAAGTCGGCCGGCAGGAGCCGGCCGAGCTGGGGGTGATTCCATCGCACGAGGGCCTCGAGGCCGTGCGCCGCCCCGGTCTCCAGGTCGACGATCGGCTGGTACTCGAGCAGGAGCTCGTCGCCGCCGATGGCCCGCACGAGGGCGCTGCGCAGGTCGCGGCGCCGATTCATCGGCTCCTCCATGCGGCGGTCGAACTCCTGGACTCTGCCGTTGCCGACGGCCTTGGCCGCATACATCGCCGTGTCCGCGTCGCGCAGGAGCTCCTCGGCCGTGTCGGTCGGGTCGCCCTCGTGGACGAGGCGCTCGCTGGTGGCGATGCCGATGCTCGCCGAGAGGGTCGCGGTGCTCGTGCCGAGCTCGAAGGGCTGCGCCAGCGCGCGCAGGATGCGGTCGGCGGCCCGGGTCGCATCCCCCGGCGAGGCCTCCTCGAGCAGGAAGGCGAACTCGTCTCCTCCGAGGCGGCCGACGGTGTCCTCCGCGCGGATCACGCTCGTCAGGCGAGCCCCGACCAGCCGCAGGAGCTCATCGCCGACCGCGTGACCGAACGTGTCGTTGACGACCTTGAAGTCGTCGAGATCGACGAACAGGACCGCCATGCCGGTGCCCGGGTTCCCGCGACGCACGAGCGCGTGCGAGAGCCGATCCACGAACAGCACGCGGTTCGGCAGTCCCGTCAGCGGATCGTGCAGGGCCTGGTGCCGTAGCTGGTCCTCGAGGTGCTTGCGGTCGCTGATATCGACCAGGATGCCCTGCACCATGGCCGGCCGTCCGTCGTTGTCGCGGGAGATGACCGCCTCGTCGTCGATGACCCACACCACGCGGCCATCGCGGGCGATGAGCCGGTACTCCCATCGACCGTACGTCTCGGGACGATCGCGGTCCTGCGCCTCGGCCAGGATCATGCGATCGCGATCGCCGGGGTGCATGCGCGTCATCCACATCGCCGGATCGGCGGTCCATTCCTCGGCGCTGTAGCCGAGCAGCTCCTGGATCTTGGCGCTCACGAAATGCCAGCGGCCGTTCTGCCCCGCTTCGGCGACGTAGACCACGCCGGGAACGCGCTCGACGACGGCGCGGTATTGAGCCTCTGCCACGGTGAGCTCGTCGGAGAGCCGCTGCTCCCGTCCGATCACGCGCTCCCGGTCGAGGAGCAGGAGCGTCTGGCGCGCCAGGACGGCCATGACCACCAGGCTGAGCGCGGCGCCCATCGCGAGTCGCAGCTCGTCGCTCACGATGGCGGGGCGCGTGATGAGCAGCACGCCGACGCCCGCCGTCAGCAGGGCGCTCGCGAGCGGAATCAGCCCGCGCAGCGATCCGGCGATGGCCGCGTAGGTTGGCGAGTCGTCCTGCTCATCGGTCCAGTGGGCCGCACCGTGGGCCGCCAGCAGGACGCCGCCCGCGATGGTCGCGTGGAAGAGCTGTTGCGCGAGGCCACCGTCGGTCGGCTGGAGGAGGCCGATGTAGCCGACGGCCGCCAGGCCGATCCCGAAGAGGATCTCCCAGTGGCCGACGAAGCGCAGCGGGACCCGGGTCGACAGGTCGAGCACGAGCGTCGCCGCCAGCACGCCGATGAAGAACGCGATGTGGATGAGCAGGCCGAACCCGCTGGTGTCGCCGACCAGGCTCGATCCCACGACCAGGACCGCTCCGGCGAGTCCGAAGAACACCGCTGCCGAGTCGAGGTACAGCACCGCTTCGTCCACGGCCCGCATGCGCCCTCGCACCGCCGTCACGAACGTGGCGCCGGCGCAGACGGCGAGCGCCGTGATGCCGAGCAACCCGAGGGGCGGCGGGGCGCCGGTGACGGCGGCAACGAGCCGCCCGACCTCGCTCAGGAGCCAGATGCCGACGGCAAGCGCGATCCACCCGCGCGCGGACCGGGCCCGCCCCCGACCGGCGCGCCAGCCCATGGCCGCGATCATGGTCGCGACCAGTGCCCCGAGGACGCGCACGAGCTGGCCGCCGATGCCACCGCCGTACGCCAGCAGCGCAAGGGCCACCACGGCGGCCAGCGCCACGCCGAGGAGCGGGAATAGCCACTGGGTGAGGGTCGTTCGAAGCGACCGCCCCCCATGGAGAACCATCTGAACGGGTGACACCCTGGGCGCGAGTTCTCGGTGGGCGGAGCCTACGGGCCGATGAGCGCGCCGGTTATGGGCCGAAGGTACCGCCGTCGACGGGCGGCACCACCGATCTGGTGCGCCGCAGGCGACCTGCGGCCTGTGTCGTCAGCCGGCCGCCCGTCCGTGCGAGCCAGCGCGTCCCCATCCACGCCAGGCGGGCGGCCTGCCGTGCCAACCATGCGTACAGCGCCCCGACGGTCGCCAGGTCGCGCTCGAGGACCCCGACCCCGAGACCGACGTTGGCGAGCGCGCGCTCACGCTCGGCGAGCGGCAGGCCGTTCAGGGCGAGGCGCAACGCGAGCAGGACCGCGGCGGCGTCATCCAGCTGGCCGGCCACCGGGATGATGCCGGGGACGAGGTCGATCGGTGACACGAGGTAGACCGCTCCGGCGACGAGCGCGGCACGGCGGGATGGCGGCAGACGGTCGTCGCGGCTCAGCTGCCACGCCAGGCGCGCGTACGCCGGGAGCCGTCGGATGAGCTCCCCGAACCGAGCGCTCGGAAACGGGTCCCGCGCCTCGGTCATCAGCGCGCGTAGCGGATGGCGCTGCCTCGTCGCTCCTTGTTGAGCCGCCGGTTCAGATGCAGTCCTTCGAGCACCAGCTCGGCAGCGGAGGCAACACCGGCAGCCGACTCACCGGCGTCGAGGCGGCCGATGGCGGACCGGAGCTCCGGGATGGCATCGACCATCTGGCCGTGCGTGGAGGACGGGATCAGCTCGCCGACCTCGGCCTCGAGCCCCTCCTCCTCGAATCGCTCGAGAAGCGGCGCCAGCTCGCTCAGCGCAAAGTGGCGGTTGAAGACGTTGACCACCGCCCGCGCCACGAGCTTCTCGACCACGCGGTCCTCGCGCGTCTCGTCGCCGAGCGTCTCCAGCTCGATCTTGCCGGCGGTCGATGCAACCACCGCCGGGAGATCGCTGATGCGGGGCGCGGCGCTGGGCTCGCCCAGCCTGATGGCCCGCTTCAGCGCGGCCGCGGCGAGCGTCTCGTGGTTCGCGATCGTGACGCGCACGCTCACCCCGGAGCGCTGTGAGACCTCCGAGGAACGCCGTGCGAGCTGCGACAGCTCTGCCACGATCTCCTTCATGAAGCCGGGCACCTG
>DATBRU010000059.1:0-11263 GCA_036560105.1 Candidatus Limnocylindria bacterium | reverse complement strand
TTCGACCTGCGCGAGATGAGCCGCCTGCTCGACCGGCTCGCCGACGAGCGCAAGCCGGTCGATGCGGTGATCGGGTATCGCATCAAGCGGCGCGATCCGTTCCACCGCATCTTCATCGCCAAGACCTACAACGCCATCGCGTCGATGGTCTTCGGGCTGCGGGTGCGGGACATCGACTGCGCCATGAAGCTCTTCCGGCGCGAGGTCTTCGACGGGCTGCCGCTCACGACCGACTCCCCCTTCCTGTCGGCCGAGCTGCTCATCAAGCTTCACGCGCGTGGCGAGCGGGTCGCGCAGGTCGGCGTCACGCACTACCCGCGCGCCGCGGGCACGAACACCGGGGCCAGCTTCGGGAAGATCCTGCGCACGTTCCGCGACATCGGGCGCCTGCGCTGGGCGCTCTGGACGCGTCGCACCGAGACGCTCGGGCCGATTCGCTCGCGCTGAGGGGTCAGGACTCCTCGGACGGACCACCCTCGCCGTGACCGGGGAGATCAACGTCCAGGGAGTTGACGAACTCGCGGAAGACGGCGAGGCGCTCCTCTTCCTCCGCGGTGCCCTCCTCGGTCGCATCGGGCTCGACGCCGGCCTCGTCGAGCACGCGCTCATCGGCGTAGATCGGCGACCCGGTGCGGACGGCGACGGCGATCGCGTCGGACGTGCGCGAGTCGACCTCGGTCTCGTCGCCGCTCGAGGTCTCCAGGTACAGGCGAGCGTGGAACGTCCCGTCGGTCACGTGCGTGACGACGACGCGGCTGATGCTCGATCCGAGCGACGTGAGGATGCTGACCATCAGGTCATGCGTGAGCGGGCGCTCGGCGGAGAGGCCCTGGAGGCGCATCGCGATCGCGTTCGCCACGTCGGAGCCGATCCAGATCGGGAGGTATCGGTCACGCTCCGACTCCTTGAGGATCACGACATGCTGGCTCGAGAGCATGTGCACGCGCACGCTTTCGACCACCATCTCGACGAGGCGAACCATCCGCCGATTCTACCGCCGGCTACTCGAGGACGAGCCGCAGCACACCATCGGCGGTGAGCACGTACGCAGCCGGTGGCCCGTCCGCCACGGAGGTCACCGACAGGGCTCGGACGTCGTCGAGCGCGCCGGCGAGCGGTCCATCGTCGGGCGCCAGCCACTGCCGCACGAACGCGCCGTCCGCTCGCTGGAAGGCGATGATGCGCTGCCCCGCGGCGTCGTACACGTACAGCAGCTCGCGGTCACCGATGGTCGCGCCATCGAGGAGCCGGTAGTCGAGCGCCGGATGGATCTCGGCATCGGGCGGCGGGTCGAGCGAGTAGTCCTCCTGGCTGGAGGGAGAGCCGAAGTCGACGCGCGTCACCGTCGAGGCGTGCAGCAGCCACGCACTCACATCGACGCGAAGGTCTCGAGCAGCGCGCGGGTCGAGGTCGGGCGCCTCGACGAGGAACGGCTCGGGCGGGTCGGGATACGTGACCGGGATCACCGGCGGAGGGCTCCAGCGGTCGATGCCGCCGGTCTCCGGGTTGACGACATACAGGGTGAAGATCTCGAGTGGCGGTCGATGCTGCAGGGCGCCGATCAAGGTCGTCTCGTCGCCGAGCTGCGCGGCCCCGTTCATCTCCATCGGCCGCGCGATCCGCTCGGCCAGGTCGATCCGCCACGCGGTCCTGGCGCGATCGATGACCACGACGTCCGTGGCGGCGGTCGCGATGAGCCACGGTGCGGCCGGGACGTCGCCGCCCGGAAGCTCCTGGCCGGCACGGAAGATGACGGAGGTCGAGCCGTCGACCGGGTCGAGCCGGATGACCCGCCCGCGGCCGCGCTCGAGGATCCACAGCGATCCGTCGCTCGCCGCCACCATGTCGACGGGATCGACGTCGTCAAAGGCCGCTGTGAGGTCGACCACCGTCTCGGCACGGTCGAGACGGGTGACGCGGTAGAGCGCATCGAGGCGACCGGCGATCCGCGCCCGGAGCGGCGCCAGCTCGGCCGGGTCCACTCCGACGCTCTCGGCGCGCTCCACCGCGGCGTGGGCGTCGGTCAGCAGCTCAGTGGCACGCTCGGGGTCACGGTCGACCAGGTCGGCCCCACCCACCTCGTCCTCGACGGCCTCGACCAGCTCGACCGCCTCGGCGATCGACTGCCGGGCTGTCGTGGCACGGGGGATCGCGTCCGTCGGCCGAGCGGTCGGGAAGGCCGCGACGGTCGACCCGACAGCCATGATGCCCGCCACGACGACCATCCCGGCCAGCCCGATGCGGCGCCGGCGTCCGGCCTCGCGCTCCGCGGTGCGCGGGATCGAGCGCGGGTACTCCGGCCGACGCCGGGGCACGAAGGCGAGGATCCACGACAGGCCGGTGACGACACCGCGGCCCGCGGCGGCACGAGCGCCCTCCGCCGCGTGGCCGGCACGATGGAACCCGCGCCCGATCGCATCGGCGAGGGGGACCGGGCTCTGGTCGGGAAGACCGGCAAGCGGCTCCGCGGGCCGAACGGGCTCGAGCTGGTGGACGGTCGCGGTCGGCGCGAGCTCGGCGATCTCGACCGCGAGCATCCCGTCGGATCCGGTCCCACCCCTGATGGCGAACACGCGCTGGAGATGCTCGACCGCCTGCGCCGGGCGCATTCGCGCCAGGGATGTCTTGAGCTCCTCGACCCCAACCGCCTGCGCGAAATGGCGGCTGACGAGACCGATGCGATCGCCGGCGGCCAGCGCGCCGTGCCACGTGTACGGCTCGACCTCGAGCGCCTCGCCGAGGCTGGCCGCGACGCGGCGGCTGCGGACGCGTGGGTCCTCCTCCGTCGCGGCGGGCGGTGGAGGAACCTCGTACATGCGGCCATCGCGCACGATGACGGCACTGGCCGGACCGAGCTTGGCGGCGTGCGCCTCGCGGCCCCGGACGACGACGGCCACCACGCTCACGCCCGCTCGGCGGGGAATGGCAAGGCGGCGACGCTGGTGGTAGAGGCGCCGGTTGGCCGATGCAACCGCCTTGGTGAGGCTTACCGCGACGCCTGCCGACAGGTCGTAGTAGTAGTCCCGCCGCATCGCCTCGAGCGCCTCGCGCGCCGCGGCGGCGAGGCTCGGGCTGCCACCGGTGAGCTGGGCCAACAGGAACAGGCTGCCCTTGGTCCGGGCCTCGGCGCCCATGGCCGGCTCATGGAACGCGACCACGTCGAACGCGTCAGCCGGGCGCTCATCGGGCGACGGCAGCCCTATCCGGGTCGCGAAGCGGGTGGTCATGGTTGCGCCGGGGGACAGCTCTTGATGCGGACCTCGCCCGATTATATGGATGCCCCGGGCTCGGCTCGACCAACCGATACGGCCACCCGCCGCAACTCGATGGTCGCCCCGGGCCGTCCCTTCATGCGGGCGTTGACCGACCAGACCAGGGCGTCGGCGCGCAGGGTGAGCTCCTGGGCAAGCATCGGATCGGACGCCTCGACGTGGGCCGTGCCGCCGGTGACTCGCGTGATGCGGCTGTGGAATGGATCACGCTCCAGGTGGCCGTCGGCCATCACCTCGGCCCATGCCAGGCGGACCTGGGCCAGCGCGAGCTGGCCGGCGGCAGCCGGTCCCATGCATGCCACCAGGGCGCGCTGGACGGCCGCTCCGGCCTCTTCGCGGTTGCTCACGGCTCAGGCTCCAGGCGGCCATCGACGATGCGCCACACCGCGGCGTCGCGGCCGCGGGCCGCGTCGAGTGATCCGGGGTCGGCGGTCGTCACGATCGCCTGCCCGCGGTCCGCGAGGAGCTCCGACAGGCGGCGCGACCGGTCGGGGTCGAGCTCGCTGAACACATCGTCCAGGAGGAGGATGGGCCGCGGCCCATCGGCCCCGAGGAGGTCCGTCTCGGCCAGCTTCAGCGCGAGGATGATCGTGCGCTGCTGACCGCGGCTGGCATGGACGGACACGTCGCGGCCGCCGAGCGTGGCGCGCAGGTCGTCGCGCTGGGGTCCGACCAGGCTCACCCCGTTCCACGCCTCGCGCTCGCGGACGTCCGCGATGCGCACGCGGTAGGCGGCGGCAAGCTCCTCCTCGGCCGGCAAGCGGTCGGCCGCGGCCGATCGTTCCGGCCAGGCGTCCTTGAGCGAGTCCGCGTATGCCAGCTCGACCGACGCCCCGCGCTCGTCGGGGTTGGCCACGGCGTCGTGCAGCCCGGGAAGCCGCTCGCGGAGCTCGGCCACGACCGACAGTCGCCCGCGCATGACGCGCGCACCGGTCGCTGCGAGCTGCTCATCCCAGAACGCGAGGCTGTCGATCCCCGCCTCCTCGGCCCGGATCGCGCGGAGCAGGGCGTTGCGCTGGGCGAGGATTCGGGCCAGCTCGACGAGGTCGCGCCCGCCCTGCCGGTCGAGCTGCCCCAGGATCGTGTCGAGAAACCGTCGTCGATCCGACGGACCGCCGACCAGGAGGAGCATCTCCTCGGGGCGGAACAGGACGGCACGGGCGGTCTCGGCCACCGATGAGGCGCGCCGGGCCACACCGTTCACGGTGAGGCGCTTGCGGATCCCGGCGGGCGCCTCCGCTCCGGGGACGACCAGCTCGACGGTCGCGCCCCCGTCGACCGTCCCCCCTCCAAGCTCGACGACGACGCGCGCCAGGTCGGCACCATGGCGCACGAGCTCAGCGTCGGTCCCGGCCCGGTGCGATCGACCGGTGATCGCCACGTGCACGGCCTCGAGCAGGTTCGTCTTGCCCGCGCCGTTCGGTGCCGCGATGACGGTCAGCCCCGGGTCCGGCCGCAGCTCCGCCGCGGAATAGCTGCGGAAGTCGGTGAGCTCGAGCCGGGTGAGCTCCATGGTCGCGCCGGCGGCTCGGCGCGGCGCGGCGCGCAGCGCCATTGGGGTGCTCAGCTGGCCGTGCGGACCGGCATGATGACGTGGACGTAGTCGTCCTTGCCGATGCCGCGGATGACGCCGGGCGCCAGCGGCCCCGAGAGCTCCAGGGCCGCCTCATCGGCGCCGAGAGCGCTGAGCACGTCGATCAGGTATCGGGCGTTGAACGCGATGGCCGTGGCCGATCCCTCGACCGCCGCCTCGATCGTGTCCGCGTTGTCACCCACGTCGGCGGCGTGCGCCGTGATCGCCACGCCGGAGCCGTCGCCGTCCTCGCCGCCGAGCTCGATCTTCACGATGTTCGCGCTGTCGCGGGCGAAGATGCTTGCCCGGCGCGCGCCGGCCAGCAGGGCCTCGCGGTCCACCACAGCCCGCGAGGTATGCGCTGTCGGGATGACCGGCTCGTAGTTCGGGAACTGGCCCTCGATCAGGCGGCTGACGAGGTCGATGCCCTCGACATGGAAGAGCACCTGGCTCTTGTTGGGCGTGACCGTGATCTCGATCGGTGCCTCAGTGTCGGGCAGCACGCGCATGAGCTCCGCGTACGAGCGCCCCGGCACGACGATGACGACTTCGGGCGACACGGGCTTGTCCAGGGTCAGCGTGCGCACCGCGATGCGATAGTTGTCGGCCGCCGCAAGCGTCATCCGGTCTCCGTCGAGACGGGTCAGCACGCCGGTCAGGATCGGTCGGCTCTCGTCGCTGGCGGCGGCGAACACGACCTCCCCAAGCGCCTCGCGCAACACGCGCGCATCCACGCTGGTGGCCGGGGTCTCGCCGATCGCGGCGACAACCGGGAACTCGTCCGCCTCGATGCCCTTGATGCTCGAGCGGTTGCTCCCGCACGTGACCTTGAGGGTCCGGTCCTTCGGCGACAGCACGAGGTCGATGCGCTGGTTCGGCAGCGACGTCACCAGGTCGGTGAGGAGCTTGGCGGGGACCGTGATCTCGCCCTCTGCCTCGACCTTCCCCGGCACCCATGAGTTGATGCCGATCTCGAGGTTGGTGGCGGTCAGCTTCAACCCGGCGTTCTCGGTCTTGAGCAGCACGTTCGCGAGGACGGGCAAGGTGGCGCGGTTGCTCACGGCACGGCTGACCGTCTGCAGGCCACGCGCAAGGTTCTCCTGCATCACCGAGACGTTCATGCCCACTCCGATCTCCTTGACCGCGCCGGCAGGACCGATATCCACCATTGGCCTGGTCCCTCCATCGGTTCTCTCTTAAGGATACTCATCCGCAGCCGTCTCTCGTAGGCGTGTGGATGTTGTGTACAAGTCGCCATGATCCGATCTCGGCCGCGCGTGACGACGGCTGCGGACAACCCTGCCCGCAACGGTGGACGGATCGCCTCCGACGGGGCACTCGCGGCGGACGAACGACCGATCTCGGTGGATGAAGCCTACCCGCATGGGCGTCGTGCGTGGCCGATTGTCCACATCGTGTCCGAGATATCCACCAGATCGGCCGACTTATCCACCAACGAGGGCCCTTCGCGGTGCCCGGGGCCACCGCTCACTCGGAGTAGATCATCTCCCGCACGGCGCTGATCTCACGCCGCATCTCGTCGTTCTCGCTCAGCTCGCGCGCGATCTTGTCGCACGCATGGAGGACGGTCGAGTGATCGCGGCCGCCGAGCTCGGCGCCGATGCGCAGGAGGCTGATATCGGTCTCTTCGCGGATGAGGAACATAGCGATCTGGCGGGGTACCACGATCGCGCGGTCGCGCTTGCTGCTGCGCAGCTGATCCAGGTTGACGCCGTAGTAGTCGGCCACGGCGCGCACGATGCGCTGCGGCGTGATCGACTTCTTGCGCGGGTTGTACATGACGTTGCTGAGCACCGCCGAAGCCAGCTCGATGTTCACCGGCATCCCGCTCATCGACGCGTAGGCCACGACGCGGTTGAGCGCACCCTCGAGCTCCCGTACGTTGCTCACGACCTTGCGCGCGATGAAGTCGATCACCTCGGACGGGATGAGGTGGAGCTGGTCCTCCGCCTTGCTGCGCAGGATCGCGATGCGCGTCTCGAGATCCGGGGGCGTGAGGTCGGCGATCAGGCCCCACTCGAATCGGCTGCGGAGCCGTTCCTCGAGCGTGGTGATCGCCTTCGGCGGCCGGTCGCTGGAGAGGACGACCTGCTTGCCCGCCTCGTGAATGGCGTTGAACGTGTGGAAGAACTCCTCCTGGGTCCGCTCGCGCTCGGCGATGAACTGGATGTCGTCGATGAGGAGCACGTCGATGCGCCGATATCGGTTCCGGAAGTCCTCCATCTTCTGCTCGCGGATCGAGTTGATGAAGTCGTTCGTGAACTTCTCGCTCGTGGCGTACAGGATCCGCTTGCGCGGAAACTTCGCCGACACGGCGTTGCCGATGGCGTGCATGAGGTGGGTCTTGCCGAGCCCGACGCCGCCGTACAGGAAGAGCGGGTTGTACGCGTGACCGGGGCGCTCGGCGACCGAGAGGGCCGCCGCGTGCGCCAGGCGGTTGGCGGACCCGACGATGAAGTTGCTGAACGTGTAGCGGCTGTTGAGGTTGATGGCATTGCCGCCGGCCGAGAGTGGCGGCATGGCCAGCCGCGCCTCCTCGTCGACCTGCTCGGGAATGGGCCCGGAGGCATCGGCCACCACGAATTCGACCTGGACCGATCCACCGACGACGCGTGCCAGGGTCTGGCTGATCAGCGGCCGATATCGGTTGTCGAGCCAGTCACGCGCGAAGCCGTTTGGTGCGCTGATGCGATACCGGTTGTCGTCGATCTCGACAAGCTCGGTGTCCTTGAGCCAGGTCTCGAAGTTCGCCGGTGACAGGGAGACCTGCAGCTCGCCGAGCGCGGCGCGCCACACCTGCTTCGCTTCCATCAATCGGGCTCTCTCCGGAACGATCTGCGGCGCCGCCGCGTGGGGCTCAATACCGATCCGACCCGAGACTGAAACGTGGGGTGCCTGACGGTCCGGGGCGGGGGTCGGGCCACTATAGCAGCGGCCGATTCCGCGGGGCAATGGATGCGGCGGTTCTATCGTTTGACCCGTCACGCACCTCGCCGGTAGAATCGGCGATCAGAGCGAAACGGGCCACCGAGATCGTGCGCAGGCTGGCGGAACGCCAGCCGTTCGTGTGTGAAGGGCCCCGGCGCGCCTCAGTGAACGAGGAAACAGCACGCACTCATGAAGAGGACGTATCAGCCCAAGAAGCGCGCGCGGAAGCGTGAGCATGGCTTCAGGGCCCGGATGGCGACGAAGGGCGGCCGGCGCGTGCTCGCTCGTCGTCGCGCCAAGGGCCGCAAGCGGCTGACCGTCTGATCGCCGAGGGGCCTCGGAGATCCGTGCCCGTGCTGCCGACGCTCCGGCGCCGCGCGGACTTCGAGGCGATCGGCCGTCACGGCACCGCGCGCTCGACACCGCTGCTCGTCCTTCGATCACTGAGAACCGATCGAGCCGAGACGCGAATCGGGCTGTCGACACCACGCACGCTGGGCGGCGCCGTTCAGCGGAATCGAGTCCGTCGGAGGTTGCGGGAACTGTTGCGAGAGCGACTGGAGAACCGTATCGGTCCCGGGTGGGACCTGCTCCTCATCGCCCGGCCCGCGGCCGGCGAGGCGAGCCACGCCGCGCTGGGCGTCGCCATCGACGCGCTCCTGGAGCGGTCCGGCATTCCCCGATGAAGCGCATCGGCCTGGGACTGATCGTCGCGTACCAGAAGCTGTCCTTCTGGATGCCGCCGAGCTGCCGATACTCCCCGACCTGCTCGGTGTACACCTACCAGGCGATCGAGGAGCACGGGCTCTTGCGTGGCTCGTGGATGGGCGTGAAGCGCATCGGTCGCTGCAACCCGTTTCACCCGGGTGGCTACGACCCGGTTCCCCAGAAATAGACGAATCGAGACGCGTTGATCATCGGAGCCGGCTTCCTCGGGATCGAGCACTTCAACCCGCCGTGGGACGTGTTCTTCCTGCCGCTCTTCAACCTCCTCATCTTCCTCTACGACCTACCGATCATCGACTTCGCGCTGGCGATCATCATCTTCACGATCGTCATCCGCACCATCCTCGCTCCCCTGTTCGTGCGACAGATCCGCTCGCAGAAGGAGATGCAGCGGATGCAGCCGCTGGTTCGAGAGATCCAGCGCAAGCACAAGGGCAATCGGCAGAAGGTCACCGAAGAGACCATGGCGCTGTACAAGGAGCACGGCGTCAACCAGTTCGGCGGGTGCCTTCCCGTCGTCCTCCAGCTGCCGATCCTGTTTGCCCTGTACCAGGCCCTCATCCGCGCGTCGGGCGTGATCTCGGGGTTCCACCCGAACGGGGACAACCAGGCGGCCTTCGACGCCCTGGAGGCCGTGCCTGGCCTGATCGTCCCGGTCGCGGGACAGTCTGGCTCCTACCAGGTCGCGATCGACGGGCCCTGCAACCTGCCCCAGTACAGCCAGCTGCCGCAGTTCCTCCCGATCAACTGCCAGCTCATCACGCCGATCAAGCTCACCGAGTCGGTCGACACCACCACGGCCTGGCTGTTCAACCTGAACCTGGCCGCGGTCGACAGCGTCTTCGCGATCTCGATCGGGGTGTTCGCCATCTCGATGCTCGCCGTCATCGCCGCGGTCCTCCAGTTCGTGCAGGTCAAGATGACCAGCCCGCGGCCGAACGCGGAGGACCCGACCTCCGGGATGACGAGCACGATGATGTACACGTTCCCGCTGCTCACCATCGTCTGGGGAGGAATCTTCCCCAGCGGCCTGATTCTCTACTGGGTCGTGTACACCGCCTATCTCGTGGTGCAGCAGTACCTCATCATGGGTTGGGGCAACCTCTTCCCGCTCTTCGGCTGGGCCCCATCGTGGGCGCCGAGGGGTGACGAACCGCCCCCGTCTCGCCCGAAGAGCGTCGAAACCACCGACGCGCCGGCGAAGGCGGCCCAGCCCTCGAACCCCAGCAGCTCCGCCGCGAACCGCAGGCAGAGCGGCGCCAGACGACGAGGCAAGAAGCGATGACCTTTCGTGAGTTCACAGGCAAGAACGTAGAAGAGGCGATCCGCGCCGCGATGGCCGAGTTCAGCGCCGACCTCGGCGACCTCGACATCGAGATCCTGGCCCAGGGCAGCCGCGGCGTGCTCGGCGTCGGCGGCGAGGAGGCCCGCATCCTGGCCGCACCGAAGTCGGCGGTCGCGGCGGCCGAGACGGTCCGGCAGGAGCCGCGCATCGAGGCGCCGATGGAAGCGTCCATCGTGCCTCCCATGGAGTCGCGGCCCGAGCCCTCGACCGAATCGCCGATCGAGACCCTGCACGAGGCAACCGAGCCCCTGGAGCCGTCGTGGACCCCTGTCGAGCCCGAGTTGGGAGAGGGGGAGCTCGTTGGGGACGTCTCGAGCGCACCCACCGATGCCGACGACCAGGTCGCAGAGCTCGCACGCGCCGATGCGAGCCGGCACAGCCGCGGCGGGCGTGGCCGAGGTGGTCGAGGTCGCAACGGGCGTGAGCGCGACCGCGAGCACGCCATCAGTGAGCGGCCGCCGCGCGAGCCGCGGCCGGATCGGCCCAATCGCGAACCCACGCCGTTCGTGCCCGGCAAGCCGCTCGACGAGCTGTCGGCGGAGGAGCGCGAGACGCTCGAGACGGCACAGACCGTTCTCGGCGAGATGATCACGCTGATGGGCATCGGCGCGACGGTCGAGGTCGCGACTGGCACTGACACGGCGCGCCTGAACGTCACCGGCGACGATCTGGGTGCGCTGATCGGTCGCCGCGGCGAGAAGCTGGCGAGCCTTCAGCACATCGTCAACCTCATCGTCGGGCGTCGGGTGGGACAGCACCATCGAATTGCGATCGACGTCGAGAACTATCGTGGCCGGCGCGAGGAGCAGCTGCGAGACGTCGCGGATCGAGCGGCGAAGCGCGTCGTCCAGACCGGGAAGATCATCCAGCTCGAGGCCATGCCCGCCATCGAGCGCCGCGTCGTCCACATGGCGCTGCTCGAGAACGGCAAGGTCCGCACCCAGAGCGTCGGCGTCGAGCCGAACCGACGGATCGTGGTGCTTCCCGCGAGCCAGGTGAAGGACTAGGCGGACACCCGGCCCGTCGCCGTGGCCGCGGCAGCGTGCGCGGTGGGACGTCTCGGGCCCGACGGGCCCTGGGTCGGCTTCGCGCCGACCGTCGAGGATGGGTACGCCCTCGTCGTCGGCGACAACGATCGGACGCACCGGGGCGCGGCAGACCTCGACGACCTGCTGTCGCTGGCGGTCGCCTACTTTGCCGAGGCGCTCGATGAGCCGCCCGAGGAGCTGGCGGCGACGCACGCGGACATCGGTTCGCTGGTGCGCCACCTCGGATCGGCGGAGACCGACCCGGCGCGGCGACGACGCCTCGCCGAGGCAATCGACGCGGTGGATGACGGGTTGGCGGCCGACGTCGTCGTCGGCCGCCTCACCTCATGCCTGGAGGGTGTCGAAGATC